>JAFXJY010000023.1 GCA_017531985.1 Bacteroidaceae bacterium
CTGTACTACGTCTCCGACGTAGTGGCGTATCCTGTCACCATATACCCCACGATTACGCACTGCGTGCTTCATCGTGGGGTTTCGATAGCGATACGTCTACGACGTATTGGTTGTTACCATCTTCGCCCCTGTGTTTTCGCGAGAAAATATAAGGGAGACGTCGAGCCTCAGCGAGACAGAGGGGTTAAAAAAATAATAATCAGATGGATAGACCATGCTCGCTTGAACGCATCCGTTAGGTCTCAACCCCTTCCCCCTGTGGGGACTTCCCTTATCTCGCTACCGCTCGCAGGGGCAGAAAAGGTTACCTTTCGCCATTGTGTTTTCTCATAAGGTAGGGACGCACCAATGGTGCGTCCGGTTTTATATATTGATTTTCATATAATTATACCATCAACGCACCAGTGGTGCGTCCCTACGGCTGTGGGCTGACGCATTGGGATGATGGCACGTCCTCCGACGGACGAGGGTTGAATATCTATTGCGGATTATTACTACGACAAGAGGGTGAAATATAGTGTTTCCGAGAGGGTTAATATCGCTCATTGACTTTGCCGAAGAGCTGTGCAAGGGCATCAAATCGAAGCAGATTATTTTCGCCGAATCGTGCTACCGATGAACGCACCTGCTCATAAGTTCTCATGCGTGTAGGATGAGATTTAGAAAAGAAATTATCGGCATAGCACACCAATTTTTCTTCTATTGTAACGGGCAACATATCGCGTTGCGGCAGTGGCAGATTCTGCCTTACTATATCTTCGACAGTCAATCCAACGCCTATGTGTCGCTCACACACAAGGGCATGAGCCTCTAATCCTTCACTTCGCAACAACTCGGCACCTATCACTCCATGCTGCAAGTAAGGTGCTTCGCCATTACACAAGATAGATGGTGCATGTGTGCGAAAGACGCCTATATCATGAAGCATGGCAGCTTCGTAAAGGAAAGTATAATCAATGTCAAGTTGTTGATGTGCAAGGGCTATCTCTTGTGCCAATTGTGCCACTTGTTGGCTATGCTTCCACACAAGTTGAAACAGATCACTCTGCGGTCGATAATACTTGGCAAATATGCGAGCTATATCAATCATACTGTTTTTTTTGACAAAAAACGAGGTGCCACCCCGTATGGGTAGCACCTCGCTATATAAAAAGTAATATTATTCAAGAATATCGTTCCAACCAAAGATGTCTTCTGTCTCACCCTTACGGATAGCACAAAGCAAATCGTAAAGTTTACGGCAGCAAGGACCTACTGTACCATCGGTAGTGTAAGTGTAGCTTACACCACGAACGGGGTCGTCAATCTGAGAAATGGGGCTGATAACGGCAGCAGTACCGCAAGCAGCAGCCTCCTCAAATGTAGCCAATTCTTCTTCGAGAACGGGACGGCATTCAACCTTCATGCCGAGGTGCTCGGCGAGAGCTTGCAAGCACTTGTTGGTAATAGAAGGAAGGATTGAGTCGCTCTTAGGAGTGATGTAAGTATTGTCGCGGATACCGAAGAAGTTGGCAGCACCACACTCATCAATATATTTTTTCTCTTTGGCATCAAGATAGATGGGATTTGAATAACCCTCTTCGTGAGCTATCACAGTAGAAGAAAGACTGGCAGCATAGTTACCACCTACTTTGTAACGACCAGTACCAAGGGGAGCTGCACGGTCATATTCACGCATGATACGCATCTTGGTGGGCTTAATACCCTCTTTGAAATATGGACCTACGGGTGTTACAAAAACGATGAGAGTATATTCCTGAGCGGGCTTAACACCTACTTGTGCCGATGAACCGATAATAAGAGGACGAATGTACAATGAAGCATCGCTTTCATAGGGAGGAATAAAACGCTCATTTTTCTTTACTGCCAAACGAACAGCTTCCATGTAGAGTTCAATGGGCATTTCGGGCATAAGGATACCGCGGCAAGAAGTCTGCATACGCTCAGCACCGGCACGAAGACGGAAGATACGTATTTTACCATCTTTACCACGGAAGGCTTTCATACCTTCGAAGCACTCTTGACCATAGTGGAGGCAAGTAGCCGCCATGTGCAAGTCGATAGTTTTTTTGTCTGTCACTGTGAGTTCGCCCCACTTACCATCTTTGTAAGTACAGCGTACGTTATAGTCGGTATCGATATATCCGAAACCAAGACTATTCCAATCAAGATTTGCGAGTTCCATAATATTTTTAAGTTTAGGTTTACTTTATAAATTTAAGTCTACAAAGATATATATTTTTCAAATACTATTAAAACTTTTTACTCATAATATTGTATAAAACTTTTATATCACTCGGCTAAGTAGCTAAAACCGAGTATTTCAGAAGGGATATTTACGTTTGGGATTCTTAGGGAACCATCCTTTACGGACACGCTCTTGTTGTTCGAACAACTCCTTAATCGTCCAAAAGGATGAGAACGAAAAGACTCCCAAGAGGGACGACCACATTACGTTTTCAACCCATATAGAGGCTATTACACCTATTATTCCCAATAGCAAAAATACCCACCAGCAGCCC
This sequence comes from Bacteroidaceae bacterium, assembly GCA_017531985.1. Lineage (GTDB taxonomy): Bacteria > Bacteroidota > Bacteroidia > Bacteroidales > Barnesiellaceae_A > Barnesiella_A. Next base: position 2,523 of record JAFXJY010000023.1, read on the forward strand.
ACGCCCCAATGATAATGTGCCTTGATTACTATGGGATGAAATATCCCTATGATAAGAAATGTACTTACACCTATGACAAGTCCCAACAAATGATGGGCTGTAAGAAAATCAAGCATACGTTTAATCTATTTTTTTTAATTTGGTGGCGAAGTTAGTAATAAGCCGATGACTATACAAAGTTTTAGACTACATTTTTCAACCTAAAAATTCCACAAGACTTACGTCCGCCTAATATTTCGCTCCTTGATTTCACTATTCAACGAATTTCTTCCTATCTTTGCGGTAAACCGCGATGATACTATCACTCGCTGTGAAAAATATTCAAGCAAGCTTGATATTTCTCGCTCGCTTATCACTATCTTTGTTATCACAAACAGCAAATAATATGAAACAACTTAAAGATTTATATACGGCATATTATGGCACTCAGCCAACTATGGTACAACCACTGACGGCAGCCGGCTCGGCTCGGCGTTACTATCGCATACAATCGGGTGGCACATCATCAGTGGGTGTTGTGGGCGAAAGTGTCGACGAAAATCGGGCATTCGTCACGTTGTCACAACATTTGTACGAAGCCGGACTGCCTGTGCCGAAAGTCTTGTGCGTGAGTGAAGATGGCTTGCGATATCTTCAAACCGACTTGGGCAACACTTCACTATACGACTATTTGGCACCTTGCCGCAAGAGCGGTGAATGGAATGAAAAATCTACTAAAATCTTATCTCAAACCATTCAGTCGCTGGTAAGTATTCAGGTCGAAGGTCATCGTAACATGGACTACTCGCAGTGCTATCCTTCGGGTATTTTTGACGAACGTACCATCATGTACGACCTCAACTATTTTAAATACTGTTTTCTCAAAGCTACCGGAGTTAATTTTCATGAAAATAAGTTGCAGGACGATTTCGAACTCCTGACAGAACATCTTCTGAAAGCCGAGCCACAGGGATTTATGTACCGCGATTTTCAGAGTCGCAATGTAATGATTGTGGACGAGAAACCATATTTCATCGACTTTCAAGGAGGACGTTATGGTGCGGTCCACTACGATGTAGCCTCATTCTTGTGGCAATCGCGAGCCCAATACCCCATCGCACTGCGTCAACGACTCACACATGAATATATCGCAACACTTCGTCTCTATTATCCGCATCTCAACGAAGAGAGGTTTATCCAAGAATTAAAACTTTTTGTACTCTTCCGTACTATGCAAGTTTTAGGGGCTTACGGTTTCAGAGGATACTTCGAACGTAAAGAGTTATTTCTACAAAGTATACCTCAGAGCATCGACATTGTGCGTTCACTACTTGATGAGGGCGTTGCCCAACCCTACCCTCACCTGCACGCCACGCTGCAAGCCGTATGCGACCTACCTTGCTTTCACGCCAAGGCACCTCGCAATGCATTGTGTGTCACCGTTTATAGCTTCTCTTACAAAAAAGGACTTCCCGGAGACGATAGCGGGAACGGAGGTGGATATATATTTGACTGCCGAGCCATCCACAACCCTGGACGCTATGAACAATATAAGTCTCTTACCGGTAACGATGCTGCTGTTATAGAATTTCTCGAAAAGGACGGCGAGATACTTTCGTTCCTCGACCACACATACGCCTTGGTCGATGCATCGATCGAACGATATTTGAGCAGAGGTTTTACTTCGTTGCAAGTCTCTTTCGGCTGTACAGGAGGGCAACACCGATCGGTCTATTCGGCACAAGCCTTGGCACAGCATATACATCGCAAATACAATATAGAAGTACAACTCATTCATCGCGAGCAAAACATTACTCAACATTTTATGCCTCTTTAACACTATGCAAGCTATGATTTTTGCAGCCGGGTTAGGAACCCGACTACGTCCTATCACCGATACAGTACCCAAGGCACTCGTCCCTGTCAACGGCAAGCCCTTGCTACACCATTTGTTGGTAAAACTACAACAAGCCGGCTGCTCTTATGTAGTTATTAATGTACATCATCTGGCTCATCTCATCAAGGAGTATATCGCCACACATGACTACGGCATGCACATTGTCATATCAGACGAAAGCGAACAATTATTAGACACCGGTGGTGGTCTGCGACATGCGGCACCGTTGTTTCGAGGCGACGAACCCATTCTGGTTCACAATGCCGATATATTATCAAATATCGACTTGAAACAGCTCCTTGCAGCACACACACCCGACCGTCTCGCCACCGTTGTAACCAGCGAGAGAGAGAGTAGTAGATACTTGTTTTTCGATGAAAATAACCTTCTGAAAGGGTGGTGCAACACTAAAAGCGGAGAGCTAAAACCTTGCAACTTAGATGTCACTCGGCTGCGTAAATCAGCCTTTGCCGGCATTCACGTTGTATCGCCTCACATCTTTACATTGATGCAACCACAACCCGACAAGTTCTCTATCATTAATTTCTATCTCGACATGATGGACTCACACTCGATAGCCAGCTATACACCTCACAATTTCGCGATGTTGGATGTTGGAAAAATTGATAGTCTTGCAGCTGCCGAGCAATTTATATCGACGTTATAACAACCACAACCTCGACAACGCGTGTACATTCAGCCGCTATCGAACCACGCAAAGCATACCGAATTTATTATTATTCAGGATATTAGCTTATAAAAAAAAGAATTGATTGTCTCTCGACAACCAATCTTAGTTAACCTTAATCTTAATCTAATACTATGAAAAACACTTGGCAAAGATAAAGAATAATCTGTTATTAAACACATTTTTACAACATAAAAAAACAATGTTTTTAAATAATTTAACAACCAATTCTCATAAATATTACATTTCATAGAAAAAACAACCACTTTAATTATAAAATAAAACATCTACCATACACCGAGAGTGAGCAGATATGTTGCCACATCCACTCACTCTCTATTGGGGATTTCCATGAGTCACTTTCGAGTAACCAACGGAAGCTAACTCGCCTTAATTATTAAAAACCAGCTCATCATCAGCCACATCGACAATAATGGGGCGATTGTTATCGATTTTTCCGGCAAGTAATTCCTTCGACAGCGTGTTGAGCAGTTGTCGTTGTATAACCCTCTTCACAGGTCGGGCTCCATACTCGGGGTCGTATCCTTCGCGAGTGAGTAACGCCACGGCAGCATCACTGACCACCAACTGCACTCCATTCTTCGCCAACATGCCGCGTACGGCGTCTATCTGCATAGTTACAATTTCGCGAATTTCACTTTCACTAAGGGGCGTAAACATGATGGTCTCATCGATACGATTAAGAAACTCAGGACGGATGGTTTGACGCAGCATTCCGACAACGGCATCGCGAGTTTCTTCGATAATATGTTCACGATTGTCGGGTGTAATCTTCGAGAAATTATCACGAATGAGATGCGAACCCATATTGGAAGTCATGATAATAATAGTATTCTTGAAGTTGACAAGCCGTCCTTTATTGTCGGTAAGACGTCCATCATCAAGCACCTGTAATAGCACATTAAAAATGTCGGGATGAGCCTTCTCTATCTCATCAAAGAGAACGACCGAATAGGGTTTGCGACGAATCGCCTCGGTGAGTTGTCCACCCTCGTCGTAACCGACATATCCCGGAGGCGAACCTATGAGACGAGTAGCACTGAATTTCTCTTGGTATTCGCTCATGTCGATGCGTGTCAGCATATTTTCATCGTCAAACAAGTATTCGGCAAGAGCCTTAGCCAACTCGGTTTTTCCCACACCGGTTGTACCCAAGAAGATAAACGAACCGATGGGTCGACGAGGGTCATTGAGTCCGGCACGACTCCGACGCACAGCATCGGAGATGGCTCGGATAGCTTCGTCTTGTCCCACAACACGACGGTGCAACTCCTCTTCAAGGTGTAACAACTTCTCCCGTTCGCTTTGCAACATCTTGTTTACAGGTATTCCTGTCCATCGAGACACAATATCGGCTATATCCTCAGCCTCTACCTCCTCCTTTATCATAGCCTTGTCACCTTGCATCGCGTGCAGGCGAGCTTGCACTTCGGCAATATCATCCTCTTTCTCTTTTATCTTGGCATATCGTATCTCAGCCACACGACCATAGTCACCTTCACGCTCGGCACGTTCGGCTTCGAAGCGAAGATTTTCGATATCTATTTTATCCTGTTGAATACGATTGACAAGTTCTTTCTCGGCAGTCCATTTAGCATGCAACTGAGTTTCCTCCTCGCGTAAGTCGGCAATCTCGCGACCCAGCGAGTCAAGTTTATCTTTATCATTCTCTCGCTTGATAGCCTCTCGTTCTATTTCTAATTGTTTAAGTTTGCGGCTTATCTCATCCAATGCCTCAGGTACCGAATCGACCTCGAGACGCAACTTGGCAGCAGCCTCATCAATCAGATCGATAGCTTTGTCGGGCAAGAAGCGGTCGGTAATATAGCGTTGTGACAATTGTACGGCAGCAATAATTGCATCGTCTTTGATACGAACTTTGTGATGATTTTCGTAACGTTCTTTCAACCCACGCAGTATCGATATAGTACTTAATTCATCGGGTTCATTGACCATCACTATCTGAAAGCGACGTTCGAGAGCCTTATCTTTTTCGAAATACTTTTGATACTCATCGAGCGTAGTAGCACCAATTGAACGCAATTCGCCGCGTGCCAACGCCGGTTTTAGAATATTGGCAGCATCCATTGCACCTTCACTTTTACCCGCTCCCACAAGGGTATGTATCTCATCGATAAAGAGGATTATCTCGCCATTGGCATCTATCACCTCATTGACAACAGCTTTCAGTCGCTCTTCAAATTCGCCTTTATACTTAGCACCGGCTATCAATGCTCCCATATCGAGCGAAAATATCTGCTTCGTCTTTAAGTTTTCAGGCACATCACCACGCACAATGCGGTGAGCCAACCCCTCGGCAATGGCAGTCTTTCCGGTACCGGGTTCTCCTATGAGAATAGGATTATTCTTGGTGCGACGACTGAGTATTTGTAACACGCGACGAATCTCTTCATCACGACCTATTACAGGATCTAACTTACCGGTTCTTGCTCGTTCATTTAGGTTGATTGCATATTTCGACAAGGCATCATAGGTGTTTTCGGCACCTTGGTCGGTTACTTTTTTACCCCGTCGCAACTCATCGATGGCTGCTCCTATACCCTTCTCGGTAGCACCAGCATCGACAAGATAAGCCGAAGCCTCACTCTTGACGAGCAGCAAGGCCATCAATAGGGCTTCGATAGCAACAAAACGATCGCCCAACTTGTCGGAGTATTCCTTGGCTCGTTGCAACACCTGATTAACCTCACGACTCAGATAAGGCTCACCACCACTCACTCGCGGTTGTGACGAAATAGAACGCTCACACCATTGCAGCAAAGATTGCTTGCTGATACTTAACTTCTGGAATATAAAATCGACCAGACTATCACCCACCTCCACAACGGCACGCAACAGATGCACCGGTTCGACCGACTGTCCGCCATGCGATGTCGTGTAGTCGACCGCCTTCTGTATAGCCTCTTGCGACTTAATGGTAAATTGATTAAAATTCATATCTTTTTCTCCTTTCTTACTTTCTTAATATTGATTGATACTTTGAAGGTATGTTCTATAAATACTTGTAACCTGTTATTAAAACATTACATCCACAACGATGTTCGCTTCATTTAGTGCAAATTAAATGCCGCATCCACAGGGATGACAAAATTACATGATTATCAATGCATTAGATGACATATTTTACACAGAACAAGACTTTTTGGCAGAGATGAATGATGAAATATCAATAATAATGTGTAACTTAGCAACGCAAAATAAGTAATCACCCATAAATACCGACACATGAAAAAGTTATTTTACCTGATAGTATTAATATTATGTGTAGGATGTGGCAAAGACACCACCCTACGCGAAGGCGATATTATCTTCCAGACCGAGGTAAACGAAGAGAGCAAAGCATGGAGAAACCTGACCGGTTCCGACATTACCCATTGTGGTATTATCGTAAAAAAGGACGATGGTTCATACCACGTTCTACACATGCACCACAACATGATGCTTACGCCATTGGGTTCGTTTATCAATCATGGATTTAAGAATAAATACAGTGTGGCTCGTGTAACCGACAAGGAAATAAAGATTGACTTCAAGAAATACATGGGCAGCGACAAAGACTATCAGCTTCGCTTAAATAATGACAGCTACTATAATGCAGAGCTTGTCTATCACATCTACAAGGAGGATTTCGGTATCGAATTATGCACTCCACGCCCCTTATGCGAATATAACATCGACAGCACCTTTGTCGGATACTACATCCACCCACAACAACCCATTGTTACGCCCTACGACCTATACGTTTCGCCCAAGGTCAGAACAATACAATCGCACTACGAAAAAGATGCGAAGTAAGTAAATACAAAGCCTTATAGCAATATTTGTCATGATAGAACTGATTGAAAAATATTTTCCACAACTGAGTGAACAACAACGAGAGCAATATACAGCATTGGGGTCATTATATCCCGAGTGGAATGCTAAGATAAATGTTATTTCGCGTAAAGACATAGACAACTTATACGAACATCACATACTGCACTCGTTGGGTATAGCACAAGTAATACAATTCACACCGGGTACAACATTGGTCGATGTAGGCACAGGAGGAGGATTTCCGGGTATTCCATTGGCTATTATGTTTCCGGAGTGTAAATTTCACTTAATCGACCGCATAGGCAAGAAGGTGCGTGTAGCCAATGAGATAGCGACCTCCATAGGGCTGAATAATGTAACCTTCCGTCATGCCGGCATCGAGGAGGAAAAGCAGAAGTTCGACTTTGCTATCAGTCGGGCTGTGATGCCACTCCCCGACCTTGTAAAATTAGTGCGAAAAAACATATCGAGCAAGCAACATAATGCCATGGCCAACGGTTTGTTATGTCTAAAAGGTGGCAACCTGGAAGCTGAAATGGCTCCGTTGCGGAAACGCCTGCTCGATTTCGATCTGAAAGACTTCTTTAAAGAGGAATATTTCGAGACGAAAAAGGTTATATATGTACAAATATAGATAACTACTGTAAATCCACACCACAATAATATATAATAGGTGAGATTTATCGACAATTAGAGTGTGTAACTAATAGACTTATTGGATATGAAAGTATCACGATTTTCATTCAGTGCATTTCAAGAACTCACATATGTAATATGGGATGAGGCAAGCCGAGAGTGTGCCATCATTGATCCTGGTTGTTATTATAAGCGAGAGCGTCAGGTACTGGAAAACTTTATCGAGAAAAACAATTTGACAGTCAAGTATCTTCTTGTCACACACATACATCTCGACCATTACTTCGGTGTGCCATTTGTATCACGCACCTATAATGTACCAGTATCGGCGTGTCAAGCCGACGAACCATTATTAGAGGTAATGCCTTATCAGGCCGACATGTATGGAACACCCCTACCGGAGGCACCCATCGCCATAGGTCACTACTTGCATGGTGGAGACCGTTTGCAACTGGGTAACGAACCCATCGAGGTACTACATGTACCGGGACATTCAAAAGGCAGCCTTGCCTACTACCTGCCCGAGTCGGGGTGTGTTTTCTGTGGAGATGCCCTGTTCGAAGGCAGCATAGGTCGCACCGACTTACCGGGTGGCGACTTTGAGGAATTGCTGACATCCATTCGTACACAACTATTTACCTTGCCGGGCGATACAGTGGCTTATCCCGGTCATGGCAGCGAAACAACTATTGCTCGCGAGATACAGCATAACCCGTTCTTGCAGTAGAGACAAGTCATTCTTCAATACAACTATAAAAAAACTCGCAAACTATCATTCGATGTTTGCGAGTTTTTCTTATTGACCAAGAATATTTTCTATGGTAGTCTTATCGGGATTGACAGCTATGATTGTACCTTGTGTATCTATCAGATAGGTGGCAAATCCCTTGTTCAGCCGATATTGTTCGTAAAGAGTAGAACTTCTTCCGGCAGGGTCATAATACTGATTGTCGATCGACAATTTATCACGTTTCATAATCTCGTCAAAGAGAACAGGATAATGTTCATACGAGACTGCAACATAACGGACAAGAGTGCTATCATATTGCTCTACAAGCCGGCTGTACTGCCTATTGGCTATTCGCGACGTTGCATCGTAGCTCGCCCAGAAATGCAATAACGTGTAGTTCTTGTTGTTCGTCAGTGACGACAATAACACCGTATCGCCCAACGTCACTTCGGGTGCCACACAGCCCAACTTTATACCTCGTCGCTGAGGAGCCAAAGCCGATGGCAACAATATGAGAACCATCAATATTACAACGAACGAAAAAATTTTCTTCATATCGAAGTGTTTAAGTTTACACTAAGACTTGCACTCGGCAAGAAATCTTGCTCGTAACAAATCCCCACTGATTTTCAGCAGTAATCGACATAGGCATCTCATCGCAAGATACCGGTGTGCCAATCATTTTGAGGGTGCAAAGGTATATAAAATTATTGTTATGTTCCAAATTGTCGTTGTTAAGTGATGTTTAGCACCCGTGCAATCCATTGCCTGAGTCACATATCAATGTCACGATTTACAAAATATTCCAAAATATTTGTGCCGGTTGAGGCTCGATTGAACTTTTTTTATAAGTTTGCAATTGAATTAGAAGATTCTTATTAAAGAAGATGAAAAGACTTATAATATATCTTATCATATTGTGTACAGCACTCACTGCTCAGTCGCAAACTGTGGGTCTCGTGCTGAGTGGAGGTGGTGCTAAGGGTATAGCACATGTAGGTCTTATAAAAGCACTTGAAGAGCATAATATCCCCATTGACTACATTACCGGCACATCGATGGGATCGATAGTAGGAGCATTGTATGCAATGGGTTATACCCCCGACGAGATGCTTGCCTTGATGACCTCACAAGAATTCCTTGACTGGGCATTCGGTGTGATACCCAAGGAAGAGTTGTACTACTACACACTACCCGAAAAGAAGCCCGAAATATTCACACTCAACCTTGGAATATTCAAGAACGACACGAGTAAGAATCCCACAAAGATACTGCAACGCATTCTCCCCGAGAGCGTTATCAACCCCATGCCCATGAATTTTGCATTCATGGAGTTGTTTGATCCTTACACAGCACAATGTGGTGGCGATTTTGACAAATTATTTGTCCCTTATCGAGCCATAGCAGCCAACGTCAATAAAAAACAGAAAGAGGTATTATCGAAAGGCAGCTTGGGTGATGCAGTGCGTGCATCAATGAGTATTCCCGTAGCCTACAAGCCCATCAGTATCAATGGTGACCTGATGTACGATGGTGGTATATACGACAACTTCCCTGTACAACCGATGGAGGAAGAGTTTCACCCCGACTTTATGATAGGCAGTCGCTTGGCATCGAGCGACACGACCGATGTACCATTAAACGAACAGAGCGTGATATCGCAACTATTGTCGTTCGTGATGCAGAAGAACGATTACACCATCGCTCCCGAAAAAGGTATAGTGATAACGTGTCCTACACAAGATTACACCATGTTTGACTTCCAAGATGCACAAGCCATCTACGAAAAAGGTTACGAGATAGGACTGCAAATGGCCGATTCAATAAAGAGCAGGGTTCATCGTGAGATGTCGGCCGAAACCCGTCACATACAACGGAAAGCTTTCAAGAGTCGTACCCCTCACATGCAATTTAACAAAAACATTACCATCGAAGGAGTAAAAGAGAGTGAGAAAGAGTATATTTCACGTCAATTCTTCTCGAACGACAGCACTCTCAGCATCGACGATGTTTATCGCGGATATATCCGTAGCATATCAACTCAGAAACTGGCTGATATTCGCCCCCACGCAGTGTACAACAGGGAGACCGGGCTGTTCGACTTATATATCGAAGCCAAGAGTCGCGAAGGTCTGTCGGTGGGATTGGGAGCATTTCTTTCCTCGCACAACTCCAACTCGTTATACATCGGTGCCCACTATCACACATTGCGACTCAATTCGCTCGATTTCGATGCCGGTATCTATTTGGGGCAACGTTATCAGGCCGGCATGCTATCATGTCGCATCGATGTGGGTCGTCGATTACCTTTATACCTGCAATTGCAGTTAGTTAGCCAGATACAACACTACAACGAGAGTGCCAAGCTGTTCTACGACTTCAATACCCCAACATTTATATCCGTCAACGAAAACTATATCAAGGCCTCGATGGGATTTCCCATTGATGACCGAGGCAAGATGGAGATTACTGCCGGATATGGCTACCTCATCGATCGTTATTACCAGAGCAACCTGATAAATTACAGCAGTGAACTTCGAGACGAGAGCAAGTATAGCTTAGGAATGATATCGGCACGCATCGAGAGTAATTGGCTCGACAACATTACCTATCCCACGCGGGGTGGATGTTTTAGAGCATCGGCAAGTTACATTTTCGGCAATGAAAGTTTTTCCCCCATCAATGTTCCTCACAACATCGAAAAGATTACACACAACTATATTCAACTATTTGCATCGGCACAATATTACTTACCGTTCGATTTTCCCATAACCGTGGGATTGCGAGGTGACTTCATGTTCAATACCAATCGTTTCTGCGAAAACTATACGGCAACCATGATTCAAGCCCCGGCTTTCAATCCCACCCCCTCAACGCTACACACATTCAATACCGGATTGAGATCCAATCATTACATCGCAGCCGGTATTATTCCGCTGTGGAAAATCATTAATAATCTGCAACTTCGCACCGAATTATACTGTTTTGCTCCATTATACCCGATATACGAAAATAGTAGCTACGAGACCTATTACGGCTATCCGTTTACGTCTTTTACATTCTTTGGCGAAGCTTCGGTTGTCTACTCTCTGCCATGGGCTGCATTGAGTATATATGGCAACTACTGCAACAAGCCCACATCGCAATGGAACTTCGGTGTAACATTAGGCATACAGCTCTTTGCACCCAAGTTTATCAACTAAGAAATTTTTTTTGACACCACAATAGTTATCAATCAGGCAGTTACAAAAAGTATCAAAAAAAAGTCACTGACTTATTATCTCAATTCAAAAAATATTATTACCTTTGCACCGCAAAAGGCTCCGTAGCTTAACTGAATAGAGCATCTGACTACGGATCAGAAGGTTACAGGTTTGAATCCTGTCGGAGTCACTGCAAACGGGGTTCCGTAGCTTAACTGAATAGAGCATCTGACTACGGATCAGAAGGTTACAGGTTTGAATCCTGTCGGAATCACAAATATTTTTACAAGGAGGCTCCGTAGCTTAACTGAATAGAGCATCTGACTACGGATCAGAAGGTTACAGGTTTGAATCCTGTCGGAGTCACAACAGAACAAGACAATAGCTCATCAAAAGTTGTTGTCTTTTTCATCCTATAATTACACCTCATAAACGAAAAACACAAGGGGAATTACAAATTAGTAGAATTTACAGAAGTTAACACAACAACTATGCAACACATTCTCTTGAACACAAATGATCGAAAAAGCCTCAGACAATTGCACCTATACTGATGCAGTTGAGAGTGACTATTCAATTCATTGTGTTCTTTGACATTTTAAGTCATCGAGCCGGCAACTATGGGGGAATGGCTTCCATGGCTCGATGTCCACGCCTCGGCTCAACCTTGGGTTGATGCCGCTCATCAGGCTCACGACTCATCATACGACGTGTTGCGTAACCCGACTTGCTGCGACCGGTATTTCGTTACATCTACACTTGTACGACCTACCTGTCCTATGCCCTCACATCTACGGATGTACTCCTATTATAAGAATTGACATTGTGTCAGTTTCTCAATCATGAAATATCTCATCAAACACACCTTAAAAAAAGAATGATTATGGAAACAAACGAACTCAATAGTACAACATCGCTCAACAACATCTACGATATCATCAACTACAACGGAACACGTATAAGAAAACTGAAAAAAACGGTTAAGGCCATCGCGTTGGATAACAAGACCTACTTTGTTCCTCGTGCCGACAAGAGCTATGGTACTATCACCGATCTTTATATCTTTGGGTGTGGCAATTATCTCTGTTTCAACAACGATAACGAAGAACACGAAACATTGAGCATGAACGACATTCAAAGCCAAGAGTCGAATATATGTTGCAGTTTCGACTCTGATACGACAAGTGAGTCGACAGTCATGGAGACACACGTGGTTATGACAATTTTCCGCGATGGCGATGCACAGCCTTTTTTCAAAAATATGTTACTGCCAATGAAGACTACGAATTTACCTCGTCACTGGATTTTCCCATAGGTCAATACATCATCATCATCAGTGGTGCTACGTCAGCTTGCCCCTACTACAAGTATGAAGAGGCTTATTCGATATACCGACTTTCAGTCGTATCGGCACAATCATCCTACACCGGTATCAAGGAAGCTCGCATTACTTCGACCGGAAATCTGGCAGGGACTCTTCTGCCCATATCGTTCGACATCGAACATATTCACCAACTCAACTGTGATGAGAACCTGAAAGGGTTGTGCATCGACGAGGACATGAACGTGGTGAGTTTCAAGGAGATTTGCTTCAAAATGGAAACGGGTAAACATTCGACCTTTACCTACGAGACCACCTATCCTTGGATGGAGAACAAGCAGTATACACTTATCATCGGTGACTATAAGGAGGCTAAGTCGACACTTACTTTCAATATCTCCGACAAGTCTCATTGCATAGTCAACGATAGCCAATACATCGAGGAGGTACATAGCAACATCTATCAGATGTTTTACAACAACGATAAGTTGCTACGCACCATCTACCCCACTTCGGGTCTTTCTTCGATAAAGAAACAAGCCGTGAAACTGTACAGCATCCGCCAACATGTCACTGAGCTCAACAACGAGGCCGGCAAGAATCTTCTTCCGACGAAACACTGTCTGGTCGTAAGCAGCGAACGCCCCAACTTTACCCCATTCGCCGAACATGCTGCTGTGGCAGCCAATATATACATCAACTACATCGACTGTTTTGAATGGATCGATGCCAATGAACTAATGAAAGAGAATGACTGGGAAAACCTTGACAACTCTAAGCAAGTGAGTATATGGTGTAATCTGTCGGTGCTGAGCAACAATCGTACCACTGCACTGAAATACATGAAAAAGTACTTGGTAGCCGACAACTGTGTAACGCTGTACGACACTCCTCGCGAAATAGAACGATTCTTTAAGACCTTCCCCGAGCTGAAACCCTTCTTCGACTTTGAATATATGCTCGAAGAAAATCACCCGACAGCCATTGAAGTAACCGCTCAATTTATCAATTGCGTCAAGCAGACTTGCCAATACACGCTGTCCGAAAGGGCTATTTCGCACATATGCCATCACATGACATTACTCGAACAGCAGGGCAACAAATTTGCCAATTACAACAACGAGAGCATCAGCTTTTTTATACAGAGCCACGTTGTAAAGCAACTGCGTAAACGCTGCTACAATACCGACACAACGTTTGCTCGCTGCAATTGGGAATATTTGCAGGAAATTACTCCCGACGATATTGACTTCTCGGTCATAGAACAGGATGTCAACATGGTCGACATTAACGAAATATTGAGCGAACTGAACGAGATGGTGGGACTGGATATGATAAAAAACAATCTCACTGACTTGTCAATCCAACTGATGTTCAACCACAAGCGTCGCGAACTGGGATTTCCCGATGTACCTCAACCTTGCCATCACATGATTTTCTCGGGCAGCCCCGGAACCGGCAAGACAACTGTTGCCAAGATGATAGGCAAGATATTTCACTCATTGGGACTGCTGTCGAAAGGAGAGGTCATCTCATTGGAACGCAAAGATCTTGTGGGTGAGTACATCGGTCATACCGAGTCGAACATGCAGAAAATATTAGAAAATGCCAAAGGTAATGTTCTCTTCATCGATGAGGCCTACTCGCTGGGCGATAACTCGCCACAAAGCAAGGACTTCGGCCGTCACGTTATTGAGGCTCTCCTTCCCATCCTCGCACAAGAGCAAGCCGACTTATTGGTTATCATGGCCGGCTACAAAGAGGAGATGAACACCCTGATGGAGACCAACACCGGTCTTAAAGGTCGTTTCCCTCACATATGGCACTTCGAGAACTTCAATGCCGACGAACTACTGCTGATAGCCTGCAATCATCTGGACAAGATGTCGTTCCGCCTTACCGACGAAGCGAAGATGCTTCTTCACAAGAGCATTATTAAAGAGTTGAGCATCTGCGATAAATATTTCAGCAACGCACGCTGGATCAAGCAACAGATTACACACAGCATCCTTCCTCGCATGGCCAAGCGTGTGATGAAGTCGCCTCAACGCAACGATGCTACCTTCTTCTCGACCATCGAAGTCGAGGACATCGTTATCAACTCATCTTCCGACAAAGACTCCGACAGCCGTCGCACACCCATCGGGTTTCACACTGCACCGCAAGGCTACGTTGCATAAGAGAGGAACATAACAGGATGGAAGGGAACTTCTATCGGGCTTAGTACACAGCGAGAAGGAAAATCCCACCCTTTGGGAGTTTTCCTTCTCATTCTATTTTAGTACCTTTGCACGCATGGGAACTTCCAATCAAAACAAAAAGCGAGTTCCCGTTAACGAATAAAGGATTAATCTGTGGAATTTATGGAAGTTCCCTTCAATAAAAAGTAATTATAACACATGAACAGCAAAGAACGTGCCGCCCGCTTGTTTCACAAAGGCGAAGAATTATTTAACGGCGAAAACGGCATCGCCAAGAACCAAGCCGAAGGTCTTAAATTGTGGCGTGAGGCAGCCCTCGCGGGCAACGTCGATGCCCAATATAACCTTGGGGTGTGCTACAACAACGGTATAGGAGTAGCATGCGACAACACCGAGGCTCACAAGTGGTGGCTCATGGCAGCCCGACAAGGCGATGTAACCTCACAATTCAACGTAGGCATGTTCTACCTGCAAGGTGTAGGTACGGCACAAGACTACACCCAAGCACTACAATGGTTGGAATGTGCCGGCAACCAAGGCGACCCTGATGCTTTGTACCAGATAGGCGACTGCCACGAGCAAGGATTAGGAACCCCCTTCGACAGCAACAAGGCCATGCACTACTACCGCTTGGCAGCCGAGAAAGGTCACCCCAAGTCGCAAATGCTTGTGGGCATATCGTACTACGACCGCATGGAGTACGACACCGCCTTCGAGTGGTTCAAGCGAAGTGCCGAACAAGGCTACTCCGAGGCTCAATATTGCATGGCTCGCTGCTACCACAACGGACATGGTACAGCACCCGACCCACAACAAGAAGCCGAATATTATCAAAAAGCTGCTCGACAAGGTCACATCGATGCTCAATACAACTTGGGATACTGCTACCTCAACGGTATGGGCGTTGAAGAAAATCACGCAACGGCAGCACAATGCTTCAAGATGGCTGCCACAGCCGGTGATGTCGAGGCTCAATACATAACAGCCTACCTACTCGAAAACGGCATAGGATGCGAAGCCGACATCGACGAAGCTGCCTACTGGTACCGGCAAGCGGCCTCACAAGGACATCCCCAAGCACAAGAAAAGTTGGGATAAACAGTTTCAGACCTTTTCAACAACCATCGTCCCCATCACATTTACATCGATAGCAGTCTATCTCTAATCCCTCCGGCACTGACGTGCCACCTCCCCTCGCTCGCAGGGGCAAAAAAGGTTACCTCGCCATCGGGGTTATCATGAGGTACGGACGCATCGCTGGTGCGTCCGGTTATTATATTATTGATTTTATATAATTATACCATCAACGCACCGGTGATACGTCGCTGCGGTTGTGTGGCGGAAAGGCTTAAAATTGCAACTTATCGTTGAGTATTGCCGAGGCTTTCTCGGCCAGCTTGCGATATTCTTTACTACCAATGTAGTCGTTGATGTTGCTGACATGCGACATGTGGTGCAGGTCACTACCAATGAAATCGACCATACCTTGTTCGAGTAGCTTCCATGCCATGTTCTTCACCACGCCCGAGTAATACCCCGATAACGAAAGGAGATTGACTTGGAACAAACAACCTTGGTCATGCAGTTCGTTGTAAATATTGGGGGTCTTGTGATAGTACATGTACCGCTCGGGATGAGCAAGAATGGGGGTATATCCTTTCAGTTGCAGGTCGAAAATCAGTTCTTTGATTTCCCAATAGGGCTGATAGAAAGAATTCTCTATGAGCAGATAGTTCTCGGGGAAAGGCAACAGAGCAGCGTTGCCGAGTTGTGTTAGGAAATTTTCATCCATTCTATACTCGGCCGATGTGTGTATCGGCATTTCGATACCTTCGCTATCAAGAGCCTCTTTCAGCCGATTGTAAGCCTCGGTAATCGTCGCCGGAGTGTTTTCAAACGTGCTTTCAGTAACGTGCGATGTAGTAACAATACGTTCGATGCCCCAAGCCTTCATCTGCTTGACAAGCGATACCGATGTTGCAACATCGGGCGAACCATCGTCAATGCCGGGCAGGATGTGGCAGTGTACTTCGGTGTTATAAAACAACCGTTTTTCGGTCTCTTTTTTACTCCCAAAAAAATCGAATATTCCCATTAGTATTGACTTTTCTTTATTAGCTGTTACCGCAAAGATAAGGATAATAATAATACCGACAAAATTATTACGACAACTTCCACAGGGCAACTTCCATAAATTGCTGTACTATGTTGTTCAAAATGCCGACAAATTGCATAGGTCGCAGATGAATGTGTAACGCAGCCGGTGTAAATGAGTAAAATTTGACTTCGAAGATGTAGCGTAATTGAAAAAAAATGTATATTTGTAGTTTCAATTATAATGCTATGAATATAAAAAAGCCATCACTACTTGTACAAGTACTCATTGCAGTTGCATTGGGTGTATTATTGGGACAATTTATGCCCGATGCGATAGCTCGCATATTTGTTACATTCAATTCGATTTTTGGCAATTTTCTGACCTTTGCCATCCCTCTCATTATCGTAGGACTCATCATTCCTGCCATAGCCGACCTTGGTAAAGGGGCCGGACGAATGTTGTTGCTTACGGCGGTAATGGCATACGGTTTTACATTATTCTCAGGTTTTTTCACATTCTTCATTTGCGATCCTGTATTCCCCACCATGATAACATCGGGGCAAGGAGTAAGCGAGATAAGTGAAACACAAGAATCGCTCAAACCCTATTTCACAGTAGCCATGCCACCGCTGATGGACATCATGACGGCACTGCTCATAGCCTTTACGGTGGGTCTGGGACTGTCGGCTATTGAGGGGCATACCCTCAAAAAAGCTGCTGATGACTTCCGCGATATTATCACAATGGTTATTACCAAGGTGATAGTACCCTTGCTCCCCTTGCACATATTCGGTATATTCCTCAACATGACAGTGACGGGACAGGTGGCATCGGTCATATCGGTGTTCCTCAAAATTATCATTGTCATCTTCATCATGCACGTCGTGCTGTTAATTGTACAGTACATCATAGCAGGTGCGGTGGGTAAAAAGAACCCCTTCGTGATGCTGCGTAATATGCTACCTGCCTATTTTACAGCTCTGGGAACCCAGTCGTCGGCAGCAACCATTCCCGTAACCCTGCAACAGACC
This sequence comes from Bacteroidaceae bacterium, assembly GCA_017531985.1. Taxonomy (GTDB): domain Bacteria; phylum Bacteroidota; class Bacteroidia; order Bacteroidales; family Barnesiellaceae_A; genus Barnesiella_A. The sequence continues at coordinate 20,165 of JAFXJY010000023.1, forward strand.
ATCAAGAACGGAGTCACTCCCAATATAGCCACTTTTGTCATTCCGCTATGTGCCACCATACACCTTTCGGGTAGCACCATGAAGATTGTGGCATGCTCAATGGCTGTGCTACTGATGAATGGCATGGGCGTAGAGTTGGGCAATTATGCCGGCTTTATATGCATGCTGGGTATCACGATGGTAGCCGCACCCGGAGTGCCGGGTGGAGCTATTATGGCAGCACTGGGCATATTAGAAGGAATATTGGGTTTCGGCGAGATGGAGCAAGCCCTCATGATAGCCCTGTACATAGCTATGGACAGCTTTGGAACAGCATGTAACGTAACCGGCGATGGTGCTATTGCCGTTATCATCGATCGCATAGCCGGTCGCAAATAATCAGTAAGAAACAATGTGAAACTAAACATAAAATCATAATAGAAGTATGAAAAAAACATTAGTTGACCTCTTTGAACAGTCGGTGAAATTATACCCCAACAATACATTCTTGTTGGAGAAAACCGACAAGGTATTTGAACCTACCACATACGCACAAGTCAAGGAACAAGTGTATCGTCTGGGAGCCGGATTGCAAGCACTCGGAGTAAAGAAAGGCGATACAATGGCATTACTTAGCGAAGGTCGCAACATGTGGATTATAGGCGAATTGGCTATGTTCTATGCCGGTGCTATCAATGTACCATTATCAATCAAACTCGAAGAAAGCAACGATCTGATGTTCCGTCTCTTGCATGGAGATGTCAAGTACATCATGGTGTCGGGACAGCAATTGAAGAAAGTGCGACTTATCAAAGATAAATTACCTGCCGTCAAGACAATAATAGTATTTGATGAAATAGATGAATACGAAGAGCGAGAGATGTCGCTTGCCCAATTGCAGAAGATGGGCGACGAGTTTCTGGCATCGCACACTCTCGATGAGTTCTTGGCAGTAGGTCGCTCTATCGAGAACGACGATTATGCCACTATTACCTACACCAGTGGTACAACCGCCGATCCCAAAGGTGTGGTACTCACACACCGTAACTACACAGCCAATGTCGAGCAGGCACTCACATTGGTGGCTATCGACCAGACATGGCGTACACTCATCATTCTGCCCCTCGACCACTGCTTCGCACACGTCGTAGGTTTCTATATCATGATGTCGCAAGGTGCAACGGTGGCAACCGTACAAGTGGGTCGCACACCCATGGAATCGCTTAAAAATATTCCCAAGAACATCAAAGAAGTGCGTCCGCATTTCATCCTCAGCGTTCCTGCCTTGGCCAAGACGTTTAAGAAGAACATCGAGAGTGCTATTCGTGCCAAAGGTGCAACAACCGAGAAACTCTTCAACATGGGTTTGAAGATAAAACAAACCTACTACGGCGATAGCAACCTCGACCCCAAAGGTTTCCGAGCCTTGTTGAAACCTATTGTAGCACTTTTTGACAAAGTTATATTCTCGAAGGTTCGTGAGAACTTTGGTGGCGAATTGCGTTTCTTTATCGGTGGTGGTGCATTGCTTGATAAAGATTTGCAAAAGTTCTATGTAGGCGTAGGCATGCCCATGTATCAAGGTTATGGACTCTCAGAAGCCACACCGGTAATATCGTCAAACGGACCTGAGAAGTATCGCTTCGGTTCGAGTGGTAAATTAGTAAAACCCATCGAGTTGAAGATATGCGACAGCGATGGAAAAGAGTTGCCATTGGGCGAACTGGGCGAAATCGTAGTGAAGGGAGAAAACGTGATGGCAGGTTACTGGAAAAATCCCGAATCGACAGCCGAGACCATTCGCGATGGCTACCTCTACACCGGCGACCTTGGTTACATGACAGCCGAAGGCTTACTCTATGTCAAGGGACGTTTCAAGAGTCTGCTCATATCGAGCGATGGTGAAAAATACAGCCCCGAAGGCATTGAAGAGTCACTTGTCGAACTCTCACCCTATATCGACCAAGTAATGTTGTACAACAACCAGTCGGCCTATACAACAGCCCTTATCGTTCCCAACAAAGACCGCCTGCGTGCAGCTCTCAAAGAACAAGGTCTTACACTCGATAGTGAGGAAGGACGCAAAGCGGCATTGAAACTCATCGATGCTTCGGTAGCCCGTTTTAAGAAAGGTGGTGACCTCGAAACCATGTTCCCCGACCGCTGGTTACCTACCGGACTTGCCATCCTTGCCGAGCCATTTACCGAACAAAACCAGATGATAAACAGTACCATGAAGATGGTGCGTGGTAAGATTGAAAAGGCCTATGCCGAGCGTCTCAACTACCTCTACACCACCGAAGGTAAGCAGCTGATGAACCAACAAAACATCGATGCACTGAAATAATACATTGTCTACACATAGAGGCCACCTCAGCAATGAGTCGGCCTCTCATTTTTATTAACAATCCTAACTGAAAAACTATGTACCCTTGGAGTGATGAAATGAATTGTGCCGTTACGGTGTGTGATACCGAAGGCATCATCTTGTATATGAACGAAAAAGCTCGTCAGACATTTGCTCGTCATGGCGACCTCATCGGTAAGAATATGTTCAATTGCCACAGCCCTGCCTCGCAAGAGAAGATTCGTGAGCTGCTTGCCACCGGAGGAACCAATGCCTACACCATCGAGAAGGAAGGTCTTCATAAGGTTATTTATCAGACCGCATGGCGTGAAAACGGTGTGGTGAAAGGTCTTGTGGAAATATCGATGGTTGTTCCCGCCGAAATGCCCCACTATGTGCGATAGACACCGTTAACAACTACACATCAACCATAACGCACAACCTTGCATCCGACATTGCGAGGTTGTGCGTTATGTAATATAAAGACCTACCTATTCAGCTCGGGTTGCATCCCACCGGTCGCGAAAATAAGGAATGGGCAAACGGCGATACATTTTGAGACTTTTCTTGAACCCTTTACGGATAGTACTCCACTTAGGATGAATAGCCGAAGGTCGTATCGTATCGGTGGCAACAGCCAACAGCATGATTATCATTACAATGGCAATTATAAGCAGCCAACCGAATATCTCTTTCATAGAAACCATCATAGCATGCTGCTGTACCATGCCATATAGTTGAGGTATCGGTATGTGTACAACATCGGGATTAACGGCTGTCAGGCTACTTCCCATAAGCATTGCATTCTTAACCATCGTATGCTCAAACCACTCACCCAATATAGCAGGTCCTACGGTACTACCTAAGACAGCACTTACCACTCCATTTATAGTAAGAGCTTGTGCAAAATTGGGGAAAGGCAATCCGGCTTGCGATATAGCCGTGAGAAAGCATATCGAACAGGTAACAACCGCTGCTCCTCGAAAGAACAAGGGAATGAAAAGCATCTCTTTCTCCAAGTTGTAATCAATGAAAAAATAGAAGTAACCCAAGTAGATGACTGCAAACATAAATCCGATAAGCGTCATTGTCTTAAATCGCCAACGACGCTTGGCAAAGAAGATATAGCAAAATAGACAACTGAATATCACTCCTGCCAATACATAGACGTTGAGCGAGATGGCATTTACCGAGTCATATCCTAAAATAACTTCGCTCAATGCATGTTCAAGAACATGTTCGGTAGAGACCAGAAAATCAATAATCAGATATAGAATAGTAGTCTTGATGATTATGCGGTTCTTCCACACAATGGGAGCTATGTAAGGATGACGAAGAAATCCCATTCGCCACACATTGATACATATTCCTACAACGGCAAGAATAGTTGCAGTGCGAATATGTACCGAGTACCACCAGTCGTAGTGATTGCCATACAAGCCTATGAACACGACACACATAAATACCCCACCCCACAACAATGCACCTAACCAGTCGATGCCGAAAAGTGGCAACTTAGGCATGCTGCGATGGTGATGAACGAGCAGGGTTGTCAACAAGAATACAACACTCAGCAGACCTATAACCAACCAGTGTATATACTGCCACGAATAGAGAAATGAGGTATATACCACTATAATACCATCGAGTTGCATACTACCCTGTACTATCAGATAGATGAAACAAAACCACTCGGCCATGTCACGTCGCGGTGTTATCCATAACTGAATAGTCGTATTGCAGGCAAACGTACCCCACATTCTGAACCATCCTGCCACAAAACATGTAGCCACAAGAAGCGGGACATTGGTAGTGTGCATACATATCAAGTTACAGATAATCAAGGCAACGCTACACGTCTTTAAGCTCGTGCGAAGTGAGAACCGGAATTTAAGTCGAAACATCACAGCAAAATTGAGCGACATACCTATCAATGATGCATATCCTGCCATCATGACATCTTCATGCATCAAGGCTTTGGCTCCCACGGTGTCAGTGGCAGCTGCCAGATAAACACCACCCGACAGCTGAAATATCAGTACAAATAAAATGAAAATCCAAGGTTTCAATCGACGCGGAACGATACTTCGTACGTCGGGAATATCGAATTTCCCTTTTTCTATAACACCTGCTCCCATCAATATTTTACTTCGCATTCAACATTCAGTCCTGCCCGCAAACGCTTCATATCATCGACTTCATTATCGGTCGTAAAATCTATGCGAACAGGAATACGTTGCTCTATCTTGACAAAGTTACCTGCCGAATTATCCTGCGGTAACAACGAAACACTTGCACCGGTCGAAGCCGATAAAGACTTGACTACACCATTGAAAGTAATACCGGGAATAGCATCAACTTTTATATCGACAGCCATGCCTTCCGCGATATTGGCTGTTTGTGTCTCCTTGTAATTGGCAATCACCCACACATCACTTTCGTCAACAATTTCCACCATTGTTTGTCCCGGCTGCACAAGCTGACCTACCTGTATATTTTTGTGTGACGTATAACCGTCGCAAGGAGCAGTGATAATGGTATAGGAAAGATTAAGTTGAGCCAAGGCGAGAGCCGCCTGTGCCAATTCTATACCGGCATTATTCTGTGTAAGTCTTTGCGACAACTCATCACGAGCAAGAGCCGTCGAATGACGTTGACGTTTGAGCGTCTCGTACTTAGCTTTCATGGCCTCATAATCAGTCTTTACGGCATCATATTGCTGGCGAGTGACAGCATTCTGTGCAAGGAGGTTTTCGTAACGATGGTAATCTTTCTCAGCATTTTCCAACACAATGCGAGCCTCCTCAATGGTAGCTTCATTGACTGCTATGTTGTTACTGATAGTTGAAATACTACTACCGGTAACATTTTTCCCAGCAAGGGCATTAGCATAGTCGGCGTTGGCCTGTGCCAATCGCAGACGAAACTCACTATCCTCGATGATAACAAGTGTATCACCCTTCATGACATGAGAGTATTCATCAAATCGTATCTCTTTTATAAATCCGGTCACTCTGCTATTGACAGGTACGATGTGTTGATTAACTTGTGCATTATCGGTAAACTCTACATTTCCCAGATGAATAAACTTAGAGGATACCCATGTAACTCCTCCTATCAATACGGCAATAATCAATAAACCTGATAAAATTTTTTTTACTTTTTTTCTCATAATATTCCTGATGTGTATAATAGTTTATAGTAATAGTAAATAATATTAATCTGTGCATTGACCAACTTCTGCTCAGCGTCTAACTTGGCATTCGAAGCATCGAGCATATCGGTAATAATGGCCATGTCGTTGCGGTAACGATTGGCTGTAACATCATAATTGAGTGTTGCCAGCTCAACGCTTTTGTATTGCGTTTTTAATTCTTCAAACGCCTCAAGATAACGAACGTAATCGGCATTTATTTCCAGTGTTAATTTTTCCTCAATAGCAGCATATTCCTCTAAGGCCTTGCGAGTGGCAACTCGGCTGCGACTGAGTCTCTTATTGGTTTTGAACAGCGATGAAATCTTGTAGTTTACACCCACACCCACAAACCAATAGTTGAAGTTCTTATTGATGGGAGGCACTTCGATAGTAATGGGTCCGTCCATCTTGTACCCTGCATAAAGTGCTATGTGAGGAAGACGTTCGGCACGAATGATATCCTCACTTTTAAGGCTCATCTTCACGCCAGTCTCAGCCATTTTCAATGATAAAGAATTTTCCTTCGCATCGTTTATCCAATGTTCACATCTCGAACCGGGTATCGACCGATGCAGAATAGTAGTGTCGGGCAGAATAACTATGCTTTCATCCAACCCCAGTGATGTTGTGAGATTGCGATTTAATATCGACAACGTGTTGTTTATCTGCGTAAGACTAAGTTCAAGATTAGATAGCAACAATTCGTAGCGTGTTATATCGTTATGAAGAACTATACCTTCATCCTCACGTACTTGCATCTCTTTTAATACTTCACGCGTCCGGTTAATGTTTTCTTCCAGTACAAGAGATAGGTTGCGACACTTGTATAGTTCGAGATAAAAACCTACAAGCAAAAAGTGAATAGCACTACGCTTCTCATCAACTTGCAAGCGTGCCATGTCGCATTGCAACTCGGCCATATCGATAGCATGCTCAATGGCTCCTCCTGCATAGATTACCTGACTGGCTTCAATGGCAAAATTGTTGCCATAGTGAGGCATTGGTGCCAGCTCGAAATGAGTAAAGTTACGATCGGTAATAAAACCATTGCCCAAATAGCTAAACGAAACATCAACGTTGATTTCAGGCAATCGCTGCGACCGGGCAACACTGACGTTTTGCTCAGCCTCATGCTGACCACTGACCAACGGACGTAGCTGCTTGCTATTCTCATCGGCAAGGTGAAACATTTCGTCAATACTAAGCACCACATCGCATTGTGTCAAACCGGAAAGCGATGAGTGTAAAGGTATTGTCCGGCTTGATGAGATAGCCGACACTTCGGCACATAATGTTACACATAGCAACATTATGAGCAATCTGTAATTGTTCATAATAAATTAACGATTAAAATATAAAATATGATAAATTTCTAAATGAATCGAGGCATCTCCCCTATTTCAGCCATTCAGATGTCCTGTACTCTTCCACTTTTCCATACAACAATGCTTGGGTAGAATATTACCCAATAAGAGATTGATAGAGTGTACGTTGGATATAGTCGGTTTCATTTTCTTGTATAAGACTTTGTGCCTTACCGAAGTGCAAAATTAGTAAAAAATTCTTTTTGTCACAAGCCAATTTTCACATCTCACGCATGAACTTACACATACAGCCACCAAGCACACAGTTGATAATCAGGTGTTTAAAAAGCACATTCAGAATACAAATATTTTTCGTAATACCACACCTATTGACCCTTGCTTCTTACCAATAAGGCAACTTCTGTAACGAAGATTAATAGTCGAGTAAATTGTTATTACGGTCTATTTTCTTATCTTTGCACCTATTACAAAGATAGGTTGTTCGCGAGGAGTAGATATCGAATCGGCACACTATCTTACACCTGTTTAATAAACAATTACAGTATGACAAAATTGAAAACGATAATAGTCGTGGCAAGTCTCCTATGTATCATAAATGCAGCAGCTGAGATGCCACGTGATTATTACCCCAACAATTTAGAGGGTCGCAATAAAGGAGACCTTAAAACCGAATTACACAAGCTCATCAAGGAACATCGTCGCATAGAGTATGGCAGCAAAGGAACGTGGGTAGTGTTTCGAGAGAGTGACATCCGCGATGATGGGTCGATATGGGATATGTACTCCAATATCCAACGATACTTCCCGGCTTCGGGTTCACACAAGCAAATGAACATTGAGCATAGTGTTCCTAAGAGTTGGTGGGGAGACGATTATCCTTATACGGTCGATGGCTCATTCGACTTGCACCACCTTGTACCATCCGATGCCAATGCCAATTCGGCTAAATCCAATTATGCACTGGGCGAGGTCGAAGGCAATCCCTCATTCGACAACGGTGTGTCGAAAGTGGGCAAAGCTACCGGCTATTCTTTCAACGTATTTGAGCCTGCCGATGAGTATAAAGGCGATTTCGCTCGCATGTACATGTATTTCGTAACTTGTTATCAAGACTACTCATGGCGTTCCTTGGGAACAAACATGTTTATAACCGGCAGTTATCCCACTCTCAACACCTATTCGCAGAACTTACTGCTGCAATGGCATAGACAAGACCCGGTGAGTAAAAAAGAGATTGACCGCAACAATGCTGTATATCGCCATCAGAACAATCGCAACCCATTTATCGATTACCCACAATTGGCCGAATACATCTGGGGCGACTCTACCGAATATACGTTCCGCTTTGTTGGCGAGCCGGTTATTGCTCCTACACTTAACTATAAGAATGGGGATGTAGTACAACTTGCTAACGGACAGCTCAATACAAGTACGACTGAACACATTGCATTACAAGGCGTGAACATTACATCGCCCATCGATATAAGTATCGAAGATAATCGTCATTTCGAAGTTTCACCATCGCAACTGACAGCCGAGGAGATTACAAGTACCAACGGAGCTATAATACACATAACTTACCATCCCCAAGACTACGGTATACATGAGACACTCATGATATTGCGATGCAATGACATTCCCGACGACATTCACATCACGTTGCGAGCAATGTGCATGCCTTCCGAGCCTGCTATTATAGCCATTGAGGAACTGCGTGCAAGTTACAAACAAAATGATGACGATATCTATCTCACATTGCGTAATAACTACGAGCCTGTAACATGGTATATAGATGGAATAGTGTTACCCGATAATATCTTCTCACCCTCTTCACTCAAAGTGGGCATGCACACTATATCCTTTGAAACTTCATCGGTAAAAGGTAAAATAAGAGTATATATAACCGAATAAATAAAGTAAAGCTATGAAGAGTATCACTCACATTCTATATGTCATACTGGTCGCTTTGTGGTGTAGTGCGACTGTTGCGTGCAGACCCGACAATGACACCAAAGGGACATTCACTCTATCGTGTGGCAATAATCTTAACATGGTCGAAGGAGAGAATGAAATCATTATGGTAAATGGAGCCGACGTCTTTACCATCTCTACCGATAACGACAAGGCTAAGTGTGTCAAAAACGATAATAACACCATTACCGTAACAGCTATGAAACTTGGCGATTGTACATTGACCATCAGTCGCAATGATGGTGAGAAACTAACCTGTACCATCACCATCGGTAAGAGTGTTGCTCAGAAAGACTTTGAAATCATATCAAAACCCCGAGTGGAGAACTGGATGCCCGAAACAGTCTACACAGCGACAACACCGGCTCTGCAAGTAACATTCGAGACCGGCATTGATGCTGCCGGTCGTCGTATTGAGGGAACAACAACGTTAGGATTCTATTTTACCGATGTATATGCCTCCTATACGACCGAGGCAGGAGCTTATTGTCGTCTATCGGCCAAAAGCGACTTTACACAACGGGGTACATTGTCCGATGGCATGGTTGCTATATATACACCCGGACAACCGGTAAAACACTATATGTGTGAAAAGGTAGAAATTGTAAATATACTGAATGACCAGTTATGGATTGTTGCCTCAATACCCGGTCGTCCCGATTTACGTATAGTGACCGAAGTATTTTAGTAACCACTCTCTATAACATAGAAGTCCAATAATTATCGTACCTCAATAAAATCCCCTAAAAAACTATCATAAGATGAAGCAGGAAGTACGCCAAGCATGGATCGATGCTACACGACCTCGCACATTACCGGCATCGGCAGCACCCGTAATAGCTGCCACAGCCTATGCTTGCTACGATGGAGTAGTTGTGTGGAGTGCGGCATTGTTGTGCCTCACTTTTGCTCTATTGGCACAGATTGCCTCCAACATGGGTAATGACTATTTCGACTACAAAAAAGGAGGTGACACTCCCCATCGAGTAGGACCTCAACGAGCAGTCGTATCGGGACTTATCTCTCCGCGAGCCATGCTCATAGCCACACTATGTGTACTGGCTGCTGCATGTTGCGTAGGACTAGGACTTGTCTATTATGGGGGGTGGCAACTCATCCCGGTAGGAATCATTATAGCCCTTTTTGCAATGGCTTATTCAGCCGGTCCCTATCCCTTATCAAGATACGGACTGGGGGATGTTACAGTATTTATTTTCTTCGGTCTTATAGCTGTCAATTTTACCTATTATGTACAATCGGGAGTATTTACACTTCCTGTATTCTTAGCATCGGTAGCACAAGGATTATTATCCATCAACATCCTATTGGTCAATAACTATCGCGACATGGAGGAGGACGCTGCTTGCAACAAACGCACAACGGTGGTACTGTTCGGTCGACGATTTGCCTCGACATGGTATCTGCTCAATGGTTTTATCGCTATTATGTGTACTTGGCATGTGTGGATATTACAACCTCATGTACTGTTGTTATTACCACTGATTTATATTGTCATGCACATCGCCACCTATCGTGCATTATTACATAAACAAGGCAAAGAACTCAATCCGCTTTTGGGTCGCACATCTCTCAACCTGCTTATATTCACTTTGCTTCTTGTCGTAGCCATGAGCCTTAACATATTGCTATGAAACCTTTTCTTTACCGCATTGCACAACACTTTTTCAACATCGAAGGGGAATCTCTTTCACACATTGCATTCGTCTTTCCCAACCGTCGTAGCGGAAAATTCTTTCAGCACTATCTCTCACAGATAGCCGCACGCCCCATCTTCTCGCCTCGTATCCTCACCATCAATACACTCATGAGTGAGTTGGCTCAACTTCAACCCATCGACAAACTCGATTTGCTGTTTACACTATACGAAGAGTACATCCGTCTATATCCCACCGACGAACCATTCGATCGCTTCGTTTTCTGGGGAGAGATGTTGGCAGGCGACTTCGACGATGTCGATAAATACATGGTTGATGCCCACAAGTTATTTACCAACATTAAGGACTTAAAAGACTTAGACCAACTCTACCTTGAACCTGAACAGATTGAAGTGATACGTCGTTTCTGGGACACTTACTTTATCCCCGATACCGAAAGCGTGAAGAAGATAGAGTTCAATCGTCTGTGGAATATCATGTACCAATTATACAACTCGCTCCGCAAGCGATTGTCGGCCGAAGGTACAGGATATGAAGGAATGATATTCCGTCATGTTGCCGAAATGGCTCGCCTTGATCAATTGCCCCCTCTCAGGACACTGAATGCAACCTCCGAATGTAATAAAATAGTCTTTGTAGGATTCAACGCCCTGACCGAGGCCGAGCGTATCCTACTCGATTATTACAAAAGAAATGGTCAAGGAGACTTTTATTGGGACTACGATGCTCCTACTATGAGTTGTGACAAAGAGAACCGTGCCGGATATTTCATCGAACGAAATATTTCACAATTTCCTTCACAATATGATGTAACCGAAACCATTACAACAGCTCCGGAAATGACTATTATTCCGGTTGCATCGGGCATTGGACAGACCAAGCAAGCAGGCAAGATATTGAAGCAACTATTAAACGAAAACATCATTAATAATGAAAACGCAATACGCACAGCAATAGTACTACCCGATGAGGAATTACTTATCCCCACCATATACTCTATTCCCGAGGAGATTGACAACATTAACATAACAATGGGATATTCCTTGAAAAATTCCTCCATTGCCTCTTTATTCGATGCTATCAGTAACTTGCAACGCCATGTAAGACTCTCCAATGGTCGTGCTTTGTACTATCACATCGAAGTTTCTGCTATTCTCAATCATCGACTTGTCAAGTCGTGCATAGGTGCAAAAGTGACTGATAGCATACTAAACATAATGAACATCAAGAACATGGCTTATGTTTTAGCCGACTTCTTGCGTGAACAGCACAGTCTGCTCAACCTTATCTTTACCCCCATTACCACCGACGACAAGATACATGCAGGCAATTATCTGATAGACATTCTCGACTATCTCTTGGGAAAAACCTATGACGAGTCACACGACATCGATGATGCTCCCCAAGTGGATGTTAATGTACAAGCACTCGAACACGAATATATCTATCACTACAAGAACATGGTGGTACGGCTCAATGATGTTATTGACTCTCATGGCAGTGTAAGCATGGCAGTAAGCACATATTTTATGCTGTTGGGCAAACTATCCTTCTCAGTACCATTTGAAGGCGAACCGCTATCAGGACTGCAAGTAATGGGAGTACTCGAAACAAGGGCTCTCGATTTCGACAACATCATCATTCTCTCCATGAATGAAGGAACATTTCCCATGAAAAAGGTAGCAGGTAGCTTTATCCCCTACAACCTGCGTCGTGGATTCAACCTCGTTACCACCGAACATCAAGACAGCATTTATGCCTACTATTTCTATCGAATGATAGCTCGTGCAAAGCGAGTATATATGTTATACGATAGTCGAACAGAAGGACTTCGACGAGGAGAAATGAGTCGCTTTATTTACCAATTACAACACCACTATTCACATATATTACCACAATATAAGATAAAGACCATCAACGCTGAACACACATTACAATCGGAAAGAGTATTGCCCATATCTATCCCCAAGACCGGACGTGTGGCCAATCTCTTGCATCAATACATTGACAATGGTGTAAATAGAGAGCCTTCACTTTCGGCCAGTGGTATTAAAACCTATCTTAACTGCCCCTTACAGTTCTATATGCAATATATCGAAGGCATCAATACCGAGGATGAAATAAATGAATCGGTCGATAGTAGCATATTCGGTAGCATCTATCACGATGTAATGGCATGCATATACAACGATATAAAACAACGCTACGGAAGTCGTAACGAGCAAGGTATTATAACAGGTGTGAACGTTACAAGAGAGCATTTAACTGCCATAATCAACAACCCCGAAGGCATCATGCAACTCATCGAGAAGCGGTTCAATATCATATTTTACCATGCCGATGAATCTGCATCAGCACCCCCCCGACTTACAGGTGAAAATCTTATCATTGCACACACCGTACAAGAATACATTATACGCACACTACAATATGATTGCGACAACTTCACTCCATTTATATACATAGCATCGGAGTTGGACATAAGAAATCAATACATACAACTCAGCAATGGCAAGAGAGTGCGTTTCAAAGCCTACATCGACAGAGTCGATTTTGTAAAAAACCACTTACGCATAGTCGATTATAAAACCGGACGTGACAAAGTAGAATTACCCAACATCGACGAGTTATTCGACAGCAAAGCACTATACGGGTATGGAGCTATTTTCCAAATTTTACTTTACAGTAAACTATATCAAATAGCCAACCCCGACAACCATGATGCTATACAACCACTCATATACAAGGTTAGCGATGCATTCTCGACACTTGTTCCATCTATCAAGATAGGTACAGAGCAACTAACTGAATACAACATCGTGAAGGATGAATTTGAGAATAAGCTCAACGAATGCTTGGAGGAACTTTTTGATGAAAAAATCGACTTCGAGCAGACTCAAATACTCGAACACTGCACCTACTGCAACTTCAAGTCCATCTGCAAACGCAGTTAACAGCTATCACCACCAACAAGAGTTATTCTTGATGCTGAACATAATCGCAATAGTTTATTGTAAAAAATAATCAGCTTACAACATCACGACAATTATTGCTCTACACATACTCACATATCCACAATGCAGCCAATGGTAGCTATCGGCTATCTCAACACCCTCTCCGCTGCGTTGAGGTGGTGTTGTTGCAGTGTCTTACTTCGATTAGAGAGGGGATAGGTAGGTGGTTATAAAAAAACATCGCCCCGAGAACGTTTGTTCTCAGGGCGATTTATGTGGCGGCTACCTACTCTCCCACTTGCGCAGTACCATCGGCGTGACCGGGCTTAACTTCTCTGTTCGGAATGGGAAGAGGTGGAACCC
>JAFXJY010000024.1 GCA_017531985.1 Bacteroidaceae bacterium
AAAATCCCGATTTTCGTTGAAAATCAGGATTTTACGTTGTTTTGCTTTTCTTTGCTGTGGTGCCACCAGGAATCGAACCGGGGACACAAGGATTTTCAGTCCTTTGCTCTACCAACTGAGCTATGGCACCATCGTTTTGCGAGTGCAAAGATAGTGCTTTGTTTTGAAATATGCAAGTGTTGCGAAATTTTAATTGTGATATTGTGATTTTTTCTGTTTAAATCTCTACTTAGTTTCAACCAAATCTTAATTTTTTTTCTTCTTTTGTTGCTTGGTGTGTGTGTTGTGGATAAAATGGGTGATGTTGGTGTGTAAAAGAGGGTGACTAAGATAGAAATTTTTAGGCTCACAAGTTACAGTCTGAAAGAATCTTACTCATAGGTAATAATGGAAAGTCCATTTCTCACCCCTACAATGAGGTATAGAAATGGACTTTTCTGATTCCTGAGTTTTAATCTTGAAAATTTTCAATGGAATTTTCAAGTGAGCAATTGCATTTTGACTCAGCTTCGTGTGTTTTTATTTATTGAAGCTGTGATGTTATTGTGCTGCTTCGTTCTCTTGTTTTTGTTCTTCTTTGTCATTGAAACTTGTGAATCCGTTGTCAATGAGTATGTTGTACCATGTAATGAGTTTCTTGATGTCGGTTGTGTACACGCGGTCGCGGTCGAAGTTGGGTAGTACTTTGGCTAAGTATTCGCGGAGATTTTTCTCGCTGTCGTTAGTGGCAATTGATGCTTTTGCTCCGTTTTCGAGTTGTCGCATGCTTTCGAATACTTCGTTTAGGGGTACTTCGTCGCTGTCGGTAAACATGGCTATATCACCTAATGAAATTATTTTTTCGTGGTTGTATGCGGGTGTACGTTTGCCTGTGAGTAATGATTCTACGACGAGCATGTTTTTACCTTGCGATACGAGTCGGAACAGTCCGGGTTTGCCTGATATGGCGAGTATTGTTTTCAGCATTTTGTTATATATTATTGGTTTGTTATAATGTTTTGCAAAGATAATATTCGATTGTGATATTGCCAACGTTGTGGGTGGGAAAAAAGTGTTAATGTTGTAGTTCTTTCAGTAACTTTATGATTTGTGGTAATATGGCATGGTTGTTGTCGTTATTGATGATGTGTGTGTGTGGATGGGTTATGGTTAGTTGTTGCGATGCGATGCGTGCTTCTACTTCTTGTCGTGTGCAATTGTTGCGTTTGATGACTCGGTCAATGCGTGTTTCGCGGTCGGCTTGTACTATCCATACATGGTGTAGGGTGTCGGTCATGTGGGCTTGTTGCAGTATGGCACTCTCGACAAAGACGATGTGTGATTGTTGTTGTGTTACCCATTGTGTGTAGTCGTGTCGTACGGCGGGGTGTACGATGTTGTTGAGTATTGCGAGTTGGGTGGGGTTGTTGAATACGATGGTTGCGAGTTGTTGCCGATTGAGTGAGCCGTCGTTGTTGAAGATGTTGTTGCCCCATTGTTGTTGAAGTTGTTGTTGTAGGGTGGGGGTGTTCATCAGGCGTTTGGCTTGGCTGTCGGTGTCGTACACGGGGTATTGCATGGTGCGTAATATGTGGGATATGATGCTTTTGCCGCTTCCGATACCTCCTGTGATGCCTATTTCGATGTGGCTCATGTTATTTATTGTTGGTGTGTATTTACATTGATGATGTATTCAACGCTGTCTTGTGAGAGGGTGATGTTGCGTATGTATCTGATTCCTGACTTGACGATGAGTGGTGCGTATGAGCCGTTGGCTTGCTCGAATGCCGAGAAGTCATTTCCTACCAAGAAGTTGTCGCTTGTTACCGAAGAGTATTGGCTTATGGGGACGAGGAATGATACTTGTACGCTTGATGGGAATGTCATGACGGCGTATTTGTCGGGTATGTTGCTTATGGTGATGGGTACGGTTATGGTCTTGCCGGTGTATTCTTCGACGGGTACTATTATTGTGGTGTGGTCGGGGACGATGCGTGTTTGTGGTATTTCTTTTATTTTTACTTCGTGTCGTGCGGTGTCGCTGATGTTGAGTAATTCAAAGTCTTCGGTGTAGACGCAGTCTATTTTTCTCAGTGTGTTTACCGAGCCATATACTGTTACGCTGTCGGGGGTGGTGTATATACTGTCGGTGGCTGTGCAGTGTGGTAGTGTTGTGACGTTGCCTGAGGGGATGACAGGTACTCTTTTGCCTTGTCCTTGTGTGTAGGATACGCGTATGGAGTCGGGGGTAAACGATAGTATCGATGTTGTTGCTTTGAGTTGTTGATGTGCGTATCCTGCGAGGCTGTTGTTGTTGATTATAACAGCGTCTTTGAGGTTGTTGTGATCGTTAAAGTCTATCTTGATGGGTTGTATTTTGCCTATGTTGTAGCTCAATAATACCGATGCTTTGTCGCGGATGCGGGCTTCGATGTGGGTGGGCATGTTCTGCAACAACATGGTCTGATCGGGGATGTTGACCATCTCGATGGGGATCTGTACGGAGCGTTCGCGGTTTTCATTGATGGCGAGTATGCACCATACTCCTGCTGCCAGTAGTAGAAAGACTAAGAATGTGAGTAGTTCTTTGCCTTGTGGCGAGCGGGTGATTTTTTTCAGTCGATTGAGTAGGTTTGTTAGGCGTAGGTGTAGATTGGATGGACTCATAACGTGTGTCGTTTAAGCCAAGCGAGGACACATTGGTTGCGTCCTCGCTTGGCTTATGTATTTAATTTTTATTATTATGCTTCGCGGGGAGTTTCGTCGGCAGCGGGGTATACTGAGTCTTTGGCTATTCTTATGCGTGTGTTATCGGCAATCTCGATGATGAAGTATTTTTCGCTGACTTCTTTTACTTTTCCATATATGCCACCGGCTGTGATGATTTTGTCGCCATTGGCAAGGGCTTCACGAGCTTTTTGTATCTCCTTTTGACGTTTTTGTTGGGGACGAATCATGAAGAAGTAGAAGATGGCGATGAGTGCTACCATCATGATAATGCTACTCCAGCCTGAGCTTTGGGCTGCTGCTTGTAATAAGATTGTTGAAAGTGTCATAATTGTTTATCGTTTTTTGAGTTAATTTATTGAGGTCGTTATTGTCACATTTGACAAATAACGTTCAAATATATAACAAATATTTTAATTCTTGGTTATTACTCCGTCTTTTTTAAGCTCCTTAACGATTGCATCCAATACGCCATTGACAAATGTTCCACTCTGTTCGGTGCTGAATGTCTTGGCTAACTCGATGTATTCGTTGAGTGTGACGATGGTGGGTATGGTGGGTTCTTGCAGTAGTTCGCTGATGGCTGTCATCATGATGACAACGTCCATGAATGCGATACGTTCTATTTCCCAGTTTTTGGTAAATCGTTCTATGTAACTGCGGTATAACTTTTCGTTGCGGAGTGTGTTGTGTAGCAGGTCGAGGGCAAACTTGCGGTCGTCTTCGTCCTTGTACATGGGGAGCAACTTTACATTTTCGTATTCTTTGCGGAACTGTTTGATGGTTTTCAGTACAAATGTAGCTTCAATGTTGAGTTCTTCGTTCCAGTATAGCGAGATATTTTCGATAGCGTCGGTCAATTCGTCGGATGGTGCGATGTAGGTCTTGAACAGTACTCTCCACAATTCGCAATCTTGTTCGGTATCGTTGAACGGACCATTCATGTAGGCTCGATATTCGTCCGATGAAGTGATAGTATCGAGCATCTTGTTTAAGAAACTCTCTGCTACAACGCTCCATGAGAATGGCTTGTCGTTGTAGTGTTCGATATAGTCGATATTGTTCCGTAGAGCTTTAATGAATTGATTCTCAACAAAACGCATGTTGGGGTTGCGTTCCTCTTCGGTAGGTAAATATTTATTGCGAGCTGCATCCAAGCGTTGTGCTTGCAGGTCGGTGAGGTCAATCATCAGTTGAAGTAGTGCATAATATAATTCATGACCTTTGGCGAGGCTGTGGAGTAATTCGTTCTCGGCATCTTTGATGCTTTTGTTTTCTGTGATGAAGTAGGAGTATGCTACTTGTACTACCTTGGAGCGTATAATTACACGATTAACCATAATATGAATGAACTGTTTTATTTATTATCTGAAATTTGTGAGTGCAAAGTTAGTGAAAAAGCTGTATATCGATGTCTTTAATTAGAACTTTTCGCAAATAAAAAATCTTATAGTATCTTTGCAGTGATGAAAAATATGGATGATACCTCTTATATTCACACTCTCATAGAGCAAGGTGAGCATGTCGAGCAGGATTTTAAGTATGAAATATCCGATGCTCGCAAGATAGCACGCACCTTGTCGGCCTTTGCCAATACACAAGGAGGTCGACTGCTTATCGGTGTGAAGGATAATGGTAGGATTGCGGGTGTGCGTAGTGATGAAGAGGCTTATATGATAGAGGCTGCGGCTCGATTGTATTGTTATCCTGAGGTGAGTGTGGTCATGCAGCCATATCGCGTGGAGGGACGGACGGTGCTTGTTGCACAAATATCACCCTCGTCATGCAAGCCGGTAATGGCTATCGACGAAAATGGTCGTAAGTGGGCGTATGTGCGTATTGCCGATGAAAATATACTTGCCACTCCTGTTCATCTGCAATTGTGGCGACAGTTGAATGATGGGGTGCCGGCCAATTTTTCGTTTAGGCAACGTGAGCATGATCTTCTCAACTTTATATCGCAAGAGGAGGAGTGTAGTATATCGCAAGTGTGTCGTAAGGCAGGTGTTACGCGACGTGAGGCCTGTGATCTGCTGGCTCGATTTGTGCGTTGGGGATTACTTGCTATGAGATATAACGGTTCGCAATTTGTTTACCGACTTATATAATGAAACGCCATCGGTGTGTGAATTGATGTTAAAATATTGATTACTCCGTTGAGTATATTATAGTTCCTTTTATCTTTGTAAATGTGTTCGGAGTGATGAAATCCCGAGCAATACAATAATATAAACCATTAATAAATTAAAGTTATGATGAAAAACTACTTTCTAACGACTGTTGCAGCTCTTACCACCTTGTCGATGTCGGCTGCATGGGATGGTACTTCTCAACCTTGGGTCAATGGCGATGGCTCGTCGACCTCTCCTTATCTTATTGAGACAGAACAGCATCTGGCATACTTTCAAGAGGAGGTGACATCGGGTCGCACATTTCAAGGTGAGTATGTGAGTCTTATTAATAATCTTGATATGTCGGCCGATGCCGGATACAAAATTCTGCCCATAGGATTTTTCGACGAATATGTTAATGCCGATGATCCCGAGGGTTCTCTCATAGATGAGTCTAAATATTTCCTTGGAACCTTTAATGGTAATTTTAAAGTAATTGATAACATTCACATCGAATATGTAGCTACCGATTTTCAAGCAGTGGGTGGAACCGGTCTTTTTGCATGTCTCAGTGAAGGTTCGGTAGTAAAGAATGTAGGACTTGGCAGTCGTTCCATCATTACCGGAGGCGAACTTACAGCAAGCTTGGTAGGTCAGATGAATGGTGGTACTTTGCAGTGCTGTTTCAGTCTTGCTACGGTCAATAGTAGTTCGACATTTGGAACCGGTGGTATAGTAGCCGTAGGTTCTAACGATGCAGTTATCGACCGCTGTTACTTTGCCGGAACGATTGCCGGTAACAGTGATGTGGGTGGTATAGTGGGAACGGCTCAATATGGAGTGGATATTACCAACTGTTATAATGCCGGTCATATCGAATCGCCCAATGGATGGTTTGTAGGCGGTATTGTAGGTTCGGCTTACGATACAGGTACAACAATTGCCAATTGTTACAACATAGGTACGATAGTAGCTGCCGAGAGTTTCCTCTCTAAGCCCGAGCCTATTGTTGGAGATGCCGAGTATAAAGTAATGTTGCAGAATTGTTATTTTCTTGACAATGGCACATTTGAGGAGGCATCGGGTATCGTAAAGAAGTCGGAGAGTGATATGAAATCGGAGACGATGATAACCTTGCTCAATGGTGGACAAGAGAGTCAACCTTGGCAGCTTGATACCAAGAACCTCAACAATGGTTATCCGGTGTTTGCATGGCAGAACGACCCCTCGGCAGGTGTTGCACATCGTGAGTTGTCGACGTTGACAATAGGTGTAAGTGCCGGTACTATATTTGTAAATAACAATCAGGGCGAAGTTGTAAGAGTTTACGACATTACCGGCTCGTTGGTGTATGAAGGTCAATCTTCGACCATTGATATGGCACAACGTGGTGTGTATATTGTTACTGTGGGTAACAAGGTCGCTAAGGTACGATTGTAATAATGTACATAATGAATACAAAAGGCAGCTTACAGTACTGTAAGCTGCCTTTTTCGTTGAATATCAGTGTGATATGACCTGTTGAGAGATAGACTCGCAACTTTTGCGAAACCCCAAGTTGAAAAAATATTGAAAAAATGAGGCTGAAACTATTGCATAATACAAAATAAGTGCTTACCTTTGCATCGCAATTGAAAATGGTGGATGTAGCTCAGTAGGTTAGAGCACTGGATTGTGGTTCCAGGTGTCGTGGGTTCGAATCCCATCTTCCACCCAGCAAAGAGGACGACTAAAAAGTGATTTTTAGTCGTCCTCTTTTTTTATAATTTATTGCTGCGTTTGCGGCTTATTGTGGCTCAGTATGAAATTCCGGTGGGGAGCGAAAAATTCTTTACTTACTACCTCTGCCATCAGGATGTATTTGTTGCCCTGAGACATCCACAACCTTCGGTTTCTACCGAACCGCTTCAATGCGAAAAATATCCGACCTTTTATGAATTAGGAATTTTGACCAATAAGCCGGATTTTGTATCTCGTTTTTATCCTGTCATTTTACTATTAACCCTATTCGTTACCCTCAGTTTCGGCTGTCCCCCGTTTTGGCTGATCCGCTTCGATGCGAAAATATAAAAAAACAAAAGCGATGAAGAAAAATCTTCATCGCTTTGTGGTGACCCCGGAGAGGCTCGAACTCTCGACCCAATGATTAAGAGTCATTTGCTCTACCAACTGAGCTACGGAGTCATGTGTTATTTTGTCTTTGCGGTTGCAAAGGTAAACACTTATTTTGTATTATGCAATACTTTTGGCAAAAAAAATTATTATTTTTCAAAACAGTATAGCTGTGAGGCATGATTGCGAGCCAATGTTACCAGTTCTACATCCTTTCCCACGCGAATACCTTCGTTGTAAAGTCGGTTTTCTATGGTCTTGTAGGCGAGTTGTGGGTGGTTGTTGTCGAGGCTCAGATGGCATAAAAAAATGTGAGTCAACTCGGTGTGGTAGGTTGTGGCCAGAAATTCGGCTGTCTCGGCATTATCCATGTGGCCGCGAGGGGCAACGATGCGGCGTTTCAGGTGGAGTGGGTATGGCCCGTTCTGTAACATGGTAGCATCGTAGTTGGCTTCGATTACAAGATAATTGGCTTGCGACAGATATCGGGCTGCGGTTTCGGTAATGTGTCCCATGTCGGTGGCCAGTACAAACGTGTGGTTGTGGTATCGTATGCTGTAACCTACGTTATCGCTTCCGTCATGAGGTACCTCAAAGGCTGTTATTTCAAAGTCGCGTATCTTGAACGGAATTTCCTTCACTATCTCTCTATGGGCACTATATATCTTCTCGGCCATGCAGTAGTTGCGGTTCATACCATTGAGAATGGTCGATGTTGTGTATACGGGGATGCCCATTTTTTCGCCTATATGTCCGGCGGCCTTGATATGGTCGGCATGGTCGTGCGTGATGAGTAATGCGACGATGTGTTCTATGCTGATATTGTTGTCTTTGAGTATCTTTTTTATGCTGCGTATGCTTATACCGGCATCGATAAGTATGCCGTATTCTTCGGTTCCCAAGTAGCAACAATTGCCGCTGCTGCCACTTGCCAGACTCATATATTGTAGTTGCATTGTCACGTTGTTATTGTTTAGGAATGCAAAGGTAGAAAAAATCCCACACTTTTGTGTGGGTTAAAAGTATAATTTCCTCGACATGCCCCGAAAAAAACATGAAGCATACCTCGGGAATGTTTCCGACATCAATGTGTGACTAATGGACATATTCTTTATATAAAAGAGGACTCGATTGTGTAGCAATACAAGTCCTCCTATTGTTGAATATGCAAAAGTCTCTATTTTTCTTCCAATATATTCCCTTGAATGTCAATAAAGCAGTGTCGCTCATCGATTACTACTTCGGCACGACCGTTGATGAAGTAACTGGCACTGTCGTAGATGCAAGGGAGTACGGTTTTGCCTTTCTCATCTATGTAGCCATACTTGCCATCTTGTTTAATAGTGGTTATGCCGTCGCGGAAAGGTAGCTCTATATAAGAACTCTGGCAGGGGTATATCTCTTTGCCTTTGCGATTGATGAGTCCTTGTTTACCTTCGTTCTCTACGATGGCATATCCGCTGATAAAGTCGGTGATTTTATCGTACTTGAATGGTACTGCTGTTGAGCCGTTGGGGTAGATAAAGCCGCTTTTGCCATCAATCTTGACGCGTGCCATTCCATCGCAGAAGGGGTCGGCTATGTCGTATAGGAAGTCAATGGCGACATCGCCATTCTGGGTTATATATCCCCATTTGTTGTGCTTCTTGACAGGTGCCAATCCCTCAGAGAAGGATAGAATGCATGAGTAGATGGGCTTGATGACCATCTTGCCGGCTGTATTGATAAATCCCCATGTGGCATCGACCATGACGGCTGCCATTCCTCCTATAAATCGGAGTGCATCCTTAAATTGACATGGGATGACAAGGCTGCCTGTGGTGTCAATGTAGCCATATAACCCGTTTTGTTTAACTCGTGCCAAGCCTTCGCTGAAGTCTTTGGCATTCTCATATATGCATGGAACTTCTACTTCTTCCGATTCTTTATTCTTGTATCCGCAGACTCCGTTGGTGCAGAATGGCTTCAACTCGGTCGCTTCATTATCCTCTTTCAAATGTTTCATAAGCATGGCATTATTAGGAGGTTATATAATTCATGGTAGCAAATGTAGTAAACTAAAACGAGATTGCCAAATTATTTGGCAAAATATTATCATTCTCGTCTCAATTGTGGTGTCAATGCTTCAAGGCTCTATCCATGGCACGGCGATCGTCGCGTTCTTTTATACTGTCGCGTTTGTCGTATTGTTTCTTGCCTCGTGCTGTGGCTATTACGAGCTTGGCATATCCCTTTTCGTTGATGAATAGACGGGTGGGAATGATGGAAAATCCGGGTGTTTGCGAGATACTGCTCAGCTTTACTATCTCTTTCTTGGTGAGTAGTAGTTTGCGGTCACGTCGTGTCTGGTGATTATTGTACGAGCCGAATGAGTATTCGGCTATGTACATGTTCTTGACCCATACTTCGTTGTTGTAGACATAGCAGAAGGTGTCCGATAGTCCGGCTTTGCCTTCGCGTATCGATTTTATTTCAGTACCGGTCAGTACGATGCCGGCTTGCAACGTGTCTATTATCTCGTAGTCGTACGTTGCCCGTTTATTTTTTATATTTATGTTGTTATTATTCTTGGCTTTCATGTCAGTGAACAATGGTTTGTATAATCTGATTCCACATGAAGGGGAGGGCTATTAGTATGGTTGATGTGGTTACTGTGAAGCTGAAAACGTTCTCGCTCGGTATTCGGAGAAATTTCCTGCCTTGGAATACTATCCACACTGTGTAGGCGGGGATGAATTGTACATAGGAGAAACTGCTGGGCAGTATGTTGCCTATAATGACCGACAGGAACGTGACGATGAAGGAGTAGCCTGCAAAGAGGTGTAGCTCGTGCTTGTTGCAATCGTTCATGAAATAGGTGCGTGAAAGTAGTACCAATAATGCCCATGCTGTTATCACACATCCGCTATATTTCAGTAATGTCAGCGTGGCTTGCTTGGTGGCTGCTTCCAGTGGTATGAATCCGTAGAAATAGGGGATATATGCCGACAATGCTGTGAGGAGTATTGTCGGATACACTACCAATGGCAAGAGGTATTGTTGCAAGGTGGTGCTTTGGCTCAGATGTTCCCATGCCCTACGAGGTGAAATTATTATCTGTGTAAAGGCTTGTATCATGTGTGGCGAATTGTTCGATTAAGTTTATCTCTGCACATATAAATTTACCGCAAAGGTAATAAAAGGTGATTGAAGTACAAAATCTTATCAATGCGATTTTGTCGCTCTTTGTTTGCGTGCCGTTGTGTGTCGTTGAGGGGTAGATATGGCATGTGGAGACTGTGTTGTGACAATCTCCACATGCTCATGTAGTAAGGGAAGTTGAGCGTAGTTAGTTCTTTTTGTTGATGGGGTAGCGATGGTGTCGTGTTTTCCACAGACGGAAATGTTCGGGATGATCGGGGTGTAGCTTGTTCTTGTCGAGCATTACTACGGTGGTGTCGCTTTCGACAAAGAGATACACCGAGTCGGTCGAGCCGCTATCGGGAGCCAGTGTATAAACTTTGGCATTGTGATGTCCGGGTATTCCTCGGTGGGTCAGTTTCTTACCCCTACTCTTGTGAGGCGTATTTTTCACAGTGTCGGCGACAATGTAGGTGGTGGTCATGGTGTAAGTTCCGTTCACGCTATCGAGTTCTTCGCTTATTACCACCACATAGTGTGCAGCAGGCATTTTTCCATGAGCCTTGATGTTGCCTTCGTAGGCATATACATCCATGATACCGGTCGAGTCGGCTACTTCCATGTAGGCTGCGTCGTCGATAGTGTTGCGTGAGTTGTTTCCGTTGCAGGCTGTCAGTGTAATGATGACTGCGATTGTTGCCAGTAAGCGAGGGAAGAGCTTGATGCAAGCATCTCCGAGCATGTGCAACTTCGATTGGGGCTGAAAATGTTTTGTCTTTTTCATCGCTTATTGTTTAATGGTTTTACTTGCTATTAAACAACTCTGTGGCGATGATGGTTCATCCGCGTCGTTGCTTTATTTTGCCCGATATTCGCCAAACGGGCGGCTGATGGTTTCGCCTCGACTATTGATGAGGCGATGGCGTTGAGCCTCGTTCATCAATACAATAGTTTGTGGTGTGATAGAGGGACGTATTTCACCCGGCACATGGTTGAAGGGGATGATTTCTCTCCCTTGGCTGTCGATGCAGCCCCATTTGCCCTCTTGATTCTCGGCGGCAAAAAGTCCTCCTTCGCCTAAGTAGATGTTCTTGTATCGGGCTTCAACGGTTATCTTTCCTCGTTTGTTCATGAGTCCATAGTTTGTGCCATCCGAGTAGATACAATGTCCTGCCTTGAAGGTGTAAGGAATGGTGTAGGGGTTGGATGGGAGACACATACTCCATTGGTCGGAGGGTTGAATTGCCATCCTGCCACGGGTGTCGAGGAAGCCTATTTCACGGCGGTTGTTGATAACCGGCAACAGCCCGTCGGAGTATTCGCTGGCAAGGGGTTGCCATTCGTTGCCAAAGGTGTATATTTTCTCTCCCTTGGGATTGATAATCGTTAACGATGGAATGCCTTTGATTATCTCTTCGACAAGTGCCACACCGCACACAAAGTTGGTTGCCAATCGGTAACGTGGCTCTATGACTATGTTTCCGTCTATGTCGAGGTAGCCCATGCGTGGCGGTTGTGTATTGACCACGAAGGGGGTGAGTCCTGCCGAGAAGAAACCTGTGTCGATAATGCTGTCGGGGAGTTCGGCTCGATGCTTTCCGTCAATGTCTATGATGGAGAGGTGGTCGGCATCCTCGCACCGTACGATTGTGTAGTTGCTGTTACGGAATGGCTGAGCTATGGTGTATAGCTCATTGTTGATGCGTTGAGGCTCTGCTTCGGCGGTGTAGAAGGCATACTTGCCTTCCTCTTCGAGTGCCATAAACACGTTGCCGGTGGTGGCTTGTGGGGCAAACATAAACTTACCCGAGAAGAGCGGTTTGCCATCGGGACTCATCATCCCCCAGAAGTCGGACTTCTCAATGCGATATGGGAAATATTCTATCGTTGTGCTATCGTGACGGCATGACATCGATAGCAGGCACAAGGTTATTACGATGGGTAGATACAGGCGTTTCATGGAATAAACTGATTGATGCTGTGCAAATGTAATATAATTAATGGTGGTGATGGTGTAGAAAATGATAATTTAACTTCTTAATTCTGATTTTTAGTTATATTTTTGTAACATCATTATATTTTTACATGTTATAGCTAAAAATAACAAAACAAAGATATGGAAAAATCACAAGTATTCTTCACCAATATGCGTACCACTCCGCACAGCAACCTCATTGACAAGATGGAACGTCTTGTGCGTCGAGCCGGTATCGCCGATATCGACTTTGAGAACAAGTTTGCAGCCATCAAGATACACTTTGGCGAACCGGGCAATTTGGCCTATCTGCGTCCGCAATATGCTGCTCGCATGGCTGCCATCGTGCGTTCTTTGGGTGGTCGTCCCTTCCTTACTGACTCTAATACGCTCTACACCGGCCGCCGTGCCAATGCTGTCGACCACTTGCAGAGTGCTATGGAGAATGGTTACAACCCCATCTCGGCTCAGTGTCCTGTTATCATTGCCGACGGTGTGAAGGGGACTGATTATCGCGAGATTCCCATCGACGGTGAGTATTGCAAGCGACCCAAGATAGGTACTGCCATTGCCGATGCCGACATCATCATATCGATGAACCACTTCAAAGGTCACGAGCAAGCCGGTTTCGGTGGTGCGTTGAAGAATCTCGGTATGGGTGCTGCCAGTCGTGGAGGTAAACTCGAATTGCATAGCGGTTCGCAACCTCGCATCAAGGAGCATAAGTGTGTGGGATGTGGCATGTGTGTACGCAACTGTGCTCATGGAGCATTGTCGTTGGTCGACCGCAAGGCGGTTATCGACTACTCACGTTGCGTGGGTTGTGGTCAGTGCATTGCCATGTGTCAGTATGGTGCTGCCGTTCCCGGTGCCGACGATACAACCGAACGTCTCAACTATAAGATTGCCGAATATACTGTTGCCGTTGTGAAGGATAAGCCTCATTTCCATGTCAGCTTCATTGTCGACGTTTCGCCCGAGTGCGACTGCTGGAATCACAACGATGCTGCCATCGTCCCCAACATTGGTATCTTGGCTTCGTTCGATCCTGTTGCTCTCGATCAAGCCTGTGCCGACCTTGTCATAGCTGCTCCGGCTCTTATGTCGGACAATATATTGCATTGCAACCATGATCATGGCACACTCGAAGGCGAGGATAAGTTCCATCTCTTGCATCCCGATACACACTGGCGTGCTGCCCTCGAACATGGCGAGAAGATAGGTCTCGGCTCACGCGACTATGAGTTGATAACGGTGAAATAGCATTGCGTTTGCTTCTGATGCCACGAATAGTTATATCGTGGTGTCAGATTTTTATTATTGCGTCGTCTTTATAGGTAACAACCTAAATAGAAATGGATATGTATCTGAGAGAGAATACCCTCTTGCAAGGGGGAAAATATAGGATAGTACGCTATATAAGTCATGGAGGATTTGGCTGTACTTATGAGGCGGTCAATACAACATGGAAAAATCGTCGTGTGGCCATCAAGGAGTTGTTTGTGAGCGATTTCTGCAACCGCGACCCTCACACCGGTAGCGTAACGGTCTTTACCCGGAGCAAGCAGCCACTCTTCGACAAGCTCCGCGACAAGTTTCTCGACGAGGCCGATAAACTCAACGGTCTGATGCATACCGGCATAGTGCGTGTAACCGATGCTTTCGAGGAGAATGGCACTGCCTACTATGTGATGGACTACATCGATGGGCAGTCTCTTCGCGACCTTGTTAAGAAAGTGGGTGCGTTGAGCGAAGTTGATGCCTTGGGTTATATTCGCCAAGTAGCCGAGGCGTTGCAGTATGTGCATAGCAAGAAAATGCTACACCTCGATATCAAGCCTGCCAATATCATGTTGGATGGTAACGGGAAAGCCATTCTCATAGACTTCGGTGTGTCGAAACAGTACGATGAAGAGTCGGGCGAGAACACCTCCTCCCTCATGGGACATTCGCCCGGCTATGCACCGGTCGAACAGAGCAACAACAGCATCAGCAAGTTCCTCCCTGCCACCGATATTTATGCCTTGGGAGCAACCCTTTACCATCTGTTGAGCGGAGCAGTTCCGCCACCGGCCTCTGAGTTAGCCTCGGGCGAAGAGTTGCCATCCTTGTCGGCAAGCGTGAGTGTAGCCACCTGTCGGGCAGTCATCTCAGCCATGACCATCAACAAACACGACCGTCCGCAATCGGTAGCCGAGTTCCTCTCCCTCTTGGATGGCAAGAAAGATAGTGGCGAAACCCATATAGACGATGGAGAGACCGATATAATCTGCTTTAAAGAGAATCAAATGGCAGAAAAGGTAGTTGCTACCGAAAAGACCTATCAGGTAGGCGACTACTACGACCGCAATGGCATACGCGGCGTAGTCTTTGAGGTAAGCGATGGCGGACGTCATGGTAAAGTGTTGAGCATGGATAGAGGTAAAACCTGCTGGTGTACCTTTTTACAGAGTGTAAGATTTATTAGAACTGGAGCATCGAGTATTAGCGATGGTCAGTTCAATACCGATAAGATATTGTCACGTAACGATTGCGATAAATACCGAGCCTTTATGTGGTGTCGCAACAAAGGTAGCAATTGGTATATGCCTTCGAAGGAAGAACTGTTGACAATGTACCGCAACATGGATAAAATCAATGCCACCCTCTCTAAGCAAGGCGGTACGGAACTTGACGGATGGTATTGGTCATCAACTGAATCTGACGGTTGGTCCACGTGGCTTGTCCATATGGGTCTTGGTAGTACCGGCGACTACGCTAAGCTTGACGCCAAAGTCTACGTCCGCGCAGCTGCCGCTTTTTAATTTAGGCTTTCAGCGAGTTGCTTATGCAACGAGCCTTTAAATCTTTCCACGCTCGCCTTTCCCTGCGAGCGTGTATTTTTTATATTGTACCCTCGCAAGTAGGGACGCACCATTGGTGCGTTGATGGTATAATTATATAAAAATCAATTAATATAATAACCGTACGCACCAGCGGTGCGTCCCTACCTCAGGAGAAAACACAGGGGCGAAAATGGTAACAAACAATACGTCGCAGACGTATGGCTATCGAAACCCCACGATGAAGCACGCAGTGCGTAATCGTGGGGTACATGGTGACAGGATATGCCACTACGTCGGAGACGTAGTACAGGAGTAGCTGGAGCGTAACGTCTTCGACGTAAGGATACCACACGCACACATATCTCCCCCATGTAACGCTCCGCTCACATGGGGTTTCTACTGCATAACGTCTTCGACGTTACAGCGGTGCGTCCCTACCTCAGATGAAAACACAGGGGCGAAAAAGGTAACCCTATCAGCCTTATCGTCCGGAGGACGTGACGAGGGTGTCAGCCCGAGTATGAATAACCCCCAACGAGCGAAAGCGAAGTTGGGGGAGTGTGAGACGCACTAACCGCTCCACCGTCTGAAAGACGGGAAACAGCCCACTAAGGAGTTATATCAGATT
>JAFXJY010000025.1 GCA_017531985.1 Bacteroidaceae bacterium
CTCTATTTTTACTATCTCAAAACGTTCCAGTATCTCACTCGGTAGTACTATACGTGCAAATTGTTCCAATATCTTTGTTTCCATAACTGCAAAGATACAACTTTGAACGAATTTCCCACACCTTTTTGCTACTGAGCCTATATTTTGACTTTCAAGCTCATAATCAAACAAGAGACTGTGACAAAATTCGGAATTTTGACACAGTCTCTTGATATGTGTGAAAGAATATTCTACAAAATTCGACCTACTGATAATGCTTATCGTGTCGAACGCATTTGTTCGAGGCGGATGCTATGCATCAAGCACCGAAGTTGTCGTACATGATGCTTTCGGGTTCTACACCAAGGCTGTCGAGCATCGAAACAACGGCTTTGGACATAGGACCGGGACCACACATGTAGTACTCAATATCCTCGGGAGCTTCGTGATCTTTGAGATAAGTCTCGTAGATAACTTGGTGAACGAAGCCGGGAGTGTACTTAACACCGGCTGCATCGGCTGCGGGATCGGGACGGTCGAGTGCCAGATGGAACGAGAAGTTGGGGAACTCTTTTTCGAGCTGCAAGAAGTCTTCAAGATAGAACACTTCGTTGAGGGCTCTTGCACCGTAGAAGTACGACATCTTACGGTCGGTAGTGTGCAATGTCTTGGTGAGGTGCATAATCTGAGCACGCAAGGGAGCCATACCTGCACCACCACCTACCCACATCATCTCTTTCTTAGAGTTGAAGATGGGGTGGAAGTCACCATAAGGACCACTCATGATAACCTTGTCGCCGGGCTTGAGAGTAAAGATGTAAGACGAGGCAATACCGGGCATAACATCCATGAAGCCGGTTTGAGGTTTGGGTTTCATAGGAGGAGTGGCAATACGCACAGTGAGCATGATGCGGTCGCCCTCGGCAGGATAGTTGGCCATCGAATAGGCACGCACAGTAGGCTCGGTATTTTTACATTTAAGGTCAAAGAGACCGAAATTCTTCCATGCCTGCATATAGTCATCGCCAATGAGTGACTTGTCAATATCCTTGTCATAATCCATCTCATAGGCAGGGATCTTGATCTGAGCATACGAGCCGGGGATAAAGTCCATGTGTTCGCCTTCGGGAAGCTTGACGATAAACTCCTTGATGAAGGTAGCCACATTGCGATTGGAGATAACCTCGCACTCCCACTCTTTCACACCCATTACCGACTCGGGAACGGTGATAGCGAGGTCGCCTTTGACCTTGACTTGACAGCCCAAACGCCAGTTGGCTTGTTGTTCCTTACGAGAGAAATGGACAGTCTCGGTGGGAAGAATTTCGCCACCGCCCTCAGTCACTTGGCAACGGCATTGAGCACAAGAGCCACCACCACCACAAGCCGAGGGAAGGAATATCTTCTGAGCAGCAAGGGTCGAGAGCAGGCTTGCACCCGTCTCTGCCTCGACAACATTATCGCCATTAATGGTAATTTTCACTTTGCCCGAAGGGACTAAGTATCGCTTGGCAACCAACAACACGATTACCAGCAGCAATATGATGATAAAAAAGACTGCTATACTTGATAACAATACGTTTGTCATATTCATTTTCAATTATCTTTAAGGAAGATTTACAACTTAATACCCAGGAAGCTCATGAAAGCAATACCCATCAGACCTGTAATGATAAAGGTGATACCTATACCTTTGAGAGGAGCGGGGACATTGCTATAAGCCAATTTTTCGCGGATGGCGGCAATGCCCACAATAGCAAGCAACCAACCTATACCCGAACCAAAGCCATAGACAGTGGCAGTACCCACCGAGTCGAAAGCACGTTGTTGCATGAACAACGAACCACCAAGGATGGCACAGTTAACGGCAATGAGAGGAAGGAAGATACCCAACGACGCATAGAGCGAGGGCGAATACTTCTCGACCACCATCTCGACGAGTTGCACCATAGAGGCTACCACAGCAATAAAGAGAATGAGGCTGAGGAACGAGAGGTCGACATTGGCAAATCCTTCGCCCAACCATGACAACGCACCGGGCTTAAGGATATAATTCTCCAAGAGGTAATTGATGGGTACAGTGATGGTAAGCACAAAGGTTACTGCAAGACCTAATCCCATAGAGGTCTTAACGGTCTTAGATACCGCAAGATATGAACACATACCCAAGAAGTATGCAAATATCATATTGTCTATAAAGATAGACTTTATAAAGAGATTTAAACTTTCCATATTCTACATTCAGATGTTTGAGGGTATGTATTATTTTTCTTGGAGTTCGGTATTATGCGAGCGATGTACCCAGATGATACAAGCCACCACGATAAGAGCCATAGGAGGCAAAATCATAAGTCCGTTGTTGGCATATCCCATATCGTAGAGAGCTTGGGGAATAACTTGGAAGCCCAAGAGCGTACCCGAGCCGAGGAGCTCGCGGAAGAATCCCACGATAACGAGTATGAGACCATATCCGATACCATTGCCAATACCATCGAGGAACGATTCCCAAGGGCCATGACTAAGGGCAAAGGCTTCGAGACGACCCATCACAATACAGTTGGTAATGATAAGTCCCACAAATACCGAGAGCTGCTTACTCACGTCGTAGGCAAAGGCTTTGAGTACTTGGTCGACGATAATCACCAACGCAGCCACCACAACAAGCTGCACAATGATGCGAATACTATTGGGTATGGTATTGCGAAGGAGAGAGATAACAACATTGGCAAGAGCGACAACTGCTATAACCGAGATAGCCATGACAATAGAGGGTTCGAGCTTGGATGTCACAGCCAAAGCCGAGCATATACCCAACACCTGCACAATAACAGGGTTGTTCTTGGAAAGAGGGCCTAATAATATTTCTTTATTTTTCATACGACTTACCTCCTTATTTTACTAATGTTTTCAAAAAAGCGTTATAGGGCAACAAAGAGTTTTCAATCATATCTTGTACACCCTTACTTGTGATAGTACCGCCCGAAATAGCGTCGACATACTCGGCACCATTCAACGGTTTCTGTCCAACTTTCATAACGGCAACGGGTTTCATCTCACCATCTATAAAGAGGTGCTTGCCTTGGAATTGAGCTTGGAAATCGGGCTTCTCAATTTCGGCACCCAATCCGGGAGTCTCACCTTGGTGTGCAAAGTAAGAACCGTAGATGGTATTACCATCGGCTTCGATAGAGATATAACCCCAGATGGGTCCCCACAGACCTGCACCGTAGAGAGGAAGAATGTACTTGACACTACCATCGTCGAGGCGAGCCTCGAAAACGGGCAATTGACGCTCCTCGGCAGGTTTCTTTACTTCGGCAGCCACATCGACACCGAAGGCATCGACACCATCAACCTTGGCACCGGTAGCATCGGTAACGTAACTATCGACTATGTATTGTGCATATTTATCAACTGCATCGGCGGCAGTCGACGAGATATTGACCGCAGTAAGAATCTGTTTCTTCTTGTCTATCTCAATATTGGCTTGTTGCATAGGTTTAAGTGCCACCGAGACAACAGCCAATATAGTAGCTACTACTATCACCATTATCGAGGCGTAGAGTATTGTATAAGTATTTCCTTGTTTATTCATAATCTACCTCCTTGATATTAAGCCTTCTTGGCACGTTTGAGACGACGACTGATATTGGCCTCTACTACATAATGGTCGATGAGCGGAGCAAAGGCATTCATAAACAACACGGCAAGCATGGCACCCTCGGGGTAACCGGTGTTAAACACACGAATGATAATGGCCATGACACCAATGAGAAATCCGTAGATGTACTTACCTACCTTGGTGCGTGCGGCAGTAACAGGGTCGGTAGCCATAAATACGGCTGCAAAGGCAAAACCACCCAAGCACACTTGGTCGATGGGCGAAAGCAGTGCTGCTGCATAAATAGAAGGATCGACCAAGGTACATACCCATGCAGTGAGCAATCCGCCGGCAAAGACCGAAGCCATGATACGCCAGCTGGCAATACCTGTTGCCAGAAGAATGACAGCACCGATGAGGATAGCAAGTGTCGATGTCTCGCCAATAGAACCGGGAATAAGACCGATGAAATAATCCATGGTTGTAAGAGGTTCTCCTACAATATTGGTAAGTGTCAGTTTATCGCCCACATGGGTAGCCACTTGTCCCAGCGGTGTAGCTCCCGAGAAGCCATCGACAACAGTACCGCCTCCGAGACCGAAAGTATCGGTAGTGCGTACAAAGACGTTGTCACCGCTCATCTTAGAGGGATAAGCAAAGAACAAGAAAGCACGAGTGATAAGTGCTACGTTAAAGATGTTCATACCTGTACCACCAAATACCTCCTTGGCAAAAATCACTGCGAAGGCTGTGGCAACAGCTATCATCCACAATGGTGTATCAATGGGGACAATCATGGGTATGAGCATACCCGACACGAGGAAACCCTCTTGTATCTCATGATGACGCATCTGAGCTACTATAAATTCAATGCCAAGACCCACGACATAGGCTACCACGATCTTGGGCAGGACGGCAAGCAGACCGTAGAGGAACACTGTCCAGAAAGATGTGGCTGCCAATTGACCTATGGCAAGATAATGTTGATAACCAACGTTGTACATACCGAACAGCAATGCCGGTATCAATGCAATAATCACCACTGTCATGGTGCGTTTTGAGTCGATGGTATCATGAATGTGAACACCCGAACGCGAAGTTGTAGCCGGCACAAACAAGAACGACTCGAAACCCTCAAAAACCGATTGCAGGGGGGCAAACTTACCACCCGGCTCGAAGTTGGGTTTTATCTTATCGAGAAATTTTCTTAATGCTTTCACTATATATTATATTATAAGTTATGGACTATGATTAGTTCATCTCCTTGCGTAGAGCATCGAGACCTTTGCGGATAATCTCTTGCAGAGGCAACTTGGATGTATCGACAAACTCGCATGCAGCAAAGTCCTCGGGGGCAACCTCGTATATGCCCAGTTGCTCCATACGGTCAATATCGAATGCAATAACTGCCTTAATCAAGAACTCAGGAAGAATATCCATAGGGAACACTCGGTCGTACTCCTCCGACATGATAATGGCACGTTCACCTCCATGCAGACGAGCATCGGGCTTGGCCGAGCGAGAGGGCAACCAACGCGACAAGAATGTGCGACTGGTAGTGAGAGCCTTCACACCGGGTAAAGCCCAGCCCAAGAACTCATGTGTATCATTACCCTCGGGGATAACAGTCACTTGCGAATGATAGGCTCCAAGAAAACCATCTATTGAGACATTGACTCCTGTAAGAACGTTACCGCTAATTACACGACGTGCTGCCGACGATGCGATAAGATTTCCCTTCAAGATTTCGCTCATGGGTGTACCGGGCAGCGTACGGACATAGGCAGGCGATTGCACTTCACTACCGGTAACTGCCACTGTACGCATCATGTCGATGCGACCATTCATGAGCAAACGACCTATCAACACTACATCGAGAGCATTGAGAGTCCATATAGTTTCACCCTTGTTGACAGGGGCTATGTGATGAGCTTGTATACCGGCATTGCAAGAGGGGAAATTCCCTTTAAATACGACCTGCTCGGCACTGGTTGACAAGGTTACATCCTCACTATCTACACCTACATACACCTTGCCGGCTGTGAGCATACCGAGAGCTTCGACACCCTTGGCAAAGGCTTGGGCATCCTGACCGGCAAGACTTTCGTAAGCAAGAGTGGGAGCCAACGGAGCGTTGTCAAACGCTGTAACAAAAATGTCGCGAGGCTCAACGTCGGGATCGGCTATCACATCGTAGGGACGTTGCTTGATATAAGCCCACATACCCGATTGTAGCAATAATTGCTTTACCTCAACTGCTGTCGAGGCTTTATCGAAAGTAACAGCGTCATCCTTTCCATTATTGTTAATAACTATTTTCAATACCTTGCGACGTTCGCCACGTTCCACTGCAACCACCTCTCCACTCACAGGAGATACAAATTGCACTTGGGGATGAGTCTTATCATACATCACCACCGAACCTACTTTCACAGCATCGCCGGGCTTTACCACCACCTTGGGTACAATACCATGAAAATCATCGGGAACAATAGCTATCGTGTCGCTCACAATCGTTCGCTCAACCTTGGGGGATGCTACTCCTGCCAAGTTAAGATTTAAACCATTTACAAGTTTCACTACATTAGCCATGTCGTAAAAAGAATATATATTTTTATTTCATTTTGTTTCAGGCTGCGAAATTACATATTTTTTTCCGTAATTACTACTGCACAATCGACAAAAAGGAGTGCAATAATGTGAATATTTAAATTAACTCTTCATTTGTCAACTCCACTTAGCATTTTCCGATACAGCACCACCTTATCACGGGCATCATCCCGCATTACACAAGCGACACAACAAGCATAGTCCGACTAAATAGCCGACCTGACCTATACTCTCTCACATCATTTTACTAACGGAAAATATGTCTGCCTATAATACGATGATACCAGCGACTATCGAAATTTTCGACGGCTTCGACAATCGACGAAATAATACGCTCCTCGGCTTGATCGCACCACACACGGAAGTCATCATTGGGCTTATAACACTGCATCAGTTCGAGCAACTTATCGATATCGAAATGCTCCGATACAATACCGGCACCCACTTTCATGGCATCATAGCCGTTGCACTCCTGCTCGATGTGTACCGGTATCATAATAGCCGGCTTCTGCATATAAAGAGCTTCGCACACACTCTCAAAACCCGATGTCGTGGCATAACCACCACAACCCGCCATCGATTCAAGGAATTTCACATCGTTAATGCGGTGCATCGTCAAGCCGGGTTGCAGTTCACACGTCTCAGGAGCATCGGCCTTGTCCCAGAAGAAGTGCATCTCCACCTCGGGATGCTGGGCATGCCACTTTTGCACCTCGGCAGCGAAACCGCTATTAAGCATATAACCATGTATATAGCTACCCTTAACCGGCTGCATCTCACGAACAATTTTCCGCAAAATAGGTGGCACCACTACAATATCACGATCCTCATCATTATCCATAGGATAAAACGAAAGAGCCAATCGCCTACACGATCCCACACTTGTGGCTATGGTAAAGAATTTCAATGGGTCAAGTTCCACTTTACTCTTCTTACTGGGGAACTCAAAGTCGCGATGAAGAAACAAGAACTGATGACCTATACTAATGATAGGCAACTGCATGGGAGCAAGATAGTTGGAAATACCCAACATCACATCATAAAAGTTGATGATAGCATCGGGAGCTATACGGGCAATGGTAGTACGCAGGAAATGCATCGATTGCGAAAATCCCGGCAACTTTACAATATTCTGAACAAAGGTCTGAAAATAAGAGGGATGTTTTCCACTCACGCCCTGCACAAAGTTGGGACTCTCAAAGGCCTCGACCTGCACCCCCTCCATGCGAGTATAGAAGTAATCAGGTACAACCCGAGCCGGATTTTTTCCCACCAAGCAGGCCACCACCTCGTGACCATTACGTTCGAGCATCGCACGCATCTCTATGGCCTGCATAAAATGCCCGCGACCTTCACCTTGCACAACAAACAGAAATCTCATATCACTATCTTTTACTTTATCCTTGCAGTTCGCACAGCAAAGTAAAGAACTTTTTCCCTAAAAAGCAAGCGAAATGTTCACATGCAACCAATTAGTGTATCAATAAATTGGGTAAATAGCAATGTTGCCCCCAATAATTTTCTGACTACGATTTGTTTTATAATTTATTTAAACCTCCTTCACCGGTGGCAACTACCCTATATCGTCAATACTTGCATGAGCTGAAAGGAGTGCCTTTTATAATAAAATGTAGAGAGTTTTTCTTTTAGGCAAAGAGAAAATTTTCACACCACATCATTCAATGAGTCTCAATATCTATTCGGCTTTGACAATCATGATGTCGCTAAATGAGGTGGTGTAGCATGGCGAGAGGTGATTGCTTTGGGCTTTCCACTCGGCACGTCCGGCTTCGGCTGCGGTGTGTATGGCTCGGTATCCGGCTTGCTTGTTGACGGCATCGACTACTTGCATGAGTCGGTGGTGCTTGTCGCGGTCGACTGTATCGAAGAGGCTCAATTGTACTTGACTGCGTGGGATTATGTTTCCCAACATTACTCCTGCCTTTTTATAGGCTTCGCCGTTGCGATAGACCGACATTAATGCTCGTCGGGCATATTGCAACAGTTCGATGGTACTATCGGAGGCAACGGGCAGCATCAGCTGCAATGCTCCGACATAACGACCCGGAGAGCAACCTCGCCCCTTGACGAATATCATTATAGAACCTGCCGCCGAGCCTTGCCGCCTCAGTCGTGCGGCAGCTGTCGCAGTGAAATCGGCTACCGCCTCATATACATCGCTAAATGTCGAGACTGATTGTCCGAACGTACGAGACACTGTAATGGACTGTCTCGAAGCAGGATGTTCATCGATTCCGTAACAGAGAATACCTTGCAGTTCGCTCCATGTACGTTCTCCCTCGATGGTGTAATGTCGGCGAACATGTTCACGCGATAGTTGAATATAATCCCATGCCGTCGATACCCCCTCGGCAATGAGTCGCGGAGCAAGTCGACGTCCCACACCCCACACATCGGCTATGGGACATTCCATGAGGGCAATGGCACGTTGATCGGGGGTAGCGAGGTAGCACACTCCGCCATATCGGGGTTGCTTCTTGGCTCGGTGCGATGCTATCTTGGCAAGTGTCTTGGTGGGAGCAATACCTATACTTACAGGTATACCCACACACCGCATCACTGCATCGGCTATGACACGAGCATATATCTCGCAA
Source organism: Bacteroidaceae bacterium (assembly GCA_017531985.1). Taxonomy (GTDB): domain Bacteria; phylum Bacteroidota; class Bacteroidia; order Bacteroidales; family Barnesiellaceae_A; genus Barnesiella_A. The sequence continues at coordinate 8,806 of JAFXJY010000025.1, forward strand.
CCCTCGGGCATGGGTAGTCCATTGAGTCGGATAAAGGCTTCGTCTATGCTGTACACTTCGACATCGGGCGAGAATTGCGACAGCACTTCCATCACTCGGCGTGATATATCGCCGTAAAGGATGTGATTGGATGAGAATATTGCCACTTTCTCGCGGGCAAAGAGTTCGCGTAACTCAAAGGCTGGTTGCCCCATGCCTATGCCCAGAGCCTTAGCCTCGTTGCTGCGTGCAATGACACAACCGTCGTTGCCACTCAGCACGACTACCGGACGACCATTGAGCGAAGGGTTGAAAAGTCGTTCGCACGAGGCAAAGAAGTTATTACAGTCGACAAGTGCATACATGATTATGATCGATTTTAACAGCAGGTGGTCACTATCGGTTATGCTATTTGTTACAAAGCCTTTACCACATACGAGACGATACCCCACACTTGAAAGTTACTATCTTCGGTTACATGCAACTCGGGATATTGCGGATTGGCAGGAACGAGCCATATACCATCACGTCGTATAGAGATGCGTTTGAGTGTAAATTCACCATCGACAAAGCAGACAGCGACACTGCCTTCACGGGGAGTAAGCGACTTATCGATAATAAGCAAGTCGCCATCATCAATACCACAATCACGCATCGAATTGCCCGACACTCTGGCACAGAATGTCGATGCCGGATGCTTTATAAGTTCGCGATTAAGATCAATACCTTCACCTTGATGATCTTGTGCCGGAGAGGGAAATCCCGCCGGGACAGCTTCTTCAAGAGCCGGAATGGTATAAGTATCGACAGGTATAATAGGTTGAATATGCTTTATTTCTTTCATTTTTTCATTTGTTTCATACGTTCACATCAAGGAGTTACCCTTAACCATGTGTTGAGAAATTGCAGGACCTGCAAGTGCATGTCGCGGTTGAACACATGGGGTGTATCGTAGATTGTTGTTATCAATCTATCATCGACACCACACTCATCCCACACGTTATGCATGTGGGCGTAAGCCTCCTCTACCCCTTCAATGGGAAACAACTTGTCATTCCTCCCATTTATAAAGAACATCGGCTTGGGACACGCAATAGCAGCCACATGAGGATAATCGAGATGATTGCGTAAGCCGGGTACAATCATAGAGTAGGCCGAGCCGCCTTTATTCTGATTATTAGTGAGAGTCATTAGCTCATTGGTGGTACACATCCAGCAAACACAAGCAGCACACTTCACTACATCGGTTGCCGCCGACAACATCCAAGCTCGATGAGCCCCCATTGAGAAGCCCACAGCACCTATCCGTTCGGCATCGACAAAGGGCAAAGTTGCCAAAAAGTCGGCACACCTCATATCGTCAGTTGTAATCATGCCACACCACGATCGTCCCATCTGTAAGAGGTTGGATGCAAGAGCCTGCTGTGAATCGTATCTCACGCCCTCCACACGTCCACGTTCACCCCAGAAGAGAGCATCGACAGCCAGCACAACATATCCATTTCGAGCCAAAAAGTCGCCTGTGTAGATACCATCATAACACTTCCTGACCCATGCATCGCTCGATTGCCTCACAACAGTATCGCCGGCCAAGGGTCTCACATTTTTCTCTTTTCCTATATCGAATTTAGCCCCATGGTCGTGCAACACGACAACAGCCGGAAAAGGGGCATCACCATCAGGAAGAAGCAGATAAGCCGGCACTCGCACATAATGGTTGATATTAAACATGATACGCAGTGCTTTATATCCATCACGTTGCTCCTCATTCACTATTTGCCAGTCGAATGGTGTGCTATCGGGTGTATATTGCAAGCAGTTGAGTAACACGCCTCGTGCATGCTCACGCCACTCATCGTACGATGTTATTTCGCTATTACCCCATGCATCGGGATAAGACAACTCACTACACAAGGTTTCGTAATAGAGGGGCATGTCACAACGAGTCTCATACCCCTGCGATGGTGCAGAGGCATGCAGATGGAACAACACACTACCACACATAAGTAAGAACAATAGTCGTTTCATAGGCAGCTATTAGGAGACCCCAAAGATAAGAAAAAAAGTCGAATTTTCTTGCACACCAATATTTATAATCTTCACATTTTTAATTATCTTTACACCCATAATAAACAGTCGTTGTCACAATAATGTAACATTATATATATATCTTTGCACAAGATTAATTATCAACCAACTTTTTTTTCATTATGACTCAATATCGCATATTGGTAACTGACGACGAAGAAGATTTGTGCGAAATACTCAAATTCAATCTCGAAACCGAAGGCTATATCGTAGACACAGCCTCCTCGGCCGAAGAAGCCCTGACACTCAACTTGCAACAATACAACTTGCTACTACTCGATGTAATGATGGGTGAGATGAGTGGCTTTAAACTGGCTTCTATTATTAAGAAGGATGAACAATTGCGACACATTCCCATCATCTTCCTCACAGCTCGTGATAGCGAAAACGACAAAATCACAGGTTTCAATCTGGGTGGAGACGACTACATATCCAAGCCATTCTCCATACGCGAAGTACAAGCACGCGTAAAGGCTTTACTGCGACGCACAATGCCTATTGAAGATGATAAAAAAGAGGAGTTGCAACACGAAAGTCTGCGTATCGACCTACGACGTAAAAAGTGCTACATCGACAATAATGAAATAGCTCTCACCAAAAAAGAGTTTGAGATACTACGCATGCTACTGAGTCATCCGCGACAAGTATTCTCCCGAGAGGAAATCCTCTCACAAGTGTGGAGCGATGAAGTATATGTACTCGACCGCACCATCGATGTCAACATCACCCGCCTACGCAAGAAGATAGGTATATATGGCAAATGTATAGTCACTCGCGTGGGTTATGGTTACTGCTTCGATGCATAGAGAGTAGAGAATCTACAAGGAACTTCGGTCAATCGTCTTGTTCCGATTGATGGGTTTTTCTTTGGACTGATTGTAGAGTTTGACCGCAGAGGATTAGCAAGCCATATAATTGAGGTCAAGGATAATAACAGCGTCCCATATAACCAACACACATGAAAAAGTTATATTTCGACATACCCTTTCACAAGAGCCTATTCTTTTCGATAGGCGGACTATTCACACTATTTGTTGCCATTACACTATCACTGCAATACTATCAAGAAAAGAGCATACGCCAAGAGAACCTCAACACCTTGCTACAAGAATACAATCGCCATGTAGCACGCATCATACCCGCAACATTGACCGACGAAAGCAATAGTTACGACACATTCGACAACCACCCTTATCGCCTCACCATCATAGACACACACAGCGGCAAGGTACTGCTGGACAATAGCACCCAAGATGCCATAGTCGCACCACACCTTGATCGACCCGAAATTAGCCAAGCCATCAACAACGAACAAGGTGAGGCCTACTCGATACGCTACTCACAGACGATGGACAAACTATACTTCTATGCAGCCTATCGACACAATAACTATGTTATACGGTCGTCCATTCCTTACGACAATACACTATCCAACATCCTACACGTCGATCCAAGATTTCGCTATATACTCATCATTGTAGCCACCGTTTTCATTATAGCATTACTTATATTTTGTTATAGACTGGGCAAGGCCATATCAGACTTAGACAAATTTGCCCGCATTGCCGAGCAGAACCGACCGCTGACATACACCGAAGCAACCACCAACAGCACACTCGGACGCATTACACTCAACTTGCAAAATACATATGAAGCCTTACGACAAGCACGCGAGGCACTAACCATCGAGGAAGAAAAGCTACTGGCTCACATCTATTCCTCTCGCGAAGGAATAGCCATTTTCACTCATAACAAACAGATGATTGTATCGAACAACTTATTCATACAGTACATCAATCACATCACAGACAACACCATCGACAACAACCTCTCCGACATCTTTACCGAACCACTACTGCAAGAAATCACGCTGCATGTTACTCGCCCCTACGACCGCATAAGCAACGATGGTAGTGCGATAATCAAACAGATACGCATCTCGAAGAACGGACTGATATTTGTTGTAAGAGGTATCTTGTTCAACGACAACTCGTTCGAAATTTCTATTTTTGACAACACCGAGAGAGAACATGAAGACTTACTAAAAAAACAATTGACACAGAACATAGCACACGAATTAAAGACCCCCGTCAGCAGCATTCGCGGTTACTTAGAGACCATTCTATACAACAATATAGACCCACAACGGCAACAACTCTTCCTCGAACGCTCATACAATCAAGCCAAGCGACTCTCCGACTTGCTCAACGATATATCAATGCTCAATCGTCTTGACGAGTCGTCCGACCTATTCGACAAGGATGAGCTTAACCTTTCATCACTCATTGCCCACACAATCGACGAGAGCAGCATGGCTATTGAAGCCAAAAAAATGCACATTACCACCATGGGAATTTCCCCCGATATGTGCATAAAGGGCAACAACTCGTTATTGTACTCCATCTTCCGCAACCTCATCGACAACTCCATAGCGTACGCCGGAGAAGGTTGTACAATCACAATCAACTGCTATCACAACGACGACAACTACTATTATTTCTCATTTGCCGACAACGGAATAGGGGTTGAAGAGGCACACCTACATCGCCTATTCGAACGCTTCTACCGCGTAGACAAGGGTCGTTCACGCAAGCTGGGAGGCACAGGACTTGGACTTGCTATTGTTAAAAACGCCGTTCTCTTTCATCGAGGCGAAATCATGGCCAAAAATGCACAAGGAGGCGGACTGGATATACTCTTTACACTACGCAAGACATAAGGTATAACACCACTCCAACCCTCTGTTACAAAATAATGATGATTAACGCAACTTCTTCAAGTCGCTATGTTATGATTTTTCTTTAAGTGGGAGTTTCTTTTGAGCGTAAAAGCATAGCAAACTATGTGATTGAGGTCAAGGATAAAAAAGACACCAAGAAAGAGATAGAGCCGACACATAGAATACCTTCGAGAACAATCGAGTTATCAATCGGTGGAATTTTTATAAAAGACTCCAAAGCCACCGCACATAAAATCAAACATAAATTTGCACATTAAAATTTATTCAGTTATATTTGTTGCGAATTTCAACTATTATGGATTGCAATCAATTATTGGTTATATACCAACACACAAGATTGCCTCACTCTCGTTATAACATAAAAACAATATTATGACCGAATCACTTAACCTACTACTAAAAGAAAGTTTTTGCAAGAACTGGACTCACAAAGCCTTGTGTGACCTTGGCAAGTCGCCCATCACATACGGTGAAGCAGCTCAACAAATAGCTCGCATACAACTCTTTATGAAAGAAGTTGGCATCAATCCACAAGACAAAATTGCACTCTGTGGCAAGAACTCGGCCAATTGGGCCATCGCATTCTTGGCCACCATTTCATACGGAGCTATACCTGTCCCCATCCTCAACGACTTCAAGCCCGAAAGCATCCACAACATAGTCAACCACTCCGATGCACGCCTCATGTGGTTGGACGATGCCATATTGAATGCTGTCAACATTGAAGAGATGCCCTCATTAGAGATTGTCATGCAGCTCAATAACCTATCTTATGTGTACAGCAAAGATGAACAAATAGGCAACATCTATGCCTCTCTCGATGAAGCATTTGCACAGAAATACCCCCAATTTGGCATCGACGACCTTGTATTCCACCAAGATCAACCCGATGAAATAGCCCTTATCAATTACACATCAGGCTCGACAGGTTTTTCAAAAGGCGTGGTACTCCCCTACCGAGCCTTGTGGTCGAACGTACGTTTTGCCATTGACAACATCAGCTACTTAAAGGCCGATGAAGGCATGATTAACATGCTGCCATTAGCCCATATGTATGGTCTTGCCATTGAGCTACTCTTCCCCTTGTGCAAAGGTTGCTACGTCTATTTCTTGGGCAAGACACCTTCCCCCAAGATTCTCTTATCGGCCTTTGCCGAAGTAAAGCCCAAGTTAATTATAGCCGTACCACTCATTCTCGAAAAAATTATCCGCTCAAAGGTATTGCCCGTTGTACAGAAACCGTTAATCAACGTCTTGTTACACATACCGGGTATATCCAACATCATCTACAACAAGATACGCAAGCAACTAATCGAAGCCTTCGGCAGACGATTGGAAATGATTGTACTCGGTGGAGCAGCCCTTAATGGCGACATTGAGGACTTATTGCGTCGCATCAAGTTCCCCTACACCGTAGGCTACGGTATGACCGAGTGTGCACCTCTCATAGCCTACGCTCCTTGGTATGAAATTCGCAAAGCATCATGTGGCAAGATAGTAGACCGGATGGAGGCTCGTATAGTCCCTCTAAATGAAGGTGACGAAGTAGGCGAATTGTGGGTAAAAGGAACAAACACAATGCTGGGTTATTACAAGAATGAGGAAGCAACACAATCGACATTCCGCGATGGATGGATGAATACCGGTGACTTATGCGTCTTTGACAAAGATGGATTCTTGTACATCCGCGGTCGCAACAAGAACCTCATTTTAGGTCCTTCGGGACAGAACATATATCCCGAGGAGATAGAAGACAAGATAAACAACATGCCCTATGTAGCCGAATCATTGGTAGTTGATCGCGGAGGTCGACTGGTAGCACTCATAGTCCCCGATTATGAAAAAGGCAAGCAAGAGGGAATCGACGCCGAGGCTGTAAGGAAAATCATTCTCGACAATCGTGCTGTATTGAACAAGATGCTACCCTCTTATTCACCCATTGTCGCCATAGAACTGCGTGATGAAGAATTTGAAAAAACGCCCAAACGCAGCATTCGACGCTTCTTGTATTCATAACAGGAACAACTCACAGCCTTTCAACGAGGGTATCTCATACCTTAAATGAGTACTCTAAGAAGTAATAGATTATAACTATTATATCACTAAAAGGGTCGTATCAAGCTCTATTTTGAGTAAGATACGACCCTTTCTTTGGTCTTTGTGTATTCTCAAATTTCAAATTATTAGTTCATATTCTCACAAATTGAGTTTTAAGACAGCCTCTTGTTCAATAAATTAGGTGGAATTTATTGAAAGTTCCTTTAACTTTTTACTAATTTATAGAACATCCCATTACACAGAGGGCGTGATAAAAGGATTTTTTTACTAATTTTGCACCCACAAACATAATGACTATGGAGCTACTGAAACAACGCATCTTACGCGACGGAAAAATCCTATCAAAAGACATACTCAAAGTAGACAACCTTATCAATCATCAAATAGACCCACAATTGATGATGGCAATAGGGGTAGAGTTTGCTCGTCGATTTGCCTACACACGTGCCAACAAGATACTCACCATTGAAGCAAGTGGTATAGCCCCGGCACTCATGACCGGCTACTGCATGGGTATACCGGTCATCTTCGCCAAGAAAAGTCAACCATCGACTATGCAGAACGTTCTGTCGAGTCCCATACACTCATTCACTCGTGACAAAGATTATACAATAGTAGTAAGCACCGAATATCTCAGACCCGGCGATAAGGTATTGTGTATCGATGACTTCTTGGCTTACGGCAGTGCAGCTCAAGCCATGGACAACATTATAAAGCAAGCCGGTGCCACATCGGTAGGATTGGGAGTAGTCATTGAGAAGAAATTTCAAGGCGGTGGTGACAAACTTCGCGAACAAGGCATTCATATCGAGAGCCTTGCTTGCATTGAAGAACTTGCCGATGGTAAAATAACATTTACCGACTGACATCAGCCCCCAAACATCAAAATAAACACAAAATAACCAATCATAACAAGTCTTATAAACAAATAGACTTATCTTTGCAATCGCATGAAAAGTAGGGTCTTAGTTTTAATATTGTGTCTGATGACAGCCTATGCAGTCATGGCACAATCGGCTGCACCGGCATCACAATCGGTACAGCGAGACTCTGTACCTCGGCCTGAACCGACGGCTTGGCGTAACACACTCCCATTGGGCGAACGTTATCGAGTACCACTCGACACATTATTGCTCAACTTCTACCAGACCGATGTCGCCAATTCATACTCTCTTTCATACGCCACAACCGGAGGATTGGGTTCAGCCGGATTCAACAACATTTACTTCGAGCGTCCCGAGGACAACTTATTCTTCTTCAAGGAAGCCTTTGCCCATTGGATGCGTAAGCCCACAAACTTTGAGTGGTACAACACCCGACTACCGTTCACCCAAGTAGCCTACCATTCGGGTAGTGCAGGCGAAACAGGTCAGGACAACCTATCGGCAACATTCTCGGCCAATGTCAACAAGCAAGTTGAGGTGGGTGGAGGTATCAATCTTGTGAGTAGTAAAGGTCAATACAGCTATCAGAACGACAGAGAATTCTCCTATCGGCTCTTCACTTCATATATAGGCGAACGCTATCAGATACAAGCCGCTTTCAACAACTACAACTATGTAACACAAGAAAACGGAGGTATCACCAATGACGACTACATTCTCGATCCCGCATCACTACAAGGAGGCGACTCGAAGATTAATGAGCGTTCCATTCCCACCAATCTGACAGCCGCTTATAATCGTATGCGTGGTAAAGACCTTTACATCACCCATCGATACAATTTGGGCTACTACAAAGAGAGCGACGAAGCCATAGATGATACTACCTATTCCGAGGTCTTTGTTCCGGTATCGAGCATTGTACACACACTCACCTACGAAGATGCACATCACCGCTTCGTAAACGAAGCCGCACGAGAGGACACAACATTCTTCCGCAACACATATCTATCAGACAATGGCACGAACGAGATTTCAAGCTATTGGGCATTGTCCAATACCCTCGGCTTTACCATCCATGAAGGTCTAAGCAAATATTTCCCTATGGGCATAGGAGCCTATGCCACCTACGAAGTTCGTCGCTATGACCAGATAACCGACACCATTGCTCCGGGAACACAACTCAGACCACACCTATCGGTTCATCCCGACTATAACATAGCAGCACACACGACACAACACGCCCTATGGATAGGCGGTCAGTTGTGGAAACGTCAAGGTTCATGGCTCACATACGAAGCCAACGCCCGCATAGGACTCATTGGCAGTGTATTAGGCGACATTGACATATCAGGGCATATAGGAAGTAAAATACCGGTGTGGAATGATACACTATCCATCTGTGCCAAAGCGTTATTCAAGAATACAGCCCCTTCACTTTTTCATCAACAATATGTGTCGAATCACTTCATGTGGGACAACAACTTCGGCAAGACACGTCGTCTACGCATAAGTGGTGAGATTGCATTCCCCAAAACCGGCACTTACATACATGCCGGTTTTGAAAACGTACAGAACTATATATATTTCGACAACAACTCTCTTCCTCAACAAGAGAGCAACAACATACAAGTTATCAGTGCCACACTACGACAGAACATCAAGGCCGGCATATTTCATCTTGACTTAGCCGGCACTTACCAGTTCAGTTCCGACAAGAAAATTCTCCCACTGCCCGAGTTTAGTGCCTATGGCAACCTATATTTGTTATTTCCAATTGTAAGAGTCATGCACTTACAAGTGGGAGTCGACTGCAATTGGTACTCGGCATTCTATGCTCCGGCCTACCAACCGGCACTCCTCACACGCCACAATCAAGACGAAATATTGATAGGCAACTATCCATTTATGAACGCTTATGTCAACGTTAAACTCAAAAAGGCTCGATTCTATGTAATGTATTCACACATGAACCAAGGCTGGCTGGGGGGTAACAACTATTTCTCCATCCCCCACTATCCGCTCGATCCGGCAATATTCCAGTTTGGCGTATCAGTCGACTTTGCCAACTAATACCACATGAGCAAGAGATATCTACAAATAACGAGCATGGTCACAGTCATCCTTGTCATGGCTGCAATTCTCCTTTACTACACATGGAGCAGCAGCAATAAGTACAACCATCCTCGCGACTACAACGAAATCATAAATGATGGTACCTTGCATGTAGCAGTCAACTATTCACCACTCTCCTACTATGTCAATGGTGATAGCGTCAGTGGATTTGACTTCGAATTGTTACAGCTGCTCCAACATCATCTCCCCATCCCGATAGAGTTTCATCCCGAAGCAAGCCTCTCACAAAGCCTCAAACTGCTTCGCAATCGCGTCTACGATGTCGTAGCTCAACAGATACCCATCACATCGGAAAACAAGCAAGAATATATCTTCACCAAGCCACTCTTACTCAATAAGCAAGTCTTGATACAACGCATTGATACGGCAGGTAATGTCGCAATACGCAATCAGTTGGATTTAGGAGGTTGCACACTGCACATTGCCAAAGATGCCCCTACTCGACTTCGCATCAATAATTTATCGCACGAAATAGGCGATACCATATATGTATGTGAAATGCCCGACTACGGAGCCGAGCAACTTATTATCCTTGTTGCCACCGGCGAAATTGAATATGCCGTATGCGATGAAGCACAAGCAGCCTCTATTGCATCCGACTATGACAACATAGATTACATGACCGACATAAGTTTCACTCAACTCATGTCGTGGACACTGCGTCAAGAGAGTGTTGCCCTACGCGACAGCTTGGATAAATGGCTTTCCAGCATACAAGAAAGCGACGAATACAGGTCGTTATATACACAGTATTTCGGCAAAAACGTTTACGACATACATCAACGCATTAATAAGGCAACACAACCCGATAGTATCGTGATTGTCGAATAAATGTTATCCTAAACAGAAGAGTAAGAGCATCACATAGAGATGAAAAAATACATCGAACATAAAGGCATCGTTATAGACAAGAGTTCGCCCACACAATATGCAGTAAAGATACTGCAACAATCGGCATGTGCCACTTGTCATGCAGCCTCACTTTGCTCTGCATCCGAAAGCAAAGAAAAGATTATAGATGCCTTTTCACACGATGACATTCCTATGGGAACCGAAGTAACCGTGTACGGAGAGGCTTCAATGGGTTATAAAGCCCTGACTTGGGCAGTAATAATACCTCTTATCATCGTGCTGGTAGCACTTCTATTAACAAGCCACTACATCGATAGCGAGCTGATGAGTGGCATAATTGCACTCATCATGCTCATTCCTTACTACGGAATATTGGCTATGATGCGAAAGAAACTTCAACAGACATTTGTCTTTTATATAAAACCCTGAAAATAAGCAAAGTCAATCTAAAATGAATATCATCATCACATCCATCATCACACTTGCCGCCATAGGCCTCATTGCCGCAGTGATATTATACTTTATCGCTCAACATTTCAAGGTCGAAGAAGACCCTCGCATCGAAATTGTTGAAGGTCTGTTGCCGGGAGCCAATTGTGGCGGCTGCGGTAAAGCTGGCTGTCGAAACTTTGCCGAGAGCTGCGTCAAGGCCGACACGCTCGACGGTATGCTTTGTCCCGTAGGCGGCAACGAAACAATGAAAAAAATAGCATCAATCTTGGGAAAAGAGGCTGTCGAAGCAGCCCCTCGTGTAGCAACAATTCGTTGCAACGGATCGTGCCAGAATCGTCCTCGCACCAACAGCTATGAGGGAGCTTCCAGTTGTGCCATCACGCACAACCTCTATATCGGCGAGAGTGGATGTGCCTATGGCTGTTTAGGTTGTGGCGACTGCGTGTCAGTGTGTCATTTAGGAGCTATCAGCATCGATTCCACTACCAAGCTACCCGTTGTTGACACTGACAAATGCGGCGGATGTGGTGCTTGTGCCAGAACTTGTCCTCGTGGCATTATCGAAGTCCGCCCCTTAGGCATCAAAGGTCGCCGTGTATATGTAGGATGCATGAACAAGGAGAAGGGAGGTATTGCTCGCAAGTCGTGCAATGTAGCATGCATCGGTTGTGGCAAGTGTGCCAAAGAGTGTCCCTTCGATGCAATTACCATCAGTAATAACCTTGCATACATCGATAGCAACTTGTGCAAGATGTGTCGTAAATGTGTCGATGTATGTCCCACCGGAGCAATACAAGCACTCAATTTCCCTCCCAAGAAGAAGTCGGAAACTACAACCACCGACACATCAACACAACAGTAAAAGTAATAACTAAACACATGGCACAATGAAAACATTCAGAATAGGCGGCGTACATCCCAGTGATAATAAACTGACAGCTCATTGCCCCATCACGCAAGCTCCCCTACCATCGCAAGCAGTAGTCCTGCTATCGCAACACATAGGGGCTCCGGCACAATGCATCGTCGAGAAAGGCGACCAAGTGAAAGTAGGTACACTATTGGCTCGTGCCAATGGTTTTGTGTCGGCTAATATTCACTCGCCGGTATCAGGCACAATATCAAAAATCGACAACGTTGCCGATGCCTCGGGTTACAACAAAGCAGCTATATATATTAATGTAGAAGGCGACGTATGGGAAGAGAGTATCATACGCAACGACGAACTTATCAGAGAGTGTCAGCTCGACTCACAAGCCATCATTAACAAAATAGATGAAATGGGCATTGTGGGTATAGGAGGTGCAACATTTCCTACCAAAGTCAAGCTCATGCCACCTCGGGACATGACTGCGGAAGTACTCATTATAAATGCAGTAGAATGCGAACCCTATCTGACCAACGACCACGCACTGATGCTGGCCAAGCCCGATGAAATACTCGTGGGCATATCAATATTGATGAAAGCCATACACGTCGAGCGAGCCTACATAGGCATTGAAGTCAACAAGCCCGATGCCATTGAGTTGTTACAACAGAAAGTTCAATCCTACACCGGTATTGAAGTAGTTCCCTTGCAATGTCGATATCCACAAGGTGGAGAAAAACAGCTCATCGATGCCATCCTTCGTCGACAAGTGGCCAGCGGTGCATTACCTATATCAACCGGAGCAGTAGTGCAAAATGTTGCAACAGCCCATGCCGTATATGAAGCAGTACAAAAGAACAAACCCCTTATAGAACGAATCGTAACCGTTACAGGCGAACAACTGAGCCAACCGGGCAATTACCTATCACGCATAGGAACACCTATATCACAACTGATAGAAACCGCAGGCGGACTTCCCGAACACACCGGTAAAATAGTACTTGGCGGACCTATGATGGGTAGAGCCACTGCCAACATTGACACACCCACGAGCAAGGGAACTTCGGGGTTACTCATTCTTCCCGAGGAACAGTCACACCGACATGAACCATCACCTTGCATACGATGTGCCAAATGCGTATCGGCTTGTCCCATGGGACTTGAACCATATCTGCTATCACGAGCCGTAGCTGTTGACAATCTCGAAATAGCCGAGGAACATCACATATACGATTGCATAGAGTGTGGATGTTGCTCCTATTCATGTCCGGCACATCGTCCGTTGCTCGACTACATACGTCTGGGCAAAGGAAAGGTAATGAACATTATACGCAATCGTTCGACCGAGAAAAAACAATGAACCATAACATCTTGAAATATGAATAAATTAGTTGTCTCACCCTCTCCACACATACATAGTGGCCTCACCACTGCACAATGCATGTATGGCGTATTGATAGCACTTCTGCCGGCTTTCTTTGTATCGCTCTATTACTTCGGCTTGGGTGCATTATTGGTAACCGTCACAGCAGTGTTATCATGTGTCGTATTTGAATACCTTATACAGAAGTATTTGTTAAAAGGTCAACCCACAATAGCCAATGGCTCGGCGATACTCACAGGTGTACTATTAGCTTTCAATCTGCCTTCCAATCTACCCCTGTGGATTGTCGTAATAGGCTCATTGTTTGCCATAGGAGTAGGCAAGATGGCTTTCGGTGGCTTAGGCAATAATATCTTCAACCCGGCCTTGGCAGGACGCATCTTTCTACTCATATCATTTCCGCAGCAGATGACCACATGGCCACGTCCGCAAGCCTTCAACATGGCACTCGATGGAGAGACAGGAGCTACCACACTCAATATCCTCAAAAGAGGTAATATCGACGAAATTATCAATATCGATGTCATGGAAATGCTCATTGGTAATGCCGGAGGCAGCTTTGGAGAAGTTAGTGCCATAGCCCTTCTTGCAGGATTTGCCTATCTGCTATTGAAAAGAATCATCACATGGCACATTCCCGTTTCCATTATAGCCACCGTCTTTCTATTTTCCTTCTTTGTAACGCTGCATGAGGGTATCGAATATGCTCTGATATTTGCCGAATTGCAGATTTTCTCAGGAGGTCTGTTATTGGGAGCCATATTCATGGCCACCGACTATGTAACTTCCCCCATGACACGAGGAGGCATGATATTATATGGCGTACTGATAGGTATTATCACCGTAGTCATACGTCTGTGGGGAGCCTATCCCGAGGGTATGTCGTTTGCCATCTTTATCATGAACGGAGTCACACCGCTGATTAATAATTATATGAGACCCAAACGCTATGGGGAGGTAGCAAAAAATGGCTAAGATACAATCATCTCTACTCAACATGGTCATTGTCCTGACTATTATCACAGCCTCGGTGGGTGCCATACTGGGGTATGTCTATAAGATTACAGCCGCACCCATTGCCCAGGCAGGAGCTAAGGCTCAGGAAGAGGCCATACGACAAGTTGCACCACACTTTGACAACAATCCTATTGCCGAAAGCGACACCATCAAGACCGACAACGGCAATATAGTGATATACCCCGCCAGCCTGCAAGGCAATCCTACCGGTGCAGCAGTCAAAGCACATAGTCGCAACGGATTCAATGGCGAGATAGAAATCATCGTAGGATTAGAACAAGATGGTACCATACGCGACTATCGGGTTCTCAGCCATGCCGAAACTCCGGGATTAGGAGCTAAAATGGAGCAATGGTTTCGCACCGACAAGAACAAGCAAAGTATCATAGGAAAAAATCCCGGTCACACCGACATGACAGTGACCAAAGACGGAGGTGATATAGATGCCATTACCGCATCGACCATCACTTCACGAGCTTTCCTCGAAGCCGTTAGAACCGCCTATACAGCCTATACACAAGGCAACATAGATGGCATATCGGGAACTACTGCAACGACTTCGCAACAACATAATCAACACACTGCAACCAACGAGGAGGTATCGAAATGAACAAATTGAAAATAATACTCAACGGTATCATTACCGAAAATCCCACATTCGTATTACTATTGGGCATGTGTCCCACCTTGGGAACAACCTCATCGGCCATCAACGGCATGAGTATGGGACTTGCCACCATGTTTGTCCTCATGTGCAGCAACGTTGTAATATCGCTCATCAAGGACTTCATCCCCGACAAAGTACGCATTCCCTCTTTTGTTGTTATCATTGCAGCCTTTGTTACCGTCCTGCAATTGTGCATGCAAGCCTATCTGCCCGACCTATATAAAAGTCTCGGACTATTCATACCACTTATCGTAGTCAATTGCATCATACTGGGACGAGCCGAAGCCTTTGCCTCCAAGAACAATCCATTCGACTCACTACTCGACGGAGTAGGCATAGGATTAGGCTTTACATTAGCCCTCACCCTGCTGGGCGGCGTGCGTGAACTATTGGGAACAGGTAAGCTATTCAACCACACCATCTATCCCGAAGAGTTTGGAGCATTAGCCTTTATACTTGCACCCGGAGCATTCATTGCATTGGGATTCCTCATAGCCATCGTTAACTATTTCAAAAACCGATAACAATGCTTACATACATCTCTATATTCATTACAGCGATATTTGTCAACAATATCATCCTATCGCAATTTCTCGGTATATGCCCATTCCTCGGAGTATCTAAAAAGATAGATTCGGCATTAGGAATGGGAGCCGCTGTAACATTTGTCATGCTATTAGCAACCATCGTAACCTATCTGATGCAAGCCTACATACTCACCCCCTTCGGGTTGGGCTACATGCAGACAATCGCATTTATACTCGTCATAGCCGCCTTGGTACAGATGCTTGAGATAATACTTAAAAAAGTCTCCCCCTCACTCTATCAAGCATTAGGCGTATTTCTACCATTGATAACGACCAATTGTGCCATTCTCGGAGTAGCCATACTGGTGATACAGAAAGACTATTCGCTCATCGAGTCGGTTGCATACGCTGTGTCGACAGCCATAGGCTTCACGCTTGCACTTACCATCTTTGCCGGCATACGCGAACAACTGAGCCTGAGTAACATTCCCAAGACCATGCAAGGCATTCCCATAGCACTCATTACAGCAGGATTATTAGCTATGGCATTTATGGGATTCTCTGGCGTTAAAATCTGTTAATATGTATTTATATCACACATAGGTGAAAAAGTTTTCATATCTTTACAACCGAATTGTGCAGTGCTATTAGCAATAACAAACAACTAAGAGCAAACACATTAAGACAACACCGAAAAACACGCAATTACAATACCTTAATCATCAGGCACTTGTAATTGTAACGCGATAAGTTTACAATTATTAAAACCTAAGCTATGGCAAAAATCAAAGGAGCTATCATCGTAAACGCCGAACGTTGCAAAGGATGCAACTTGTGCGTCGTAGCCTGCCCGTCAGACGTGCTTGCGCTACAACCTCAAAAAGTTAACCAAAAAGGCTACAACTATGCCTATATGGCCAACCCCGACAACTGCATAGGATGTGCAAGTTGTGGTATCGTATGTCCCGACGGATGTATTGAGGTATACAAAGTAAAACTTTAAAAACTATTTTGCACAACAGCAAATAGAGAGTAACGAACAACAAACGAAAAACACATACTCATGAGTGAAGAAGTTAAATTGATGAAAGGTAACGAAGCTATCGCTCACGCAGCCATCCGCAGCGGAGCTGACGGATACTTCGGTTACCCTATCACACCCCAATCGGAGGTAATGGAGACATTGATGGCTGAAAAGCCTTGGGAAACAACCGGTATGGTAGTATTGCAAGCCGAGAGTGAATTGGCAGCTATCAACATGGTATATGGTGGTGCATGCTGCGGTAAAGCAGTAATGACCTCATCGTCAAGCCCCGGTATCAGTCTCAAACAAGAAGGTATTTCATATTGTGCAGGAGCTGAACTGCCCTGTCTCATTCTCAACGTAATGCGTGGAGGTCCGGGTCTTGGTACTATCCAACCCAGCCAAGCCGACTATTACCAAACATGTAAAGGTGGTGGTCATGGTGACTATCGCCTCATCGTATTGGCACCCGCATCGGTACAAGAGATGGCCGACTTCGTAAACCTCGGTTTCGATCTCGCATTCAAATATCACAACCCCGCCATGATACTCTCTGACGGTGTTATCGGTCAGATGATGGAAAAAGTTGTATTGCCCCCCTTCCGCGAGCGTCGCACAGAGGAGCAAATCCGTCAACAAGAGCCTTGGGCAGCCCAAGGTCGCACACCCGATCGTCCCCGCAATGTAATCACATCGCTCGAAATGGACCCCGTGGTAATGGAACAACGCAACCTCAAATTGCAAGCCAAATATGCCGAAATCGAAGCCAACGAAGTACGCTTCGAAACCATCAACTGCGAAGATGCTGACTACTTGATGGTAGCTTTCGGTTCTATGGCACGTATCTGCCAAAAGGCTATCGACCTCGCTCGTGAAGAAGGTATCAAGTTAGGTCTTTTACGTCCTATCACTTTGTGGCCCTTCCCCACCAAAGCTATTGCCGAGGCAGCCAAGGACAAGAAAGGCGTATTGGTAGCTGAGATTAATGCCGGTCAAATGATTGACGACGTTAAGCTCGCCGTTAATTGCAGCCTTCCCGTTGAACACTTCGGTCGCTTAGGCGGTATCGTTCCCAGCCCCGAAGAAGTAGTTGCTGCCATCAAAGAGAAACTCATGTAATCAGTGATTACCTTTAAAAATTTAAGAAAATGGACGTAAACGAAATAATCAAACCTGAAAACCTTGTCTATCGCAAGCCCACCTTGCTCAATGACAATACCATGCACTACTGCCCCGGATGTAGCCACGGTGTAGTACACAAACTCGTTGCCGAGATCGTCGAAGAAATGGGTATGATGGAAAACACCATCGCAGTATCGCCCGTAGGTTGTGCAGTATTTGCTTATAACTATGTAGATGTTGACTGGATTCAAGCAGCTCACGGTCGTGCACCAGCAGTTGCAACAGCTGCCAAACGTCTCAACCCCCACAAGCTCGTCTTCACTTATCAAGGTGACGGTGACCTTGCCGCTATCGGTACTGCCGAGACTGTACACGCTTGCAACCGTGGTGAGAACATCACTATCATATTCATCAACAACGGTATTTACGGTATGACCGGTGGTCAAATGGCTCCCACTACCCTCGAAGGTATGGTAACCGTTACTTGCCCCTTCGGACGTAAACCCGAGTTGAACGGTTATCCCTTGCACATCGGCGAACTCCTTGCCAAGTTGAAAGGTACATGCTATGTAACTCGTCAAAGTGTTCACACTCCCGCAGCTATTCGCAAAACTAAAAAAGCGATTATGCAAGGTTTTGAGAACTCAATGAACAAGAAAGGTACTTCGGTAATCGAAATCGTTTCGACTTGTAACACCGGTTGGAAGATGTCTCCCGAAAAGGCCAACGTATGGATGACTGAGAATATGTTCGCCGAATATCCCATGGGCGACTTGAAAAATGAATAACCGCTAAAACTACTATTATGACACACGAAATAATCATTGCCGGATTTGGTGGACAAGGTGTCCTCTCAATGGGTAAAATTTTGGCCTACTCGGGCATCATGGAGGACAAAGAGGTAACATGGATGCCTGCCTACGGTCCTGAACAACGTGGTGGTACAGCCAACGTTACTGTAATATTGAGCGACGAGCGTATTTCTTCGCCCGTACTCAATGCTTACGACGTTGCTATCGTATTGAACCAACCTTCACTCGACAAGTTTGAAAGCAAAGTTAAACCCGGTGGTATCCTCATCTACGACAGCTATGGTATTACCACTCCTCCCACTCGTACCGACATCGAATGCTACTGCATCAACGCTACCGAAATTGCTGCTGAGATGAACAACTCTAAGGCATTCAACATGATTGTAATGGGTGGATTGCTCCAACTTCGTCCCATGGTTACAATGGAAAGCGTAGTGAAAGGCTTGAAGAAATCTCTCCCCGAGCGTCACCACAAACTTATCCCCATGAACGAAGCCGCTATCAAGGTGGGTATGGAACGCATTACTAAGATGGAAAGATAATAGTAATTATTTTTCTTAAACAATATCCGAGGGAGGAGGCCATTAGCCTCCTCCCTTATTTTATAAAATACTCTTTCTTATCTACTATAATAAACTATACACTGGTCGGCACAATTAGACCATTTATCGACACACTTCGTAATTTATCAAAAAATAGCATCTATAATTATAAATTTATTTTTACTTTTGCGAATTATAAAACACTATTAATACCATATATTTATGAAAAAATCTTTACTTCTAATTTTCTCATTACTGATGTGTATAACTGTCACATCGCAACTCCATGTGTCAACGAGGAAAATAAAATCGTACATTTCCACCGAGCAATACACAACACCAATCAATACACATTATCACACATCGGCAGCCAACGATGAAGTAACAGCCAAGGCATACGGTATAAGATGCTACGATGCCACACAAGGCTCCACGCAACAATTCGTCTCATTCGATGTTAATAACCCCAACAAGATTGATTTAGAAAAAGACCTTTCGCAATATTACATACGAGCTGCTGCTCACGCCAACGGGTTCTACTATATGATCAACTCGCGTGACGGCATGTGCCCATACGACCTGCTGGCAATGGACATGGAGACATTGCAAGTCGATACAATTGCGAGCTACGATGTCAACGACTACGAGTCGGCTATCATCTTTCTCGACATGACCTACGATGAGACAACATCGACCATGTACGGCATTGGATATGACCTCGAAACAGCTATTGTCGATGATAATAATGAAGAAGAGTTAGAGGTAAAACTTGCACTGGTAACAATAGACCTCATAGATGGCAGCATGACTTGCATTGGACATCAGGACTCCTGCAATCTCTTAACCTTAGCTGCTGATAACAAAGGCTATTTGTGGGGACTCGATTCCAATGGCGAACTGTGGAATATAAATAAATCGACCGGACATCCGGGCGAAGGATGGGGATATGCTACTGATGTACCATCCTTGTTGCAATCAATGTGCTTTCACCCCGAAAACAACATCCTATATTGGTGTGGCTTCTCATCGGACGAGTTCTCCGCAGAAGGATTTTTCTCACAATTCACTTTCGGTGAAGATGCTGTGACATACAACAAAATTGGCACATTAAGCAATAATGCCGAAATTGTCGGTCTGTACATCGATGCCAATCCTATATCACCCCTGACTCCGGCCGCTGTAAGCAACGTTAATATTAGACCGGCCGATGAGGGTGAGTGTCTTGCTTACATAACATGGGATAACCCTACAACTCTCGTCAACGGAGAGAACATTACAGGAACTTTCGACATTACAGTGTACCGTAACAATACTGCCATCACTCACCTCACAGACCAGTCTTCCGGACGCAACAATAGTTATACCGACATTGTACCCACATCGGGACTACACAATTACAAAATAGTGTGCAGCAACGAAAACGGAGATGGTAAAGCCTATGTTGTGAAAAACGTATATATTGGTCGCGACCTGCCCGGCTCAGTAAGCAACCTACAAATCACCAAGATTACCGGCAAAAACGAGGTTACAATCAGTTGGGATGCTCCTACTACCGGTGTTAACGGAGGATGGTATGACCGTACGACACTTACCTACACCATAACCCGTTACCCCGATGAGAAAATATTAGTTAATGAAACAACTGCCACAACCTACACTGACACCGACCTCGCTACACTCGGAGGCTACTCTTACAGCATAACTTCTCAAAACTCCGATGGAACCGGAGCAACAATTACCTCCGATCGCATTACCGTTGGTGAAGCATTAGAGACACCCTACACATGCACATTCGACACGGATGAAAGCATAAAAATGTGGAGTGTAATAGATGGTGATAATGATGGACACGAATGGTTCCCCTCATCATATTCAAGTACAGGACAAACGTTTATGAAGTTTGCTCCTGACACAAAATACAATCCTGCAACACCTGCTGATGACTGGCTGATATCGCCTCCCATCAAACTCTCAGCCGGGACTACCTACGCATTGGAGTACGATATGCTGTTGTTGGGTCCCATATTCCCTCTCGACTATGATGTAACGATAGGCAAAGATGCTACGATAGCCGCTCAGTCGACCATCATTGAATCGACCGACAGCCTCGTCATCAATATGTCTTTTACCCCTCAAAAGGTCGTTTTCACTGTTGATGAAGATGGTGAATATTACATAGGTTATCACATACGCAATGCTGTAATGGTGCAGATAACAAATGTTGCGATAGACAAATTGGACAACATAGATCTCGCATTAAGCGACATCAAATTCTCCTCAATTGGAAACGTCAATAGCCCCATGCAGTTCATTGTTACCATACATAACCTCGGTTCCGATGCAATACAAGGAGAGGTTGTAACACTATTAGATAAGAACGACAACATATTGTGCCATACTACCGGAGAGGCTGTTGTGGAGTCGCAACACTCCACACAACACATTCTTGAATGGACTCCACAAGAAATAGGAGAGACAGAACTGCGTGTAAGGATTGAATATGAAGGAGATATGATTCCTGAAAACAACATCAGCGATGAACTCAACATACTGGTACTTGAAGAGGGAGAATGGTCGAATATTCAACACAACAATGCCTTGATGAACTATACTCCGTTTATCCTCTCCTACAAAAACAGTTGGACTGAAACCATCTACTACGCCGATGAAATTAAGCAGAGCAATGCAGCTTTGAATGATGGTAATTGGCTCATAAAAGGGCTTATCTATTATACCTACATATTCAATAACGGAGAGGTGAATGACTTCAATGCCACCATCGCTCTTGCCAACACCGATCTAACAGAACCCGACGAAAGCGACAATAGTATCGCATACACGCAGGTATTTAACGGAACAATCTCACCCACAAGCACTTCTACTTCTATCTATATCCCATTCGATACGCCCTTTGCATACGATGGAAGAAACCTATTGGTAAAGTCTCAACATTCAAGCCAATATGAGAACTACAATACCATATTTTACGGAAGTCGTGACGACAGCGGCTACTGGCGTTCATGGCACTATGCAAGCGATGATAAGACATTCGATACCACATTGATCGAACTCAGTAATGAGGTACCCAACGTATCATTTTTCATGACCGAGAGTAACGGTGTAAAAGAACTCGAAAACTATACATCACCGCAAGTTTACCTATCGCATGGACATCTGATAGTGAATGGTGAATACGACACCTTATATATATACAGTATGGATGGTCGATTGTGTGCCACCTACACATCGTCGCAACCATGTATCGCACTGAACAACTGGGCGAGCGGACTCTATATTGTAGATGTCATACACAATAACCGACACTCAATATCAAAGATTGCAATAAATCAATAATTGTAAAATAAGTCAAAAGAGTGTATCGGTATTTGATACACTCTTTTCTCTTTTTGTTTATAACCTTACGCTACAATATTTCACATTATCATAAACATTTTTTAATAATAACCGTTATTTGACGACAATTACCATCAAAGAACGAGATTACATCATTTTGTAACACATATTACATTTATATTACAGCCTGCAAAGCATTGTAGAGTATTTCTTGTAATTTGTTAAATGTGGCAATATTTCTTGCACATCGCCACACGATGTATCAATATATTATATTACTTTTGCACTCATTATATTAAAAACCTCTAAAAACTAATATCATTATGTATGCAGCTCTTGTAGTGGTGTTCATTATCGGCTATTTGCTCATAGCTCTTGAACATCCCATCAAAATCGACAAATCGGCAACCGCCCTACTCTTAGGAATGGTTATGTGGGTACTTTTCATTCTCGGTGCCGATGCTTTACCCTTTGTAGTTGAAAAAGCCGCCGCACATGGCTACGGCTCACATCTGAGCGACTTTGTCAACGCCGAGATACTCCATCACATGGGAGATATCGCAACCACACTGTTTTTCCTCATCGGTGCCATGACCATCGTAGAGTTGGTCGACGTACACGGAGGATTCTCCATCATCACCGACCGTATCACCTCGCGTGATAAGAAAAAGCTCTTGTGGATATTAGGCTTCGTTACATTCATCATGTCGGCCATCCTCGACAACCTTACCACATCGATTGTCATGGTATTATTATTACGCAAACTCATCTGCGACCCCAAAGAGCGTTGGTTATATGCCAGCATGATTATCATAGCAGCCAATGCCGGAGGTGCTTGGTCGCCCATCGGTGACATCACTACCATTATGTTGTGGGTAAAAGGCAATATCTCCACAGGAGCTGTTATTATGTATATTTTAGTACCCAGCCTCGTTGCCATGATTGTTCCTCTACTCTTTGTATCAAACCGCCTCAAAGGTCAATTGGGAGCTATCACAAGCGACTGTAACACTACCGAAACGACAGTCTCGAAAAAAGAACGCAACATCCTGTTCTATCTTGGTGTGGGTGGTCTTATATTCGTCCCCATCTTCAAGACTATCACCCACTTACCTCCCTTTATCGGTATGCTCTTCTCACTGAGTATCTTGTGGATTGTTACTGAGATGATATACAACGGCAAAACACTCGATCCTCAACGTCAACATCGTCTGCCTCGCGTTCTTCAACGCATCGATACCCCCACTATCCTCTTCTTCTTGGGTATTCTTATGGCAGTAGCCGTACTGCAATCGACCGGCATCTTGGGCGATATGGCAGCTCTCTTGACCGAGAAAGTGGGCAACATCTACATCATCAACGTCGTGCTGGGTTTCCTCTCATCAATTGTCGACAATGTCCCCTTGGTAGCAGCAGCACAAGGTATGTACGAAATTATACCTCTTGACCAAGCTCAATCACTTGCCGCCGGTAGCTATGAGTTGAACTTTGTCGTTGACGGAGCTTTCTGGTTGCTTCTTACCTACTGTGCCGGTGTAGGTGGCTCAATGCTCATTATCGGTTCGGCTGCCGGTGTTGTAGTGATGGGTCTCGAAAAGATAGACTTTGGATGGTATCTGAAAAACATTTCACTGATAGCCATGCTCGGTTATCTTGCCGGTGCTGCTGTACTCATCGGTGAGTTAATGTTGTTCCCTCCCACTAAGGTTCTCTTAGGTCTCGAATAATCACAACCTATATTTACTTAAATAACAAGGCGATGCCGGATATATCCGGCATCGCCTTGTTATTTAAGAGGAGGGCGTAAGAGCAATTCGTCCCTCGCTTCTCTTATCAGTCTCACTTATAATTGTTCGATATACTGCATGATATGCTCATCGCCCGGTTCGAACCATTGCATATCGGTATCGCGAGCATACCATGTCAGTTGTTTCTTGGCATAGACACGCGTATTCTTCTGCATACGCGATACGGCTGTATCATAGTCCATCAAGCCATCGAAGTAGGCAAACATCTCTTTAAATCCTACGGTATTGAGCGAATTGAGATGTCGCATCGGATACACTCGTCGAGCTTCCTCTACCAGTCCGGCTTCGATCATGGCAAGAACTCGCCGATTGATACGATCAAAAAGCTGTTCACGAGGCAGGTTAAGACCTATCTTGACAATACGAAAAGGACGAGGCTTGGCTTGGTTAACACGCAATTGTGTATAGGGCTTGCCCGACTGTCGGCATATCTCTACGGCATGCACCACTCGCTTATAATTCTTCTTATCAACCACTGCATAATGCTCGGGATCTAACACTCGAAGTTGGTCGAGCATATAATCGAGTCCATGCAACTCATACTCGGCATAGACGGCTCGGCGTACTTCATCGCTGATGGTGGGAATTTCATCGATACCGCGACATACAGCATCGATATACAACATCGAACCTCCGCACATGACTGCATAGGGCGAGCGTTCAAAAAGCCGAGGCAGCAATTCCATCACATCACTCTCAAAGCATGCAGCACTATAATACTCATCAAGAGCAAGCGTTCCCACAAAATGGTGTGGTACCAAGGCTTGCTGCTGAGCCGTGGGTGCTGCCGTCCCAATGGGTATATCTCGATACAATTGACGAGAATCGGCGGAGATAATCTCCGCCGATAATCTTTGTGCTATATTGATGGCAGTATCGGTCTTCCCTACTCCGGTAGGACCGGTAATGACAACAAGAGTATTCATTTACAAGTTTTTATTTACCTTCGGCTACAAGACGTGCTATCTCAACAACAAGCTCCGAGGCCTTCTCCATCGATTGGATGGGTACATATTCATATCGACCGTGGAAGTTGACACCACCGGCAAAGATATTGGGACAAGGCAAACCCTTGAACGAAAGTTGGGCTCCATCAGTACCTCCTCGGATGGGTTTCACTTGCGGTTCTATATCGATGTTACGCATCGCTTGCGACACGAGGTCGATGATGTGAATAACAGGTTCAACCTTTTCACGCATGTTATAATACTGATCCTTCACCTCTACTTCAACACAACCGGGATATGTCTTGTTCAACTCCTCGGCAATGCGTTGAAGTTGCTCTTTACGAGCCTCAAAATGGGCACGATCGTGATCTCGAATGATATAGGCTATGGTCGACTGCTCAACATTACCCTCTATTGAAATAAGATGGAAGAATCCCTCATAGCCTTCGGTGTGTTGCGGAGTCTCCTCCTCAGGCAACATGCTTATATAACGATTGGCTATAAGCATCGAATTGATCATTTTATCCTTGGCCATTCCGGGATGTACGTTGCGACCCTTAAAGGTTATGCGTGCAACGGCTGCATTGAAATTCTCATATTCAAGTTCGCCTATTTCACCACCATCGAGTGTATATGCCCAGTCGGCTCCAAATGCTTCAACATCAAATTTGTGAGCACCTTGACCTATCTCCTCATCGGGATTAAATGCTACGCGTATCTTTCCATGTTTTATTTCGGGATGAGCCAGCAAATACTCCATCGCTGTCACTATCTCGGCAATACCTGCCTTATCGTCGGCTCCCAACAACGTCTTACCATTGGTAACTATCAGATCCTGACCGACATAATGGAGTAGCTCGGGGAACTCCGTAGGTCGCAACACGACATTCTCTTCGGCACACAATACAATATCGCCACCATCATACCCTTTGACAATACGAGGCTGAACATTGCGTCCTGTCATGTCGGGGGCTGTGTCGAGGTGGGCAATAAATCCCACAGTAGGCAATGGTTTATCGGTGTTGGCAGGAAGTGTTGCCATCAGATAACCATTCTCGTCAAGAGTTATCTCAGTAAGACCTATACGACGCAACTCTTGTTCGAGAGCTTGTGCAAAGACCATCTGCCCGGGCGTACTGGGCGTCATGTTGGTGAGTTCGTCCGACTGCGTGTCGAAACTCACATAGTGCAGAAATCTGTCAACTAATGTCATATTCATAGCGTTATTTTATTCAATATAAACGAGTACTGCAAAGGTACAATATTTTTTTCGTACATTTGCATTCTCAACACTACGAATATAAAAATTCATACAAGAAAATAACAAAATAGCAGAAATGAATCGCACAAAATCGATAAAACGACAGGCAATAGTCTTGCCCCTACTACTAATCGCTATGCTACTCATAGGTAGCTGCGGTGAAGCAAAACTCAAACTCAACAAGCCTCCTCATGCATACGAAGGAACACGACTGACAACTCACGTCAACGATCTCGACATGGCTCACACAGGCAAAGGCACTTCTTCGCAAATCATTCGCCATCCGGGACACACTCTATCATACAACAACAATTGGCGATTGCCCAACTGGGTAGCTTATGAACTCACCCGGGAAGAGACCGATGGTAATGTGGAACGTACCGATTGGTTTGACGAAGACCCACAAGTGCATGGCACTCGGGTAAGGCACTCGGACTACACAAACAGCGGATTTGATCGCGGACATATGGCTCCTGCCGGAGACATGAAATGGGACAAGCAAGCCATGATTGCATCATTCTACATGAGCAACATATGTCCGCAAGTACATGCCCTCAATGCCGGAATATGGAACACTCTCGAAAACAAAGTCCGCACTTGGGCCAAACGCGACAGTGCAATTATCATCGTCAGCGGTCCCATCGTACCGCAACAACACATGACCATTGGGCGAAACAACGTGGCAGTACCTACTCACTTCTACAAAATCATAGCATCACCCTATAACAATTCACCTCGTGGCATCGCATTCATCATGCCCAACGAAGATTGTGAACTGCCTCTATATAAATATGCAGTTACTATCGACAGTGTAGAGAGTCGTACCGGAATAGATTTTCTTTACAACCTACCCGACTCGCTCGAAAACTATATCGAACAAAACTATGACTTAAAAGCATGGCAATTGTAACAAGCTGTAGGTTTATTGCTTTTCGCACAAGTATTAGGAGGTGTGTCAAAATATAAATTCTTGAACGCGGAGTCTTCTGGAATTGTGGCTCATTGAAAGAAATCACTATCCCTCAGAATGTGATAACAATGGGCGAATATCTTTTTTTCAGATGCAACAACCTTACCGACATTTACAATTATGCTGTTGTTCCGCAGAATATACCACCCATCCATCATAACATGTCGCAAATAACCCTTCACGTGCCGGCACAATCGGTAGAGGCTTACAAAAACGCCCATTACTGGCGTGAGATGAAAGTAGTACCCATCGAGACAGAATAATATTGCACTTTTATCACAAGTGCTTTCACCAATTCGGTTTCATTGCGTATCTTTGCACAACAAATAAAACAAGACATGTTTTGTCCCTCCTAAACAACTCTACAATAATGATGATAACCAACGACACCATTTGTGCCATAGCTACACCATCAGGCACCGGAGGCATTGCAGTCATCCGCATCAGCGGAAACCAAGCTATTCCTCTATGTAACAAGATATTCAACCCACACAATCAGAACAAAAGCCTCCTCACACAACCGGCCAACACCACACTCTACGGAACTATACAAGACAACGACCAACTCATAGACGAAGTTGTAGCCACAATATTCCGAACCCCACACTCATTCACAGGCGAAGACACGGTCGAGATAGCTTGCCACGGTTCGCTGTACATACAACAACGCATCATAACCCTGCTATTGGCAGCAGGCTGTCGCATGGCCGAGCCGGGAGAGTTTACCCGTCGAGCCTTTGCCTCGGGACGCATAGACCTATCGCAAGCCGAAGCCGTAGCCGACCTCATTGCAGCATCGTCGGCAGCTGCTCACCGATTAGCCATGAATCAGATGAGAGGTCAGTTCAGCCAACGCCTCTCACAACTACGCATGCAACTACTACACTTCGCATCACTCATCGAGCTCGAACTCGATTTCAGTGAAGAAGACGTACAATTTGCTGACCGCACACAACTCATACAACTCACACAAGAAATCAGGCACGAAATAAGCCGACTGGCACACTCATTCGCCGTAGGAAACGCCATCAAAAACGGTATTCCCGTAGCCATTGTTGGTGAAACCAATGCCGGAAAATCGACACTGCTCAATCGCCTTGTACACGATGAACGGGCTCTCGTTAGCGATATTCACGGCACTACTCGCGACGTCATCGAAGACACCATCACCCTCAATGGAACATTATTCCGATTTATCGACACAGCCGGCATACGCGAAACATCCGACACGATAGAGAACATGGGCATAGAACGCACCTTCGACAAGCTCACACACAGCGAAATAGCTATATGGCTCATCGATAGTACAACCTCCATCGATAACATAACTCAACTATCACAACGCATACTTCCTCTATGCCAAGACAAACAACTCATCATAGCATTTAATAAAACCGACCTTATAGACAACGAACAACACTCAAAAATAAACACACTGGCCACCGAACTAACCACCCATCACCCCAACGCAGCAACACTACATATATCGGCCAAGAACGACCAAGGAATAGACCGACTGGAACAACAACTCATCACCGCTGCACAACTACCCAATAGTGACAACAATGATGTAATAGTAACCAATGCACGCCACCACAACGCCCTACTGCTCGCACTCGATTCCATCAGCCGCGTAGCCGACGGACTCGCCACCGGCATACCATCCGACTTCGTAGCACAAGACATCCGCGAAACAATGCACCACCTCGGCGAAATAACCGGCGAAATCTCCACCGATGACATCCTCGGATCAATATTCTCAAAATTCTGTATAGGAAAGTAACTAACGCCCTCTAATGCACACTAACAAACGCTAACGCCTACAAATAGCGACATAAATTTCCACAAAAATAGACGAATAAATCCCGAAAGTTAGACTCGACTTTCGGGATTTTTTATGCTTTAATGTCTTCAACAAAAATATCTCACCAAGTTTGCAATGGTGTGCAATGAGGTGCAATGGAGTGCAACGAGCTGCAATAAAATGGCGAAGAGAATTGTACTTTCTACTATAAAGGCATTGGTTGTCGGTGGCGAAAGTCGTTCACAATTTTTTTAACAAAAAATCACCAATTCATAAACCTTATCACTAACGCCCCTCTACTCTTAATATGAAAAGATTGCCAAATTGTTTAACTTAAAATTTTAAAACTATGACAATGCAAGAAAAAACTTTATCATTTGAGCAGCTACCAGAGCTCATTCAAAATCTGGTAGAGAGAATCGAAGCACTCGAAAAGACAGTTCGCGAGAAGCAGCAACCTCAACCACTCGAAGGAGATTTGATGAGCGTGGAAGATCTGTGCAAACTACTTGGCAAATCCAAATCTGCGGTGTACCGAACGGTGAGGTGTCACGACATTCCGTTTATCCGCCAAGGTAACCGATTGCACTTTGACCAACCGACAATCAAGAAATGGCTTAAGAAGAAACAAAATATTGAGTGCATCACCAATATGGAAGAGTTCAAAAAGTTTATGACACCCGAACCATGGCGATATAGAAACAGTAGATAGCAAAGTGGGTTGATGAATTAGACTAAGATTGAAAAGGCGACTTCGGTTGCCTTGTTTTTTTGTCCATATTTGGCGGCACAATATTACCTCTTCTACCTTATATTTATAAGATTGTTCACAAACTTTTTAGCAAGAGCATATCAATCTGACAAATTTTACTTATTTTTGTATGTTGGAAGTTTTGTATCCGTGCAAATTATTTTGTCAATTGTCATAAGTTGTCAAAATCAACACACAACTTTGCAACCAGAAAATATGATGAACCGAACTAATAGGATATAAATGAATACAAAAAAATATAATGTTTTAGATTTATTTTGTGGCTGTGGTGGCTTGTCTAAAGGTTTTGAAATGGCAGGATACCACATTCTATTGGGTGTGGACTTTAATGCACCTGCCCTAAAAACATATGAAGCAAATCACAAAGGAAGTAAAACATTATGTGGTGATTTATCCTCTTTAGAAACATTCCAGACCATAGATTCGTTAGTTGAAGATAACAATGTGGATGTCATTATTGGCGGTCCGCCTTGTCAAGGCTTCAGTCTTACAGGCCCCCGTAATTTTGAAGACGAACGAAATAAACTCTACCTTGCGATGATAGAGGCTATAAAAAGATATAAGCCTAAGGCGTTCGTGATCGAAAATGTCCCTGGTATGGCTACCCTATATAAAGGTGAAGTAAAGAAGGAAATTATCAAACGATTAACTGCTATGGGATATGAGGTTAATTGTCAAATCTTGTGTGCAGCCGACTATGGAGTGCCTCAAATGCGTAAGAGGTTGGTATTTGTTGGTTTGAAAAATGGTGAAACATTTGACTTTCCCGCACCAACTCACACTCCTGACGCATATATTACTTGCGAACAAGCCATAGGAGACTTACCAAGCCTAGAAACCTCATTGGGAGCAGATATTTCAGAATATGAGAGAGAGCCTATTACGGATTACCAACGATTAATGCGAGGAGATTGTCGCATTTTGCATAATCATAAAGCGATAGACCACAAAGATTTTGTGAAGGCAACAATTGCATTGGTTCCAGATGGAGGTAACTATAAAGACTTACCTCAAGGTGTAGGCGAAAGTCGCAAATTCAATATGGCATGGACACGCTATTGTAGTTATAAGCCGTCAAGAACGATTGATACAGGCCATCGTAATAACTTCCACTACAAATGGAATAGATGTCCAACTGTTCGAGAAAGTGCACGTCTACAATCTTTCCCCGATGATTTCGTTTTCATTGGGACAAAGACCCAACAAGATCGACAAGTTGGAAATGCAGTACCATGTCTAATGGCAAAAGCAATAGGCGAACAAATATTGAAGTGTATTAGTAAGAGGAAGTAAATGAGCAAGAAAAATATAAATACTATTGACTTGTTCGCCGGATGTGGCGGATTATTGGATGGCTTTATGCTAGCAGGAGGCTACAACTCTCTTGCTTGTGTGGAGTGGGAAAAATATCCATGCGCCACATTATCCCATAGACTAAAGACAAGATGGGGTCATAGTAATGCTAATAATGAGGTTGTAAGATTTGACATCCAACGTACCGACGAACTCTTTGCGGGTTTTAACGACGAAGAATATGGATTGCATCCAGGCTTGGATGCCCTTGTTGGAAAACACAAAGTGGATGTTATTATAGGCGGACCGCCGTGTCAAGCATACTCATTAGCCGGCAGAATCAGAGACGTTAATGGAATGAGGAATGATTATAGAAATTACTTGTTCGAAAGCTATCTTAAAGTAGTTTCTCATTATCAGCCCAAATTCTTTGTCTTTGAAAATGTTGTAGGTATGTTGAGCGCCACACCAGATGGAACTCCAATTATCAACAAAATCAAGGAGGCGTTTGATAATGCAGGATATGCGGTTATAGATGACTTCAAGGAAGCTCTATTTGATGTTGCAGATTTTGGCATACCTCAGCATCGTCAGCGTGTTATCATCCTTGGGGTAAATAAATCATACTTCGATAAAGATGAGGCAATAACGCATAAAATTATTAGCGAATTTTACACATTATTGGCATCTAATCGAGGCGTAATGAAAACCGTAAAAGATGCTATTGGAGACTTGCCTATATTAAGGCCTAGCCGAGAAGTCACAAACAAGGATGGCAAGAAATACTCGCATACTCCTATCGTAAGTGATGGTGTACTAAATCACACTCCACGATTTCATAGTGAGCGAGATATAAGTGTGTTTAAACTTCTTACTGAAGATATTGCGACCGGTCAGAATAAGTATATTACAACTACTGCATTAAAGGAATTATATACGAATATTACAGGCAAAAAGAGTAATATACATAAATTCTATGTGCTACGATGGGATGAGCCAAGCAATACCATCCCGGCTCATCTTTACAAAGATGGCCTGCGACACATTCATCCAGACCCTCAACAAGTTCGTAGCATTACTGTTCGTGAGGCTGCA
>JAFXJY010000026.1 GCA_017531985.1 Bacteroidaceae bacterium
ATCAACTTCTCTTGTTAAGAGATATTCATCACTTTCAAGCAAAAATCTATTCTCACACATCGACAACCTCCCCTCACTCCATTGCTTGAAAAGAGAATATCGTTCACCCCTAATCCAACACTTCTATTACACACAGTTCGCCCCCCATATTTCTCTATCGTTCGCATAGATGCAAAGTGCAGGTCACATGATGCACCTTGACTAAAAAAGAAGAGGGTGAGCCAGAATTTACTTCTTGGCTCACCCTCGTATAAGTGATATAAAAATATATTATTGAGTAATTCTTTCAAGCCATTTGAGCATACCGAGCATCACAGCCATAGAAATGAGGCAGAAACCGGCAAATACAGCCCAGCACATCCATTGTTGTGGGAATGTGTTCAACATGGTTACACCCATTGCGATGAAGAGGTTACCGATAGCAGTAGCCGAGAGCCACAAACCTTGGCAGATACCTTGCAAGTGCTTGGGGGCAATCTTCGATACAAATGAGAGACCGAGAGGCGAGATAAACAACTCAGCAACAGTCAGGAAGAAGTATGTCAGAATAAGTACTGCGGGACTCGATTTCATACTCATCTTCACAGCATCGCTCAGACCTTTAAATTCTTCGCCCGAGGGATAATTTTGCACCATAGCAACGATGGTAAGGAAGATGTAAGCACAAGCGGCAATGAACATACCGATGGCAATCTTACGAGGAGTAGAAATCTCTTTATTCTTCTTGGCAAGTGAACCGAATATCCACATAATGATAGGAGTCAACACAATCACGAAGAAGGGGTTGATACATTGCCAGATCTCAGGTGCGATAGAGTCGGTAGCCACGAAGTCGCGTGCAAATACCGAGAGAGATTGACCATTTTGGTGGAAAGAGAACCAGAAGAATACTGCAACACCAAGAACGGCATAGAGAGCCATAAGGCGTTGTTTAACCTCCTTGGCATCAGCTTCTCTTTCAGCAGCCGATACTTCGGTATTGCTCTTTTCTTTCTTCACAGGAGTGGGCAATGATTTCATCACAAGCATAAAGATTGTAAGCGATATGAGCATTGCTGCAACCGAAGCGATGAACGAGAGATGCACACCGGTATTGAAAGTTTCGAGATATGTAGCACAGAAAGAAGCATCAACAGCACCGGTGTGACCCACTTGGGCTGCAAGGTTGTTGAGGTTCTCCATATCGGTACTTGACATACCTGCTGCATTGTCGTTGTACATGTGGCACAAGCGAGGGAGGTCAGAGTTATAGAGCAAGCCCTTAGTTTTCAGCCAGAACTCTCTCAAAAGGGGTGCCACGAAAGGTGCAATTACACCACCGATGTTGATAAATACGTAGAAGATTTGGAAACCGCTGTCACGTTTCGACTTAGCGATGGCAAGAGCTTCGGGACCTTTCTTTGCGGCTTCGGCCTCAAAGTTGTCATACATCTGACCCACGATAGCTTGCAAGTTGCCTTTGAACAAACCATTACCAAAGGCAATGATAAGAAGTGCAACACAAGTAAATACAAGTACCCATGAGATACCACCGGTATTCTCAGAGAATACGGGGATAGAGAGGAGGATGTAACCTACCGCCATGCACATAAGACCCGAGATGATAGTACCTTTGTACTTCTGAGTCTTATCGGCAATCATACCACCGGGGAGACTCAATACATAGATCAAGAAATAAAATACGGCATAAATCCATCCGGCTGCATCGTCGCTGATACCAAATTTAGAACATAAGAACAGCAATAATACTGCATTCATAATGTAGTAACCAAAGCGTTCACCCATATTGGCAAGAGCAGCCGAGATAAGACCTTTGGGGTGTTCATTTCGTGCTTTAATCACATAGAATACCAAGAATGGTATTACTACCACAAGCACCGCAATCAAGATTAAAGATTGTGACATAAATGTTTTGTTTTAAGATTAGGTATTTATTTGATTTTGTTTGTTTTTCTTATTTGGCACAAAGATAGGTTGTTTCTCTCTTTTTTCCTACTTTTTCATGCTATTTCTCTCTCATAAAAATGTTAATGGGTGTTCCTGTATAACACCAATTCTCGCGTATTTTATTTTCAAGATAGCGTTTATAAGGCTCTTTAACCCATTGTGGCAGGTTACAGAAGAAAATAAACGATGGTATTTTAGCCTCTTTGAGCATCGTTATATATTTTATCTTTATATACTTGCCTTTGGTAGCTGGTGGCGGATAGGCCTCGATAGCTGCCAGCATTACTTCATTGAGCTTTGAGGTGGGTACTAGTCGTTTACGATTTTTATATACCTCCAAGGCTGTTTCAAGCACTTTGAAAATGCGTTGCTTGGTGATGGCCGATGTGTAGATGATGGGGAAATCGGTAAATGGTGCCAGTCGTTCACGAATGGCGTTCTCGAAGGTTTTTATGGCTATATTGGACTTATCTTCCACTAAGTCCCATTTATTGACACACACGACGATACCTTTACGGTTCTTCTGTATAAGTGAGAAAATGTTGAGATCCTGACCTTCAATACCTCGTGTGGCGTCTATCATCAAGATGCATACATCGGAATTCTCGATAGCTCGTATTGAGCGTATTACCGAATAGTATTCGAGGTCTTCGGTAACTTTTCCTTTCTTGCGAATGCCTGCGGTGTCGACAAGATAGAAGTCAAATCCGAACTTGTTATATCGCGTATATATCGAGTCGCGAGTTGTTCCGGCTATATCGGTTACTATGTTGCGATCTTCTCCTATGAAAGCATTGATTATCGACGATTTACCTGCATTGGGGCGTCCCACTACGGCTATACGAGGAATGTCATCCTCGGTATCTTCTTCGTAATCTTTGGTGAACTTGCTCACAATCTCATCGAGCAATTCACCTGTGCCGCTACCACTCACAGCCGATACGCAGAAGGGGTCGCCAAGACCGAAGGCATAAAACTCCGCCGAATTGTATATCCATTGATTGGAGTCGGCCTTGTTGGCTACTAAGACAATAGGTTTCTTGGAACGACGAAGTATGGCTGCCACATGATCATCGAGATCGGTCACACCATTGATGGCATCTACCACAAATAGTACGACATCGGCCTCCTCGATGGCAATGGCCACTTGCTTATTTATTTCTTCTTCGAAGATGTCTTCCGAATTGACTACCCAACCACCGGTGTCGATAATAGAGAACTCTTGTCCTCCCCACTCCACCTTGCCATACTGGCGGTCGCGTGTAGTACCGGCCGTCTCATTCACGATCGCTTGACGCGACTGTGTGAGCCTATTGAATAATGTCGATTTTCCGACATTGGGTCTTCCTACAATTGCTACTATATTTCCCATATGATATATTTTAAGGGTATGATATTTTATTCATTTATGTATCCAAACGAGCGTAACTTGTTCTCACGATTACGCCAATCCTTTTCGACCTTGACATAGAGTTGTAGATAGGCACTCTTGCCAAAGAAAGCTTCAATATCCTTACGAGCAGCTGTACCCACACGTTTGAGTGCCGAACCACCTTTACCTATAATGATGCCTTTCTGCGAGTCTCGTTCTACATATATCACCGCCGATATATCTATTCGCCGGTCACTCTCTTTAAACTGTTCTACAACTACTTCACAGGCATAGGGTATCTCTTTGTCGTAGGTAAGAAGAATCTTCTCGCGTATGATTTCGTTGACAAAGAAACGTGCCGGCTTGTCGGTGAGTGCATCCTTCTCGAAGAATGGTGGCGACTCGGGCAAGAGGTCTTGAATACGCTTCAACAAGTAATCGATATTAAATCGCAACATGGCCGAAATGGGGATAATCTCGGCACGAGGAAGTAGTTGGCTCCACTTCTCCACTATTGCTTCCAACTCTTGCTGTCCTGCCAAGAGGTCGACCTTATTGATGATAACGATGACCGGCATCGTCTCATGAGCCACTCTATCGAGGAAATCGGAATTTTTATCGGGAGTCTCCACCGTATCGGTCACATACAATAATATATCGGCATCCACCAATGCCGACTGCGAGAAGTTCAACATAGACTCTTGCAACTTGTAATTGGGTTTCAACACGCCCGGTGTGTCGGAATAGACAATCTGCATATCATCGGTATTGACAATACCCATGATGCGATGGCGTGTAGTTTGAGCCTTAGAGGTGATGATGGAAATACGCTCACCCACAAGTGAGTTCATCAATGTCGACTTTCCGACATTGGGGTTTCCTACTATATTTACAAATCCCGATTTATGCATATAATCATATTTTGTTGCAAAAATAAGAAAAAAGTGGGAAGAAAGCCAATTTTTGACATGTTATATAACAACACTGAACGCACCTTGCTGCATGAGAAGGTGCGTTCAGCTTGTATTTATTGCTATTATTTTGCGTCGTAACCCCACACGAGGTAGACTGCACCCCATGTAAATCCGGCTCCGAAGGCTGTCAAGATAAACTTATCACCCTTCTTGAAACGATGTTCATACTCGGCAAGACACAGCGGTATGGAGGCTGCACTTGTATTACCATAGTGCTGAATGTTGACGAGCAGCTTCTCTTCGGGAATGTTGAATCGCTCGGCTATGGCCTCGATTATACGCAGATTGGCCTGATGGGGTATAACGTAATCGACATCATCAATAGTCAATCCATTGCGGTGCATAACTGCATCAGACGATGAAATCATATCGGCTACGGCATGCTTAAATACGAAACGACCATCTTGATAAACATAATGTTCGTTCTTATCAATGGTTGTATGCGATGCGGGTCTTACCGAGCCACCGGCAGTCATTACCAAGTGCGGCAATCCCATCCCATCAGTGTGCAGTACCGAGTCCATCACACCACACTCCTCTTCGGTAGGTTCAAGCAAAACACAAGCCGCAGCATCACCAAAGAGAGGACATGTGTTACGGTCCTTGTAATTGACCATCGACGACATTTTCTCAGCAGCTATAACAACTACTTTCTTGTACAAACCGGCTTGAATATATGCTGCACCGGCTTGCAACGCAACAAGAAATCCCGCACATGCTGCCTGAATATCATAACCGTAGGTAGTCTTTATACCCACTTTCTCAGCGATAATAGAGGCAGTTGATGGGAAACGGAAGTCGGGGTTGGAGGTTGCACATATTATGACTTCTATTTCTCGAGGGTCTATACCAGTCTTCTCAATCAACGATTGCAGTGCTTTGGCACCCAAATCGGATGAGCCTGTTCCCTCCGCTCGAAGTATTCTTCTTTCCTTAATACCTACACGAGTAGTTATCCACTCATCGCTGGTATCGACCATCTGAGCCAACTCTTCATTCGTCAGAACGTCGTCGGGTACATATGATGCAATACCTGTTATTTTTGCTCTAAGCATGATTTTTTATATATTATTAGTTGAATTTAAAAATAATTGTATTATTCAACTATAATGATTCAAAATAAAAAATGCCCTAAATTAGGGCATTTTTTGCCTTTGCTGAAAATTAAACAGCTGCTTCTTTCTCGATAGCCAATTTACCTCTGTAATAACCGCATTCACCGCATACAGTGTGGTAAACATGCCATGCACCGCAATTGGGGCAAGTGGCTAACGTGGGGGCTACAGCCTTGTCATGAGTTCTTCTCTTGGCTGTTCTTGTCTTTGACTGTTTTCTTTTAGGATGTGCCATTTTTTTATGTATTTAATTATTATCTTTTCAACTTTTTAAGTGCATCCCAACGTGGATCGGTAGGTGTTTCTTCCTCCTCCATATTGTCATCGATAATAGGCGGTACATCTTCATCAATATCGTCCTCGTCATCAATGCTTTTTGCACTCATTTTACGCAACCGCTCACTCATGTCTTTATTACATTTGCCATAGGGATGCACATGCTTAATAGGAATGGTGAGTGCTATGAACTCATAGAGAAACCATGCTACATTCAATTCTCCTTCATCTTCGGGGATGATGAGCATATTGTCACTCTCCTCATAGTATTCATGCCCAAACTTAACATAGAGTTGCTCACTTGTCTCTACAACGTGTTCCATGTCGTCAAGGCAACGGTCACAAGGGATGTATATTACGCCCGAAAGGTCAAAGTTCAACTCAAATGCTGTGGCTGCTCGCTTTACATTAAGTGTTACATCAACCCTTCCGCGTTGAACTTCGGGTCCATCAATATTGGCAAAGAACTCGTTGTCGAGCCTATACTCATATGCTGTGGTGCTACCAACTGGCATACTTTTGAGTGATAGTTTATATTCAGTAAACTTTCCCAAGGCTAATACATCATTAAAAAACTCCGCAAAGGTAAGAAAAATAATTGGTAATTGTCAACCCTTTGAACAGATATTTATTAAACTTTGATATTATTTTTATTGCGAAATAGATATTTCGGGTGTATAACAATGACTTAGAAGTTATTGTTCACCGACATTTTGGAGTACGACCATTTCACAATTCACACAATGAAAAAAAGACTGCGAAGCTACCTATGGCAACTTCGCAGTCTTTTACAACTCTATTGTTATGCCTTACCGGCACTACCCAATACGTTTACAAGCTTGTGCATGTACAATTCTTTCAATGAATCGCGTGCCGGTCCAAGATATTTACGGGGGTCGAACTCGGCAGGTTTGGTGGCCATTACTTCACGAACGGCTGCTGTCATTGCCAAACGACCATCCGAGTCGATGTTGATTTTACATACCGACGATGTGGCTGCACGACGAAGTTGATCCTCAGGAATACCGATAGCGTCTTTCAAAGCACCACCATACTTGTTGATGATGGCTACCTTGTCTTGGGGTACGCTTGACGAACCGTGCAACACGATGGGGAAACCGGGGATACGTTTCTCTATCTCTTCGAGGATGTCGAAACGCAATGGGGGAGGTACAAGAATACCTTCTTCGTTGCGAGTACATTGCTCGGGACGGAACTTATTGGCACCATGCGATGTACCTATCGAGATGGCCAATGAGTCTACACCAGTCTTGGCAAGGAAGTCTTCAACCTCTTCGGGACGTGTATATGTATGACTTTCGGCACATACATCATCTTCTACACCAGCCAACACGCCCAACTCTCCTTCTACGGTAACATCATATTGATGGGCATACTCTACCACACGACGTGTCAACTCTACATTATCTTCATAAGAATGGTGCGAACCATCGATCATGACCGATGAGAAGCCCATGTCTACACATGACTTGCAGAGTTCAAATGTATCGCCATGATCGAGGTGTAATGCAATGGGTACTGCACAACCCAACTCCTTGGCATACTCCACAGCTCCTTGAGCCATGTAACGAAGCAATGTTTGGTTGGCATACTTGCGAGCACCACTCGATACTTGCAGGATTACAGGCGATTGACACTCTACGGCTGCTTGTATAATGGCTTGCATTTGCTCCATGTTATTGAAGTTAAATGCTGCAATTGCATACTTGCCTTCCATAGCTTTACGGAACATCTCTCGGGTGTTCACTAAACCCAAATCTTTGTAACTTACCATGTTTATATGTATTAGTTGATGAATATTCTTTGTGCAAAGGTACAAAAAAAATGTAATGCACAACGCATGTAGTTCAATAACTTTTGCGAAAGTTTACGATTATTTCGCACGATTATTTCACCGGATGCCCAATAGCAACTTTAAAGTATGGCTACTGCTGCAATACCCACTTTCGACCTCGCCACGACAGTCGCAATTCAGGTCTGATGTAAGGGGTTAATTCTTCGCGGATGTTTTTATCGAGAACTTGCATGAACGATGGCTTAACTATCAAGTCTGTACTTTCCTCACTCATATTGTATTGCAGGGTATTAACTTTCACGTTTCCAAGCAGTAGTTCCCGATAATCGCCACTCAGACTGTCTACTACAAATGCCTCCACACCGATGTCGGGCAATCGCTTGTCAAGGGAGATTGATTCCCACTTGGCATTATAGAGTTCCACACGACTATGCGGTACGGGAGCCTCCACTGTTATTACAATGGCATATAGAGGCTTACGGGATTTTCCCAATCTTTTTATTTGCACAACACTTGCCCGCGATGTTCGCACAGCCATATAGCTCTCGCCCATCACAAGTATCTGTGCCTCATCACCCAGCAGGGTAGTCGACCGAGCTGTCAGTCCGGCCTGATACAAGTCTATCATATCGAGACGGGAATTAAGGTCGATAGTTGGCACGATTGACCTTGGAATATCTTTCCAGACGTCTGCCATCGACTGAGCCATGACGGATGTTCTTATCATCAATAATAAGATTGCTATTAATATATGTGTATATTTCCTCATTGACATCGGTTTTGCGGAACGAAGATACTCATTGTTTTGGGTTTTTGCAACATTAAGTCAACTATTTATGGTCTTTCTTTACATAGAGCGAATTGAGCCATCGAAGCCAAGATGGAAGAGCTGCATTTTGTTTTTCACACAAGTTCTTGGCATCGTTATACCCTCGTTGATAAGCCGTAGCAGCATTTGATTCGACACCTTTACGACGACCACGCTCATAGGCTTCACTTATCTTCTTTTCATTCTCCACTCGCGATTGTTCCGATTGTGCATTGACAGCATGGCATATTTCTTCTACTCGTCCCGACACATCACCTACACAGAAACTCTTATGACACTTTTTACACCTTCTGACCGCATTACTGTTTTTCTCATCCACAATCACCTCACCACAATGCGGACACTCCGACCGGGGTAATATCTTACCGGGATTGATTTGGGGCGACAGGCGACATATGTTGGCAATGGCTCTCTCCATAACCATCGACACCTTTTGGAGCAGAAGGGTATCATTATCCTTGTCGCCATCTTCGTCATCGAACAATAGACATTCATACAACAACGACATGGCATGGATGGGGTAGTGAGTAAAGACATTATCGAGCGAACTATACTCATCGTACACTTCGGTAATGAACGTGAGACGATGCTGTATGATGGGGGTTTTCAATATCATATCGACCAACTCTACCAAGTAGCGTCTATCATTGACTAATCGGGTTACGTTCTTTTCGATATCCACAAACTTACGCTCCAAGAGCTCTTTCTTATGGTCCGATGCACACCATACGGTTAAAGTTTCGTCCAGAAACATATCATCAGGCACTTTCATAAGTGGTATACCGTTGTTGCGTGCTTGGTTGATCACATTGTAAGTCTGGGTATATATATTATAATTGAGATAACCCAACTGATGGTTGACTCCTTCACTGTAAGTATTATAACCACGGATAATCAGTTGTCCGAACCCCATGTAGATGGTTGCCAAGTCGGTACAATATTCATTCTCGTCACGATTATCTTGTGCAATACGATAGTGGTGCATTACCGCGTGACACACCTCGTGAGCCAAGGTTGCCAATACAGCCGCCCTATTATTCCTAAATTGATTCGAGACATTAATTCTTACATTCCTATCGGCATCGACCGTAAAGTCTCCGCCTGTTCTTTCTGACAATTCGCTCCATCGGCACTGAACTTTATACCCCAACAATCCTGCATAAAGTATCATAGCCGAGGCCTCTTGGGTCAATGCCTGCTCAGTCAATTCGTTCTTGACATATAGTGGTTGGTATTCGACAAACATTCTCAATGGGATTTGTTTCTCAAATATTTTCAACCGACGAAAAACCTCTCGCGGAGTCAAATAAACATCTTGTGCCATGGTATTCAATTTTTATGATTATTAAAAAACGCTGTTTCTGCTCATGCTCTCAATATTAAGGACACACACCATCGTTACAAACTATCACCAATAGTCCAATAAAATACAATAATAGGATGACGGCACATTGCACCGGCATCCTACTATGGAAAACGATTAAGGAAACTTCTATAAATTCCACTGATAATCATTCATGGGTTAACGGAAACATTCTCTTTGCTTGCTTAATATTTTTCTTGGTATCTTTTGCCTTGTCCTCAATCACATAGCCCACTACGTTCATTCGGTCAGAATCTAAAATCTACTCTAAGAAAAATCATCCATCATAACAAAGCTATTGATAGAAGTTTCCTTAAAAACATTAATCGATAATATCAAATCCCGTATAAGGAACAAGAGCCTTAGGTATACGGATA
Organism: Bacteroidaceae bacterium; assembly: GCA_017531985.1. Lineage (GTDB taxonomy): Bacteria > Bacteroidota > Bacteroidia > Bacteroidales > Barnesiellaceae_A > Barnesiella_A. The sequence continues at coordinate 10,070 of JAFXJY010000026.1, forward strand.
CCCTCGGGAGTCTGGTTATTTTCGAGCAGAGCGGCCATGATGCGAGGTAGAGCCAAAGCACTACCATTGAGTGTGTGACATAGATGTGTTTTCTTGTCGGCTCCACGATAACGGCATTTCAAACGGTTGGCCTGATAACTCTCAAAGTTCGACACTGAGCTGACTTCGAGCCAACGTTTCTGAGCAGCCGAATAGACCTCAAAGTCGAACGTGATAGCCGATGTAAAACTCATATCGCCACCACACAGTCGAAGAATGTGCCAAGGCAATTCAAGTGCCTCTACAAGACTCTGTACATGATCTTTCATCTCTTCAAGAGCGGCATAAGAATGGTCAGGGTGTTGTATCTGTACGATTTCCACTTTGTCAAACTGGTGCAAACGGTTAAGACCGCGAACATCCTTACCATACGAGCCGGCTTCGCGACGGAAACAAGCCGAGTAGGCTGCATTCTTCACAGGCAACTCATTTTCGTTAAAAATAACATCGCGATACAGATTGGTAACCGGCACTTCGGCTGTGGGTATAAGATATAAGTTGTCGGCTGTACAACAGTACATCTGTCCCTCCTTATCGGGCAATTGTCCCGTTCCGTAACCCGAAGCTTCATTGACAACGTAAGGAGGCTGAATTTCGAGATAGCCTGCCTCGCGTGCCTTATCGAGGAAGAACGATATAAGAGCTCGTTGCAAACGAGCACCCTTACCCTTGTAGACGGGGAAACCTGCACCGGTTATCTTTACACCTAATTCAAAGTCTATCAAGTCATATTTCTTGGCCAACTCCCAGTGTGGCAAGGCATCATCACCCAGCTGAGGAATGACTCCACCCTCCTTCTCGACGATATTGTCTTCGGCAGTACGACCGGCAGGGACAGCATCACAAGGCAAGTTGGGAATGGTCAACAAGATATCGGTAATCTCATTCTCGGCCGATACCATAGCCTCTTCAATAGCTACATTGCCGTTCTTCATCTCAGCTACACGAGCCTTGACAACCTCGGCATCCTCTTTCTTGCCTTCTTTCATCAGCTTACCTATCTCGGCAGCCATTTTTTTCAACTCGGCAAGACGAGCATCAAGTTCGTTTTGCGATGCACGACGAGTCTTATCCAACTCGATAATACGGGCTATCTTTTCTTTTCCATCGAAGTGTTTCACAGCCAATCGTGCTATCACCTCTTCCGTATTTTTCTTAATTGTATCTAATGTAAGCATCTTTTTTACAATTTTAGGTATATATTACATTGTATTACTTGTTGAGCAACTCCTTTACGCGAGTCGATATGGCACGACCATCGGCACGTCCGGCCAACTTCTTGGAAGCGATGCCCATCACCTTGCCCATGTCTTGCGGTCCGGCAGCACCCACTTCGGCAATAATAGCACGCAGTTCATCGGTCAACTCTTCATCCGATAGTTGCTTGGGCATATATTGCTCAATAACAGCCGCTTCTGCCAGTTCACTCTCGGCGAGTTCAGGACGATTTTGTTCCTGATAGATGGCAGCACTTTCACGACGTTGCTTCATCATCTTGGCAAGAATCTTCAATGCGGCATCATCCGACAACTCTCCATTACCGCCTTTGGCAGTCTTGGCCTCAATAAATTCTTTTTTCACGCCACGAAGAGCTTCGAGCTTCACTTTATCTTTTGCCAGCATGGCACTCTTTATGTCATTGCTGATTGTTTCAAACAAACTCATATCAGTCTCCAAAGTTTATTGTTTTTATACTATTTTCATTCGTTACAACAGGTTGTTCCTCATTATTTCGAACCACACCGGCTTCGTTGAGCTTCTGCTTGAAGTCAGGTGCTCTATCATAAGTGGGAGTATTATCAAACACTTCGAGTAAGGCTTCATTCTCCATCTCGGAACGTGTCAGTACCGCAAACTGCAATCTTTTACGTTGCATGTCACGCAGTCGATCTTCTCCATAGAGTAGTTTGATAATATCATCTGAGTCGTTAGTATCACTCTTGGGGTGATCCTTCTTTTCGGTAATCTCTACCTCTTTCTCTTTTTCCTCATTACTCTTAAATCCGGCTGCAAGAATTGTCACACGCACTTCATCATTGAGCGATTCATCAATGTACACACCGGTAATTGTATCGGGTTTCCCCGAGAACTTGGTTGCAAAGTCGTTCAACTGCTCAGTTTCATGCAATTTCATTTGAGATTCACCGGGAGAGAGGAATACTATCTGCAACAATGTCTTGGCCGAGAAAATATCCGAATCTTGCAACAAGGGTGATTTGACTGCATTTTCAATAGCCTGAGAGACACGCTTTTCACCACGACCGGTACCTGTACTGATAATGGCAGTTCCTCCTTTTGACAGTGTTGTTTTCACATCATTGAAGTCACAGTTGACAGGACCTGTTTTGAGAATGATTTCAATGATACTGCCTGCTGCCGTTGACAATATATCATCGGCCATGGCAAAGGCATTGAGGAAAGTCATATCGGGGTAGATATCACGCAGACGTTCATTGTTGATAACCAACAACGCATCGACTTGTTCTCTCAGCTTTTTAATATAGTCATGGGCTTTACTAATCTTAGGAGCCCCCTCAAAGATGAATGGAATGGTAACAATACCTACTGTGAGTATTTCCAATTCCTTGGCAATACGAGCAACGACAGGGGCAGCACCTGTACCTGTGCCACCACCCATACCTGCTGTGATAAATACCATTTGAGGCTTCGGCTCGGTTTGCAACAAGGCTCTTATGTCCTCGGCACTCTCCTCAGCTGCCAGACGTGCCACTTCGGGCTTATTGCCAGCTCCACCGCCACGCGTTACTGTGGGTCCCAACAACAACTTGATGGGAATACCCGATGTTTCAAGTGCTTGCGAGTCGGTATTGCATGCCACATATCGCACACAATCGATAGCTCCATTGCGATACATGTGCTTCACCGCATTACCGCCTCCACCTCCGACACCTATCACCATTATATGGGTTCTTTTCTTCTCGGGAACGACCGCATTGTTTACGCTGTCAGCTCCTCCGGGTGTCATATCCATTATATCTTTATCTATGTCCGTATTAAGGTTAAGATTCATTGTTCTTTCATTTACTGGTTATTATTCATCTTCATTTGCACCCTCTTCCAACATTTCGTCAAACTTCTGGGTATACTTTTGGACGGATTTTTTCATACCATCGAACCACCCCCACTTTTTTTTCTTTTTTTCATTTTCATCGGGAAGTTCAGTGGGTTTAGTAACATTGTCACTGGGGACAACCTCACGATTGCCTTGACTATCGGCATCCGTATCTTTGACATCTTCAACGACAGGAACAGGCGAAATCGTGCAGACATCCTTGGCAAGAGCCAAGAGACCCACAGCCTGAACATAGTCATTGACTTGTGCTTCAAGTTTCTCTACGACAAGAATGTCTCGACTTAACACTCCGGTACGCACATTGATGTTGAGACGTTCTTCGAGTAATGATTTCATTCCTTCCAGTCGTGCAGCTCCACCCACAACAACAGCCCCAATCACCAAGTCCTTGCGTTCGAGTCCCGAGCGTTTAATCTGCTCATCGATATTGGCAACTATCTCCTCCGAACGGGCTTCCACTACCGATGATAATTTGGCAAGATCGATACCCACCGAACTATCGTTATCCAGATTGAGACGTATATTGTTTTCGCTATTATACCCCTTAGCCTTACCCGAAGCGATTTTCAACTTCTCGGCAGTATCATGCACAAAGTTAAGACTCATGATATCACGGGTTATATTGCGACCACCCATAGGCAGCGTCTCAAGCAATACCAACACATTATTTTTATATATCGATACAGTTGTAGTCTCGGCTCCCATGTCTATCAACATACAACCCAACATACGGTCTTCATTGCTCAACACAACCTCGGCCGTAGCCAATGCCGATGTAATATATCCGGCAATGGGCAACTTCAACTCGGCAATACAATGATCGATGTTTCGCTTCAACATGGGCTTGGCTGTAATAGCTTTATAGCGGGCTTCGATATTACTACCGACAACACCTATGGGGTTGCGTTCGGCACGTCCATCAACAATATACCCTACTGACACAAGTTCGAGCAAATCGACCGACGATGGTATGGTTTTGCGACAATCGTCCTTCATTTTGTCAATTTGCACTTGCTTGATCATACTATCCTCGGGCAACGTACGAACCGATATTTTATCATCTGCAACTACCGAAACACCTCCCACTCCCACATATATCTTCTCGATCTTAGCAGGCGATATACGATTCTCGAGTTTTCTTTTCACTCGTTGCACACAAGCATACACATCTTTTACATTCTGTATACAACCACGCTTCATCATATTGGAGGCTGTATTTTCCGAATCGATAGCAGCCACTACGAGCTGATTGTTATCATTGCGATAACCAGCTATACCAACAACCTTGGTACTACCAAATTCTATTGCGACTATATATTCTCTCATATATACTGTGAATTTTATTTACTACTTTACATTGTGTTTATATCGTTTATTCTTTCGTGTACACACTACTTGATCTTTATACTTAACCGATATAGTGTCATACTCTACCCATCCCATTCGGGGCATCACTTGGTTATAAAGAGCCAAAACACTATTCAATTTTTGGGCATAATTGGATATATCGCCCAATAATATTACATGCTCGCCCACTCTTGGATAGAGGAGTATCTCTTGCTGTTCTGTCACATATATCTGAGACACCTGATTGCTCCAAAACGTATGTCCCGAAATATATTGTACAAGAGGAATCAAGTCCTTAGCAACTATCTTGTCATCGAGATAACCCGATACCAATGGAACTTGAACAAGATACATCGCATCCACAGCTACCGACTCTCCTTCAACATCTACATAGTACGTCTTGTTTTCGGCATCATACACTCGCATAACCGGTCGGCGTTGCGACACGAACAAGTGGGTATCACCATTATTTTCATAATAACACTCCACATCTTCAAGCAGGTCGATTTGCGACACATATTGCTCTATCCTACTGACATTTATCTCACCACAACTCTTGCCAATGGGTAATAATTGTGCATGAGCTATATAATCATACAAGTCCTCCTTTGCTATAAGTTTACACTCGGCACTATCGGTTATGTGTATATAAAAATTTTCACACACTACCTTCTTATCCTCATTGCCCCAAAGGATAAATGAGGTTATAAGATAGCCTATAAGCAATACTAATACCGATATTTTAAGCAATCGTTTCATTATTCTTGCATGATTTGGTATATCTCGGGGAGTAGTTTATCAATATCTCCTGCACCCATTGTCAATAACACCTCAAAGGTATATTCTTTTATCCGTTCTACCAACTTTTCTCTACAACAAAGTTCTTTATGTGGCGATAAAATCTCATCATAAATGATTTGCGAGGTCACTCCTTCGATGGGCAATTCGCGAGCCGGATAAATATCGAGTAGGATTACCTCATCGGCCAGCGAAAGTGCTTGGGCAAATTGTGGTGCAAAATCGCGGGTACGAGTATACAAATGAGGCTGAAATACGACGGTCAACTTACGATCGGGGTACAAAGCCTTGACCGACTTAATACTTGCCTTCAACTCATCGGGATGATGGGCATAGTCGTCAATCATCACTCGTTGAGGTGTACGGAGCCAAAACTCAAATCGTCGCTTGGCTCCCTGAAATGAGGCTATTGCATCACGCATAACATCGGCATCTATCCCGCACAGCCATGCCACTGCCATCGAAGCCACTGCATTTTCAATATTGATTTCGACCGGCACACCCAATTCTACATCGGCTATGCGTGACCGGGGTGTTACAAAGTCAAAGAGAATGCGTCCTTGACCTATGCGGATGTTCTCTGCGTGAAAGTCGCCCTCATCCTTCGAGTAGCTATACACCTTCACTCCCTCCTGTACACGAGGTTGCAACTTAATGCCTTGCTTTACAATGAGAACCCCTCCGGGCTGTATCAAAGAGGTAAAGTGTGCAAAACTTTCGAGATAAGCCTCCTCCGTCCCATATATATCCAAATGGTCGGCATCGGTCGACGTTACTACTGCAATGTGTGGCAATAACTGATGAAACGAACGGTCAAACTCATCGGCCTCAATAATAGCATAACGACTATCGTGCGACAATATCAAGTTGGTATCATAATTACGCAATATACCTCCGAGAAAAGCATTGCAACCCACTGACGATTGTGCAAATATATGTGCTGCCATGCTTGACGTTGTAGTCTTTCCATGAGTTCCTGCAAAACACAATCCTTGCAACGAATGCGTGATAAGTCCCAACAACTTGGCTCGCTTTATGATTTCAAAGCCATTGTTACGGAAGTATTGCAAGCCCTCATGCTCATCGGGAATGGCGGGTGTGTACACAACCAGGGTCTCCTCAGGGCAACGGCAATAAGAGGGTATCAACCCAGACGATGCTTCGAAAAACAACTCGGCACCTTCTTGCTGCAACTGTGCCGTGAGTGGTGTAGCCGTACGGTCATAGCCAGCTACTCGCAGCCCCAAGGATAGGCAATAACGCACCAAGGCACTCATACCTATACCGCCAGCCCCTACAAAATAGACTGACTTATATTCTTCCAGTCGTTTCATTTCGCCGATTTTTTATCTTTAACAATCTGATATATAATATCAACAATACGAGTTGCCGATTGGGGTAATGCCATATCCGTTATGGCTTGTGTCATGGAAGCAAGACGACTCTCATCTTCGACCAGACGCAACGCCTCAGGTATCAACTTATCGCATGCTTCAACATCCTTGATAAGCATGGCAGCACCACGCGATGAGAGTGCCTGAGCATTCTTGGTCTGATGATCTTCGGCCACATTGGGCGAAGGTACAAGGATAACAGGCTTGCCCAACAGGCACAATTCAGAGATAGAACTTGCACCGGCACGCGATACCACAAGATCGGCTGCACGATATGCCATGTCCATGCGTGAGATAAATGCCATCTGCTTGACATTTTCACAAGGATTATTTCTCAGCAAAGATTGGGCTTCTTCATCATAAGCCTTTCCGGTCTGCCACAGTAACTGCACATCGCTATTACGCAACTCATCTAACGCTCCGGCTATGCTTTGATTGATGGTACGGGCTCCCAAACTACCGCCAACAACAAGAATTGTCTTTTTCGTAGCATCAAGTCCGAAAAACTCAACAGCCTTCTCACGAGTCAATTCATCATTGATAAGATTCTGACGCACAGGATTACCGGTCAATACTATTTTATCGGCTGGGAAGAAACGTTCCATACCTTCATAAGCAACACATATCGCATCGGCTCGTGCTGCCAGCATCTTATTTGTCACACCGGCATAACCATTCTGCTCCTGCAACAGAGTGGGAACACCCATACGCGATGCTACGAACAGCGTAGGACCACTGGCATAACCGCCCACTCCGACAGCAATATCAGGTCGAAAATCTTTGACTATGCGACGTGCTTTGACTACACTTCTTATTAAATTCCATAGAACCTTAAAGTTTCGCAAGAGGTTTCGGCGATCAAACCCATAAACGGGCAGTCCTATGATTTTATATCCTGCTGCGGGAACTCGTTCCATTTCCATACGACTCTCTGCTCCCACGAATAATATTTCGACATGCGGAAATCGTGCCTTTATTTCATTGGCAATAGATACTGCCGGAAAGATGTGACCTCCGGTACCTCCTCCACTTATTAACACGCGTTCCATTATTTTTTTATCCATATTGATTTACTTTATTAAAAGTTGATTGAAGGATTGTCAAATTTCATATCATCGGGCAGTTCGCTATCATCCTCGATAGTCCGTATTTTCAGTCTATCTTTTTCAACAGCATATCTACTGATACTCAGCATAATACCCATTGCCGAGCTCATCACCCATATCGACGTACCACCCTTGCTGATAAAGGGTAAAGGCTGTCCCGAAACAGGCAACAAGCCCACTGCAATACCCATATGATAAAAGGCCTGATAACATATCATCAACGCCATACCCATCATCAAGATGGATGCATAGGCATTCTTACACTTCATGCTGATAAAACATGCTCGTATAATTATACCAAGATAACACGCTAATACCAAGAGACCTCCTATCCACAATCCCAGTTCTTCAAGTACAATAGCATATATATAATCGGAGAAGGCCAACTGCAATCGTGAACATTCTCGGCTATTGCCGGGACCAACTCCCAGACTACGACCATTGGCAATAGCCATATAGGCATGATGCTCCTGCGAGTTTCCACCCACATCATACGATGTAGGCTTTTTATACTCCGGTATAGTATCATTGTAGTCGGCAAGACGATTCTTCCAGGTATCCATACGACCGAAAAACTTGCCCATCATCTCCATGACCGGCGACTCACCCGCCTCAACGCTCTCTGATGCTACACCTTCCGCCACCAATTCAGTATCTTCGCCGGCGACCTCACTCGATTGAGGGGCAAGAATACTATTGATTCCTAACAAAATTCCCACAAAAACGCCTACTATTCCAAGAGTGATGAATATCTGTTTAAACGAAGGCTTGGCAAAAAGTATCATCGTTGCACCCACCAAAAAGACGAGCAACGCATTAGAGCCTCCTTGCGTCAACAATATTACCGTCAACACAACCAGAAATATTACCGCAGCACAATAACCCTTATCCGAGATACCTCCTCTCTCCTTATCCTGCATGATAGATAAGATATAGGCCAACACCATAGCACTCATCAATTTACAGAACTCGGCAGGTTGTACCGACTTTCCCAATATCGACACACTTCGTGTAGCACCATTGGACGATTCGCCGGCTATAAAACTATATACCAAGAGACCTAATGACAATACGACAACAACATACATGAGCGTCCTGAAATTCTTGTAATGCCAACGCTCAATAAGAAACAAAAAGACAAATCCCGTCACCAAGTACAGTACTTGGTCAGAGATGGTCGAATACACTTCACCACTTTTCAGGTAAAAAGTTCCGGCACTGAATACCTCTATCAACGATATGGCACACAATATAATGTAACACACCCACAATGTCCAGTCGGAGGTATACTTAATCTTCAACTTGTTTCTCCTACGCTCCTCATGAATTTTCTCTTCTTCTTCCATAATTCCCTAATTTACAGTTTTCGTACATATTCTTTAAATTGTTTTCCCCTATCCTCATAGCTTGTAAAAAGATCGAAACTAGCACAACAAGGCGACAACAACACAGTATCGCCCGGCTGAGCAGCCTCATAAGCCAAAGCAACAGCCTCCTGCATCGAGCCGGCATCTACTATGTGTGCGACCTTACCATCGAAGAAAGCATGTAGCTTACTGTTATCGATGCCCATGCACACAATAGCCTTCACCTTATCATGTACAAGTTGTTCTATCTCGCTGTAATCATTACCCTTATCCTTTCCGCCCAAGATAAGCACTACCGGAGTGGTCATACTCTCCAAGGCATACCAGCAAGAATTGACATTTGTCGCCTTTGAGTCATTGATAAAACGTACGCCTCGCACAGTTGCAACCGGTTCAAGACGATGCTCGACAGCCTGAAAGTCACTCAACGCACGACGAATATCTTCTTTCTCAATGTGCAACAGATTGGCCGATATACCGGCTGCAAGCGAATTATAAAGGTTGTGACGTCCGGGCAAAGCCAATTCATTCTCTTCCATGACAAACGTATCGTCATTGGTCTTTATTACCACCTTATTATCCTCGGTATAAGCTCGCGATTGCACTTCGGGGGATTCCGAGAAAGGATACACCTGCGATTGCAAATGCATGGACTGCAACTTCTCATTGATTACCGGGTCATCATTCCAGTAGATAAAGGCATCGTCGGCTGTCTGATTGCGTGTTATCCGGAACTTGGCATCGATATAGTTCTCCATTTTATGATCATAGCGATCCATGTGGTCGGGTGTTATATTCAATAAGACAGCAATATCGGCCTTGAAGTCGTACATATTATCGAGTTGGAAGCTACTCAACTCCACTACATAATAGTCATAGTCGCAAGTGGCCACTTGGTAGGCAAGACTTTGCCCCACATTGCCTGCCAATCCCACACGTAAGCCGGCACTTTTAAGTATATGATAAGTAAGCAACGTAGTTGTTGTCTTACCATTACTGCCGGTGATACATATCATGCGAGCATCAGTATATCGTCCGGCAAACTCTATTTCCGATATTATAGATGTACCTTTCTCCTTTAACGCCACAATAAGCGGTGCCGTATCGGGGATACCGGGACTCTTGATTACCTCATCGGCATCCATGATAAGATGTGCCGTATGTTGCCCTTCTTCCCATGCGATATTATACTCATCGAGTATCTTTTTGTACTTCTCCTTGATGTTCGACATATCCGATACAAAGACATCATATCCCTTCACCTTAGCCAACACAGCAGCACCTGCACCACTTTCACCGGCTCCCAATATCACTATCTTTTGTGTATTCATTACTTTTTCCTTTTGCGTTAACGTATTTTCAGTGTTACAAGGGTTATAACCGCCAGGATTATACCCACAATCCAGAATCGTGTAACCATCTTCGTCTCCGGTATGATGGCAAGCGGACGTTGTATCAAGGCATTTATACCACTATTTCCGGCCTTCTGGAAATGGTGATGCAAAGGTGACATCTTGAACACTCGACGTCCTTCACCTGTTCGCTTCTTGGTGTACTTAAAGTAGGTTGTCTGTATAATTACCGACAACGCTTCCACAAAGAACACACCGCACAAGATGGGTATGAGCAGCTCTTTGTGAATGAGTATGGCAAACACTGCTATAATGCCGCCCAGCGTAAGGCTGCCTGTATCACCCATAAACACTTGTGCCGGATGGGCATTATACCATAAGAAACCGATGGTAGCACCTATAAAGGCTGCCATATACACCACCAATTCTTCACTTCCCGGTATATACATAATATTGAAATATGATGCATAGGCTATGTGTCCCGAGAAATAGGCCAGAATACCCAGTACCACACCAATAATGGCCGATAGTCCGGTAGCCAATCCATCAACCCCATCGGTTAGATTGGCACTATTGGAAACGGCTGTTACCACCAATATTACCATCAACACAAATATAATCCAACCAGCTTGTTCTTGATACTTTCCGGCAAACGGAACAAGGTCGGCATAATCGAAATTATGATTCTTCACAAATGGAATGGTTGTTTGAGTAGACTTAACGTTATCAGCTCGATACTCTATCTCAGTACCATTACTACCGGGTACCTCGACATTCTCACGAATCACAAAATCGGGGCTTAAATAGAGGGTAACACCAACAATGATACCCAGGCCGACTTGACCGATAATCTTGAACTTTCCATGCAGTCCTTCTTTATCTTTTTTGATAACCTTGATATAATCATCGGCAAATCCTAATATACCCAACCACACTGTCGTAACAAGCATCAATATCATATACAGGCTGTTCAATCGTCCCACCAATAAGCAAGGCAACAAAATGGATATGATAATGATAATACCACCCATCGTGGGCGTACCCTTCTTGGTATTCTCGCCTTCGAGACCCAGATCTCGCACAAGTTCGCCTATCTGCATCTTCTTTAACTTTTCGATAATGCGTTTACCTATGATGGTAGAGATGAAAAGGGATAGTATAAGAGCTATTCCCGAGCGAAATGAAATATATGTCCACAGACCCACTCCGGGCATCTGTATATTGAAATCGTTAAATAGGTGATATAACATATTGTCGGTTTTTACGGTGTTACAATGTCATGACTTATTCTTTTATTCAGAGAATATTTTCTCTACCTCTTCTCTATCATCGAAATGATATTTCACGCCCATAATCTCTTGATAATCCTCATGCCCCTTGCCTGCAATGAGTATCACATCGCCCGGTTGAGCCATACGCACTGCGGCTCGGATAGCTTGGCGACGGTCAGTAATCATCAGCGAATGCTTCATAGCTTCGGCATCCAGTCCGGCAGCCATGTCGGCAAGTATATCGTCGGGGTTCTCATTACGAGGATTATCGGATGTAAGCACAAGTTCATCGCTCCAACGAGATGACACCTGTGCCATGATGGGACGTTTACCTTTGTCTCTGTTACCTCCGGCTCCCACCACTGTGATAATGCGGCCTTTATCACCCAACACGTCTCGCAGTGTCGAAAGCACATTGTCTAATGCATCGGGGGTGTGGGCATAGTCGATAACAGCCACATATCCTCGGGGGGAATATACTGTCTGAAATCGTCCAGCCACCGGGACAAGCAGACTCATGTTGATAAGGGTCTCTTCTTTCTCTCTGCCCAGAAGCAATGTTGTCGCATAGACGGCCAGTAGGTTATAGACATTAAATCGTCCTACGAAGTGTGTTTCCACCTCACTATTATCGAATGAAACTGTTGTTCCGTCCAAGCGGTTCTCTATAATACGAGCCTTGAAGTCACTCATCGTACGCAAAGAATAGGTACACTTCTTGGCACTTGTATTTTGCAGCATAACCTCTCCCACTTTATCGTCAACATTTGTCAATGCAAACGCTCCGGCAGGCAATGCATCAAAGAACATTTTTTTGGCTTTAAGATAGGCATCGACGGTTTTATGATAATCGAGATGGTCACGCGTCAGGTTGGTAAATATACCTCCTGCAAATTTCAATCCTGCAATGCGATGTTGGTGTACCGCATGCGAACTGACTTCCATAAAGGCATATCGACAACCTGCCTCAACCATGCGTCGTAACAGGGCATTCAATGTAAGCGGATCGGGAGTGGTGTGGGTTGACGGGACAGCCTCACTATCAACGTAATTACACACCGTCGACAACAATCCCACTTTCTCACCAAAGAGGCGAAACATCTCATATAGCAACGTGGCAGTGGTAGTCTTTCCATTTGTGCCTGTTACGCCCACCAGGGTCAAATCCTGCGAAGGGTCGCCGTAAAATCGAGATGCCAAGTAACCCAAGGCCTCGGCACTATCTTTTACCTGCACATAGGCAACTTGTGCTTGCAACAACTCAGGCACATCCTCACACACCACCACAACAGCCCCTTGCTCGATAGCTCGCGATATGTACTGATGTCCGTCAACTTGCGAGCCTCTAACAGCTACAAAGAGGCTACCGGGAATAACCTTACGAGAGTCCGACTCTATACAATCGACACTCTCGGGAAGTGTTCCACATACACTTATCGGGCGAATAGCCGATATCATATATTGCGTATTCATAAGAAATTTATTTCAATTTTAAAGTTACATCCATACCCTGCGACAACTGAGAGCCGGCTCTCAGCGACTGTGCCGCCACTCTACCGGCATTACCGGTCAAGTTGACATTCAACCCCATCGATTCGAGTAAATAGAGAGCATCGGCAGCCGTCATTCCCACTACCGAAGGCATTGACAACGAATCGGCATCTATCTCCACATCAGTAGCAACAACCTTTACTTGCTTTGTTGTATCGACAGTAGGATATTGTTGTAGATAATCATAGACCATCTCATCACACTGCGATACAGAGCTGTTGCGAGGTGGATTCTTGTCTCCGTTGCCGGTCTTATACTGCACATCACAGTCGAGCATATTGCGACTATACATCTCCTCGGCAATTGCCTTAAAGACGCCACCTGCCACACCGCCGGCCGAGTGGTCACGAGGCTTATCTATCAGCACTATACAAGAATACTGGGGTTTCTCATATGGGAAAAAACCGGCAAAGACGATGCGACGTTCGTTTTCGACATATTTTTCCTTGAATTTGTATTTTAAGGTATCATTCTTCATGTATGGTATCATGATTTCGCGTTGTGCCGTCACTGTGCCTGTTTTTCCTGCCAGTTTCACTCGTCCCTTGCTGATGCGACGAGCCGTTCCTATGGTATCGTTATTGACCACATCGTACATCATGGCACGCAACTTGCGGGCAACATCGGGCGAACAAAGGTTCTCGTTGAGACATTGTGGGGAGAAGACTGTATCGACCTGCCCGTTGTGCATATAGGCTTTCACAATTTGAGGCTTCATCAGTCGACCGTCGTTGGCAATGGCATTGTAAATAGAGAGTGTCGACAGAGGTGAATATCGGTTATGATAACCAAAAATCATCTGAGCAAAAGAATAATAATCGGCTTGCGTCTTTAAGGCTATACTGTCATGAATACTGGGTCTCATGGTACCGGGCATCGGCAAGTTGCAAGTCTCTTCGATTTTGGTATTTATTATGTCGTAGATAAACTGCCTATAATTATCACGATAAGTATCCGACACGATCTTACAAATACCTCGGTTATCGGAGCGAACGATGACTTGATGAGGCGTTATCACCTGCTGATAGCAATCGATTTTCTTATAACTTCCCACTTCGGGAACAGCACCTTGGGAGTTAAATTTTCGATGCACATCAATATGAGGATTACGATTGAGTGCCAGCATCATCGACAAGGTTTTTATAACAGAACCGGGTTCAACAATGCGGGTAGCATAATTATGACGTGTCTTGAATGTGTATTTACTATTTTTATCTTTGTCGACATTAATCATGGCTCGTATTTCACCAGTTGCCACATCCATGACTATGGCTGTTCCATACTCGGCTCGTTGAGCTGCAACCTCCTTGATAAGATTGCGAGCAGCTATCTCTTGTATGGTTATGTCGATGGTTGTCACTACGTCTTTGCCGGGGATGGATGGTTCTATAACCTCAGTACCAAAACCCCACGCCTCTTGTCGACGACGCGTCTTGCCGGGTATTCCGAATAGTTCTTTATCAAGACCATATTCCAGTCCCGACGTTCCATGCCACTCATTACGATGGTATGATGTATCTTTTTCGAGCATCTCTTTTGTAGCCAAGACGGCACGTCCCAGCACAATAGAAGTCAGCGAGTCGTAAGGATAGTAACGCTTATAGCTTCTTATTCTTGTAAGACCTGTGCGAAAACCGTCGCGACACTCATCGAATACCCAAAAGTTTTTCAACTCCTCAAACTGGTTATTGGTCATACCCTCTACCAACACGCAACTATTGGACTTCTTTTTACGACGTGACGTGATATAGTCGGCATACTCCTGCTTGGTTTTCACCGGATAATTCTTAGCCAAGTACTCACACAGATGATCAAGATATAAAGTATCCCGCTCACTCGAACCACGAGGATAAGTAATATTGGTATATATCTTTTCATCGACACGGGGTGCACTGAAATCGACGAAAGCTGTGTAAAGAGCCACCGTCTGAGCCATAGGCATTCCATCGCGGGCAAGTATATCGCCACGCTGTGGCACCGATGTCATGATAGTGTCCAGTCGCAGCATCGAATCGGCACGAGCATTCCAGTAGGGTGCTTCTATCACACTCACTCTGAATGCATTGGAAAATATCGAAACTGAAATAGCCACTGCGATAAACATAACAATGTTATAGGGATTAAATACGGCACGTATTAATCCCACAACTTTTTCCCCTCTCTTTTTTTTAGTCTTTTCCTTACTCATTTTCCAGTTGTTTTACTTGTTTCTACGATAATTTCTTCTTTGGGAGCAGGTGCATTCTTCAATGTCAACCCCTTCTTGTCGACAGCATCCGATATTTCATGAAGACGCAGATTTTCATCTCGTTGATTCTCCAACAAGATGCGATCGGTGCGGCAGTCAACAAGTTCGGTCTCTAATTTTTTTATTTTGTTTTGTTGCACTAAGTACATATTGCGGTGTGCAATGGATGCAAGGAACACCACTACAAGCGTCAGCAACAGTCCCCAATGACTAACAAAAAAGGTTTTGGGAAAGAACTTGCCATTAAGCACCTGTCCCACCCTTCTTTTCAGGGCGTTTTTTTTCACGCGTTCTCCATCTCCCGAACTTTTTGTGGGGTCACTCATTATTCTCCTCCTTTCTCAGCTATGCGTAACTTGGCACTTCGCGAACGAGGATTACGCATGATTTCCTCGTCCGACGGCACTATCACCTTGTTATTCACCAGCCGCAACGGTGTTTCTACCCTACCGAAGAAGTCTTTCTCCACATTACCCTCGACATTGCCCGTCTTAATAAAATTCTTGACAATGCGATCTTCGAGCGAATGATAGGTTATAACCACTAATCGTCCTCCGGGCTTTAAGAGTTCTACGGCTTGCTTCAACATCGTTTTCAAGCTATCCATTTCATGGTTTACTTCGATGCGAAGGGCTTGAAACAGCTGTGCCAACTCCTTCTTTTCCTGCTTGCGATTGATAAACGGAGTCACAATTTCAAGCAAATTACCGGTTGTCATTATAGGAGCTACCGACCTCTTGGCAACGATGGCCGAAGCAATGCGACGTGCATTTCGCAACTCTCCATACAAATAGAAAATTTGCGACAACTGCTCCTCACTATACACTGCCAATACATCGGCTGCTGTCATAGACGAACGCTTATTCATACGCATATCGAGCGGTGCATCGAAGCGGAACGAAAAACCACGCTGCGAGTCATCAAAGTGATGAAACGAAACGCCTAAATCGGCCAACACTCCATCGACAGCTTCCACCTGATGATAGAGCATAAAATTCTTCAAGTATCGAAAGTTACTGTAAACAAACGTAAATCGCTCATCATTTATGGCATTACTCTGTGCATCTTCATCCTGATCGAATGAATACAGATGTCCCTTGCTTCCTATCCGATTTAAAATTTCTCGCGAATGGCCTCCCCCCCCAAAAGTAACATCTACATAGACTCCATCAGGCTTAATATCAAGCCCCTCCATGCATTCTTCCAATAATGCAGGTATATGATACACAGGCATTTGCATATAAACTCCTATAAAACTACTCTAAATTGTGATTTTCCGCTCAAAGTTAGCAAAAAACATTCTATTTACACACATCGAAGCACGTTTTTTTTATTCAAATTATTATTTTTTTCGCATAACTATTACTAACTTTGTGCATCAGTTGCTTATGAATTATGAAGAATACGCCTATCTTTCTTATTATCAGCATTTTTATCCTATCACTACTGAGTTGCGGGGATAAAAGTAATGCCACACGTCCCCAAACGGGACATTTGTTTGTCTTTGCCGATGATAGTTGTTATTGCATCAACTACAATGACCAAGTCAAATTCCAAACTGATGCGACCTTTTCCACTCTGTTTTACAACGACATAGCCACTATGAAAAATAAGAGTGGTGAATGGTTGTTCATCACTCAAAAGGGCGACACTCTGCTTCCCTACACCTTCTCGAAAGCCACTGTTTTCAGTGAAGGTTATGCTTGGGTTATCAAAGACAAAGATATGCCCGGTGCCATCAACACCAAGGGCGATATGCTGATATCGTTACGCGATGTAGAAGAAGTACGCGTATTCCACGAAAGCCTGGCTGCATTTTCCATCAACAAAAGGAAAGAGAAACTTTGGGGATTTCTCGACAAGAATGGCAATGAACGCATCAAACCCCAATATCGCAAGGTTAACAATTTCCGTCTGGGATTAGCCGCGGTACAGGAAAAAGAGGAAGGCAAATGGGGATTTATCAATCTTAACGGCGAGGTGGTAATACCATTCAACTACCTTGAAGCATTCAATTTCGGTGACAATGGCAAGACGATTGTTAAAGAAGAAAATCGATATCTCACCATCGATCGCAAAGGCAATATCATCCAGAAACACCACTACGATGAAATCATCCCCGACGGGTCTCTATTGAGAGTCCGTAACGACAAATCGTGGGGTTGGTGCAACAGCAACGGAGAAATTATCATTCCCACACAATACGATGAGATACGCCCCTTTGGCAAGTCGGCTATGGCTCCTGTCAAAATCAATGGCAAGTGGGCATATATCAACCAGAAAGGCGAAATATGCATTAAACGGCAATTTGCCGATGCCTATCCATTTATCAATGGAAATGCAGTTGTCAAGGCCGGTACGGTGTGGGGTGTTATTGACGAGAAGGGTGTCTACATTGTCAATCCTCAATACGACAACGTATCGAACGACTATTTACAGCAATCCTTAGGCGAGGGATGCTCTCTATCATCATTACACATCTAATAAGCTACCATCTCTCACAAACAACCCTTTACCGCACCTTATTCTGCATTCAGGAACTCGCACTCGATGCGATGCAAGATCTCCAATAAGTCGACCACCGTTGTGGCTTGCAACATAGCTATGCGTGTATCTCGGAAATTGGGAATACCTTTAAACAGCGGCGTAGCTGCAAGGTGTCGCCGTATATGTGTTATACCTCGACGTTCATCGAGGCGAGCCACACTCTCTCGCAATTGACGACGAATGACTTCCATTCTGTCGGAAACAGACAATGATGGCAACAATTGCCCGGTGTGCAAATAATGCTTTATTTCTTTAAAAATCCACGGAGCACCTATCGCTCCACGTCCCACCATGATAGCATCTACTCCATAGCGATCGAAACACTCCTTGGCTCGTTGCGGAGTAGTGACGTCACCATTCCCGATGATGGGGATATGCATACGAGGATTATTCTTAACTTCACCAATCAATGTCCAATCGGCCTCTCCGGTGTACATCTGACTACGAGTTCTACCATGTATGGCAAGAGCCTGTATACCACAATCTTGCAATTGCTCGGCAAGTTCGACTATAATCTTCGACTCGCAGTCCCACCCCAGTCGTGTCTTGACCGTAACCGGTGTTTTTACCGCCTTGACTACTTCGCGTGTGATGTCGAGCATCTTGGGTACGTCTCGGAGCATTCCGGCTCCGGCTCCTTTACCTGCCACTTTCTTGACCGGGCAGCCGAAATTTATATCTATTATATCGGGATGAGCAGCCTCACACATGCGTGCTGCTTCAACCATCGAGTCGATGTATCGCCCATAAATCTGTATCACAACAGGACGTTCTTCATCACAGATGGTGAGTTTGCGACGAGTTGCCTCTACACTTCGCACAAGTGCATCGGCACTGACAAACTCGGTGTAAACCATGTCGGCACCAAATTCTTTGCACAGAAGCCGGAAAGAGGCATCGGTAACATCTTCCATCGGTGCAAGCAACACCGGTTGCTCTTTTAAATCTACATTTCCTATTTTCATGATTCTAAATTTTATGGTTCAAAAGCCAACAACGACCAGCTATCGACATCAAGCATTTCATTGGCAACTTGCTGCATCATATCTACCGATATAGCATCAATACGTGCAGCCTGCTCCTTCGATGACAGTATCGAGCCATGACGCAGGAATCCTTTTCCCACAGCCAACGCAAGTCCCTCATTATTATCCTCTGCCACAATCAATTGACCCAAATACTGTTTTTTCGCTGCACTCAATCGGGCTTCGGTAATATAGGATTGTTTCAGTCGCTCCATCACGTCTCGCACTCGCTGCATACACTTCTTGACATAACGCACATCGGTACCGAAATAGATAGAAAAAACGCCCGTATCGGTATAATTAGTTACAGCCGACTCGACGGTATATACATAACCGGTCTGTTCTCGTAAGGCTACATTTAAGAGGCTGTTCATACAAGGACCGCCCAACATATTGTTCAACAACAAGCCGGGAAGTCGTCGCCGATCGTACAAATCGTATGTACGTCGTCCCCACATGACATGTGCTTGATGTGTATTACAGGCTATGTGCTGCTCAAAGGGAGGTTGTTCGATGGGCGTGCAACGCTGTTTCACATCCTCACGAACATCCATCTGACTGAAATAGCGTTCCGACAACTTTACTATCTGCTCAAACGGCTTATTACTTAATGAGAAAAACACCATACATTGCGGAATGTAATGCTTTCTAAGAAAGTGTCGTGCATGAGATGCGGATAGTTGTTGCAGCCCTTCGCTTGTTCCCAATATATTATGTCCAAGAGCATGTCCGGCAAATAGTTTATTCTCAAATTCATCGTATATCAGTTCCGAGGGGGTATCGCGATACATTTCTATCTCCTCGACAACTACCTCTTTTTCTTTTTCATACTCTCGCTCGGGAAACGATGCATTGACTACCAAGTCGGCAAGTAATTCCATGGCACGCTCCTGATGAGACGATGGATAGATACTATACACTACTGTCTCTTCTTTCGATGTAAAGGCATTCAACTCGCCGCCTACCAGCTCCATGCGATTGCGTATATGGTAGGCTTTACGGTGAGTTGTACCCTTGAATATGGTATGTTCCACTAAGTGAGCCAACCCATACTCTTCAACAAGTTCATCTCGCGAACCTACATCTACTATAAATCCACAATAAGAGACACTGCTACTATGATGGCAGTGTACTATACGCAAACCATTGGTCAATGTATGTGTTTGATATTCATTCATCGCTCCTGTAATAATAGAGTGCAAAATTAATAAATATCACACTTCACACCAAAAAAAAACAAATATCTCTTTTAGCTACCTACCTCAAAATATAGCACCACCATCTTTACAACACCGGGCTGACAAGTCGCACGATCGATTCGTAAACCTTCTGCAAGAAAGGACGCTTCCGCCACTGCTCTAAGTCTTCTATCAACACACAATGTTTCATATCATTATAGAAATCGGACTTGACACGCTCTGCCATTTCCTTGTTGTAAATAATTGCATTGGTTTCAAAATTGTGTTCAAAGCTACGGAAATCGAAGTTGGCAGAACCCACCGACGACAACTCATCATCGGCAACAATTGTCTTGGCATGCAACATACCGGGCATATAGAGATACACCTTTATCCCGGCTGCCAACATCTGAGAGATATAGGAGAATGAGCCATAACGCATGACTGCCCAGTCGGTTCTATTGGGTATCATGATACGCACATCCACCCCCGACAAAGCCGCTACTTGTAGTGCATTGACTAACGAATCGGTAGGAAGAAAATAAGGTGTCTGGATGTAGATATATCGCTGCGACATCGATAGCAATTTTTCACACATCATGGCTATACTATCCCACCCTCCAAAAGGTCCCGAGAAGATTATCTGCACATCCATTTCCCCCGCCCGCGATACATTGGGAAAGTACTTATCGCCTGTCAGCATCTCGTTTCGTTCATATCCCCAGTCGATGGCAAAGGATGTTTGCAATCCATGTACAGCTGCACCTTCGACACGCATATGCGTATCTCGCCAACTCATATCTTCATCGCCATTAACATAGCGATCGGCTACATTCATACCACCTATATAGCCCACAACACCGTCAATGACTACGATTTTGCGGTGATTGCGAAAGTTCAACCTATACGATGGACGTATCTGCAACACTTTCATAAAAGGGTATGCCATGACACCCTTGGCACGCATATCCTTGAAGAAGGTTGAGAACGGTGCGAAACAGCCCATATCATCATACAACAATCGCACTTCCACACCGCGTTGTACGGCTGCTATCAGTGCATCACGCACCTCACGCCCCAAGCTATCATCTCGGAAAATAAAGTATTGTATGTGTATAAACTTCTGGGCTTGAGATATATCGTGCAACAAATCATCAAACTTCTCTCTTCCTTTGACATACATACGCACGTCGTTACCTACATAATATCGTGCAGTTCCCAGCCGACGACACATGAGTACCAGCTGTTTACCGCTATCGCTAATGGGAAGAGTATCTATATCGACCAGCGGTGGCGTATTACAGGCTTGCAATTTTTCTCTATTTTTCTGCGATAACAAGCTGGCGTTACGCATACTCTGTCCGAAGAGCAAATACAACAAAAAGCCCAAAACAGGAATAAAGATAAGGGCTAATATCCATGCAAGACTCTTCGAGGCATTACGATTTTCTGACACAATCACAAATATACTCCCCACAATACCCACTATATAGATAATTATGAGCATATTATACAGCCATTCCGATATATGTAATTGCATGATAGTCATAAGTCGATTACCTAATATTGTGAAATTCACGGCACTAATTTATAAATAAATTCAATACAATAACAATTAGCTCTCTTTTATTTATTATATTTCATACAATTTTATTACTTTTGTCCTAAGTTATACAACATTTTAAGGCACAACGTTTTTATGTCAAAAAATTATCTTACGCAAGTCGTATGGTTATTTATTCTTACGGTGGTTATTTTGATGATTATTTCCATCACCCCACCCATTGAAATTAATCACACGACCAAGCAAGTCGACTTGCTAAGCAGCATTCGCACTGAATCAGAGGAGGGGAATACGGACAACCTTAACACAAAATCTACCTCATCCGAGACTGAGAGTTCTTCACAGAAGAGTCACTCCAACAAGACAATGGAGACCGCATCCGGCAATGAAAAGGATGCAACACCTCCTATTCATCGCGATGTTCCTCGCAAACTGGGCGACATTACGCTCATCGAAGACTACACTCCCAAGCAGAACGGCATGAAGCACTTTGCCAAGGCCATCAATCGTCGCAACCATTCAAAACGCCCCATACGCATTGCCTTTCTCGGCGATTCATTTATCGAGGCCGACATCCTTACACAGAACATCCGAGAAGCGTTGCAAGAGTTATATGGAGGCTGTGGAGTGGGCTACATGGCCATGCACAGCGATTTTCCGGGATTCAGACGTTCGATAGACCAAGTTGATAAAGGATGGGAGACCCACAGCGTAGCCAAGAATTACGAAGGTCAATATACGTCTCTGCCTCTTCTGTTTCACCGTCCGTCAGACAAGGCTTATACACTATATAAAGGTGTAAATAAGTTGAAATACCTCGACCATTGGGATGTCTCAACCATCGGATTTATTGCCAATAGCAACGCTACAATCACATTAAAAACAGACTCAACAACCCACACTTACGATGTTACCGCCAAGGATAAAGCCCAATTTATTACCCTGCGGGAGACAACTTCAAGGCTCGAAGTTCGCTGCGACAATCCCGATATTGTTATGTGGGGAACTTGGCTCGACGGAAACAATGGTATTGCTGTCGACAACATCTCGATAAGAGGTTACAGTGGTACAACCATACAGAACTTACCATTGAAGCGACTTAAAGAACTCAACGATAATATTCCCTATGACCTCATCGTATTGCAATATGGACTCAATCGCATGACCAACACCATTATGCATTATGACCCATACACCGATCAACTCAATAAAGCCATCGCTCACCTGCAAGAGGCTTACCCTCATGCCGATATTCTCATCATGGGCATAGGCGACCGGTGTGACAAACAGGGTGGCGAAATTAAGACTATGAAGGCGATATATGGCATGATTGATGCTCAACGCAACGCTGCCATGCAATCGGGATGTCTCTTCTGGGACACTTATGCAGCCATGCAATCGTTGGGCGGCATGCCCGAGTTTGTCAACAACAAGTGGGCTAACAAAGATTATACACACATCAACCACAACGGAGGTCGACCGCTTGCGGACGAATTTGTCAAAGCCATTACTCATGCCATAGAAGAATGATGCACTATTCACATTATATATATAGGCAAGCCCTCGTATGGATATTGGCTACATGGGTGTACGGAATGTGTCAGTCACAAGATAACGCATTCGACATATCATGCATCGACACCACTGCCAACTACATCACATTCAACAATGCCGACTGGACACCTCTGTTCAATCAACTGACACAGCTCGAAGATACCACCGATACGATAGTCGATATTATCTCCATCGCTCACATCGGCGACTCGCACATTCAAGCCGGCTTTTTCACCGAGGGACTGAGAATACCTCTCCAACAGAAATGGGGCAACGCCGGCCGCGGATTGATAACACCACTGCGTATTTCCAACACAAACGAACCCACTTATTACAAAATTTCGACCCCCGATGATTGGACTCACTACCGTTGCGTATTGGGCAAAAAGTTTGACAGCAACGTGGGTATAAGCGGCATATCCATCTTACCCACCAGCGGAGAAATAGATCTCACATTTGAGACCTACAACCACCACGACTGCTATGCAGGATTTAACAGTCTGAGGCTTTTTCACTCCGAGAGCGAGAATTTTCCTCAGCTCATTCCCGACACAGCTTGTGAAGAGATAGAGATTGACAACTCCCGCCGTGGAGAGACTCGCTACTCTTGGAAAACGACCACCAACTCCATCCATCTGCAAGGGTTTAACAGCTACGAACTGGAATGTGGTGCCATCTATGCAGCCTCTATCGAAAATGGCAACAGTGGCATCATCGTGCATGCCATTGGCAACAACAGTGCCACCTACGAGTGCTATAATCGTGTCAATAACTACGCCTCGAAACTATCGGCTCTGACACCTCATCTTATCATCATTTCAATGGGTACCAACGAATCTGTTTCATCAACTATAACATCGGAACTTCTATATAGCCAAATAGACCAATTGGTCAGCTCCATTCGCCAAGAGATACCACAGGCCTTGATTTTGCTCACAACTCCTGCCGAAAACAAAATACGCCGCCGCCGTCGCAAGAACAATCGCCGACGCACATACTACGTCGATAACAAGCACATCACTGACGTGGTGGAGACCATCAAACAATACGGCATAGATCACAACATCGCTGTGTGGGACTGGTACACCATCAGCGGAGGTAAAGGCTCCTGCGAGACATGGGTAAAGGAGCGTGGCATGACAGCCGACCGCATTCACTACACAGCCAATGGATACACCCTCCAAGGCAATTTATTATACAACAGCATACACAATGCATATGAAAAACATATTCGATAACATCGACCTTACCAAGATAGGCGAACTACTCAACTACTCTCCGGGCAACCCTCTTATGTTCAACAGCGGGCTGTTCCTTTTTCTCTTCTTGTTCTTCCTCATCGTCTACCGTTTGCTATATCGCAACGACATGGGACGTATGATTTTTGTCATACTCTTCTCGCTCTACTTTTACTTCAAGTCGAGTGGTATATATGTACTGTGTTTGCTGTTTGTCGCCGTATCGGACTATCTGATAGGTATCATGCTTGCCAACACTCGCGACAAGCTGCAACGACGCATGTGGGTACTGCTCAGCACACTCATCAACATGGGCATGCTATGCTACTTCAAGTACACAACGCTCATCGTCGACACCATCAACAACTTCCGTTCGCAACCCATCGAGTTATGGGACATAGCTCTACCCATAGGTATCTCGTTCTTTACATTCCGTTCGCTCAGTTACATTATCGACATCTATCGTGGTAAGATAGCCGCCGAGACAAGTCTGCTTCACTACATCTTCTTCCTCTCATTCTTCCCACCATTGGTGGCCGGACCTGTTGTAAGAGCCTCGGAACTATTGCCTCAAATACATAATCGACCCGAGGTCACACGCCAAGCATTTGCCGAGGGATTATTCCTCATAATGACCGGTGTGTTTAAGAAAGTAGTCCTCTCCGACTACATTAGCAGCAACTTTGTCGACCGCATTTTCGATGCACCCTCGCTCTACACCGGACTCGAAAATCTACTGGGTATCTATGGCTACACATTACAAATCTACTGCGACTTCTCAGGTTACTCCGACATGGCGATAGGTATAGCACTGCTCATAGGCTTCCGCTTCCCCATCAACTTCGACTCGCCCTACAAGTCGGGCTCCATCACCGAGTTCTGGCGTCGCTGGCACATCACACTCTCATCGTGGCTACGCGACTACCTCTACATCTCGATGGGTGGCAACCGCGTACCGCTGTGGCGTAACTACTTCAACCTTTTTATCACTATGGTCATAGGCGGATTGTGGCATGGTGCTTCGTGGCTGTTTGTATTGTGGGGAGCATGGCATGGTCTCATGCTCGTGCTGCACAAAGCCTACCGCAAGGCTGTTCCAGCTCGCCAACACACCGGTGTAAAAGCACAACTCATACACATCGGCAACGTGCTACTTACTTTTCATATAGTAGCCATCGGATGGGTATTTTTCCGTGCCGACTCGCTCAGTATTGTAGGCGAAATGGCTACACAGATATTTACCCAGTTCCATCCCGAGGTATTCACACAGTTCGTTGCCGGTTATCCCTTTGTTACACTTGCATTTGTTGTTGGCTACCTGCTACACTACGCACCCCACGACTGGACACTGTCGATACAACGCACACTCGAATACACTCCCCTCGTAGCCAAGGCCATCATCTTTGCCTTGTTCATCTACTTGGTACTGCAAGTGCGTTCGAGCGAAGTAGTTCCATTCATATACCTACAATTCTGATACAACCGCATTAGGAGATAACTATTCACCAACCATTATTAGCGAAATAACAACTGACTGCATTTTACAAACGACCCTACCATCCATCGTAAGAATGCACGCGATAATAGACTGACAATCTTTCAATTATTCTCATAGAATAGACTCTGAGTTATAATAAGATAGATAAAAGAAAATAATTAAAGAAAATTTTCCGAAATTGTTTGTTTCATATATAATTATTACTATATTTGCGGTTGCATCATTCATATGCAGTACATATAGCAGAAGAATGAGGCAAAATAATACATGCGATTTTTAACTTAATACCGTGAATATAAACACTTTAAATTTTTTGTTATGGCAAAAAAATTGAAAATTCGCGACTTAACGCTTCGCGATGGTCACCAATCACTCTTTGCAACTCGTTTGCAAAGCAAACATGTAGAACAAGTAATAGAAGATTATAAAGAAGCCGGCTTCTATGCCATGGAAGTGTGGGGTGGTGCTGTACCCGACTCGGTAATGCGTTATCTCGACGAAAGTCCTTGGACTCGCCTCAGCTCTATCAGCAAAGTTATAGAAGGTCGTTCATATCTGACTGCCCTATCGCGTGGTCGTAACCTCTTTGGATATGCACCCTACCCCAATACCGTTATAGATGGTTTCTACAAAGAGGCTGTCAAGCAAGGTCTGGGCATCATGCGTGTATTCGACGCCCTCAACGACTTGAACAACGTAGAGAGTTCTATCAAGAAAATCAATGAGGTAGGTGGCATTGCCGATGGTGCAGTGTGCTATACAGTCGACCCCAAACCCTCAAAGGCTGCCGCTCCCGAGAAAGTTGGTTTCTTTGCTCGCTTGTTTGGTAAAAAAGCTACCGCAGCTGAACCCGAAAAGATATTTACCGATGCTTACTTTGTAGAGAAAGCCAAGGGTATGGAGGCTATGGGTGCCAAGATTATCACCCTGAAAGATATGGCAGGTCTTGTAAATCCCGCTCGCGTAACAACTCTTATCCCCGCCTTGAAGAATGCAGTGAAAGTTCCTGTTGATTTCCACACTCACTGTACTCCCGGCTACGGTCTTGCATCGTCGTTAATGGCTGTAATGCATGGTGTTGACATCCTCGATACCAACATTTGGTACTTCGGTGGTGGCTCAGCTGCTCCTGCTATTGAGTTGATATATGTATTCTGTCAGAAACTCGGTATCGAGGTGGAAGCTAATATGGAAGCCGTTGGTCGCATCCGCGTGAAATTAGAGGGTATCCGTCGTGACCTGAGCGACTTTGACTTGAATAAAGATAAATTCCCGCGTGCATTCGATCCTCTCAAAGATACGCTTCCTGCTGAGGTAGATGCACTCTTCGACAAAGCAATTGCTGCTGCTAAGGCTAATAATGAGGCTGAACTTCTTGATGCTTGCCATGCCATTGAACAATACTTCGGATTCCCCAAACCTAATGAGATTGTTAAGCATGCCGAGGTTCCCGGTGGTATGTATAGTAACATGGTTGCTCAGCTCAAAACTCTTGGTGCAGAGGATGTTCTCAACGATGCTATGGCTCTTATCCCCGAAGTTCGTCGTGCAGCAGGTCTTGTACCTCTGGTAACTCCTACATCGCAAATCGTGGGTAGCCAAGCCGTTAACCTTGCCATCGACCGCAAGAAAGGTAATCCCGACTATACAATGGTTACCAACCAGTTTATCAACCTTATAAAAGGTGAGTATGGTAAGACTCCTGTTGCTATCGACCCCGCATTCCGCGAGAAAATTACAGGTAGCCCCATCGAAAAACCATACGACATCAATGCATACGAAGCTCCTAAAAATCCCGAGTTGCCTGAATTTGGTGGCGTGAAATTGGCCAAGGACGAGAACGATTATCTCTTGCTTCAACTCTTCCCCACAGTAGGTGCTACATTCCTACGCAATCGTCGCCAAGAAGAGTATGCCGCTGCTCCCAAGGAAAATAAACCCGAAGAAGTTAAAGCAGCAGAAGAACCTATTACAGGTCCTACTCAGAAGATACCCATGGGCGGTAGCATCATATCGGTAGCTGTTAAAGCCGGAGACAGTGTGAAGAAAGGTCAAGCATTACTCGTATATGAAGCAATGAAGATGGAAAATACAGTTAACAGCGAACGTGAGGGTGTTGTGAAACGTGTATTCGTACAACCCGGTCAAGTAGTAGCTACAAATGCTGTATTGGTTGAATTTGAAGGATAATAATTCCATCAGGTTATAAACAGTCGGAGAATGTGTATGATGATCGACACATTCTCCGATTTCTTTTTTCTAAGTTGCTGAGGAAATGTGGTAATGTGACAAAAAATACCTTTGATGAAACGCTTTTTATCAAAGGTATTATAAATATCTGTAATTTAGTAAATTACATGTGGTTTTACCAACTACTTTTTACCATTATACCGAGTTTTACCAACCACTTTTGTCCATTATACCTGATTTACTCAAACATAAAATGACTTAATCTTGATGTAATTTGACCGATACACCAACGCTGATAACACCTTGCAACAATTCATCACGCATGGCTTGCGTAATGTTGAAAACATGAGTTCCTGTATCGAGTGGTTGCTTATGGATAAGCGGATAGGCAACTTGATAGGTTGCCCCCCACCCATTGCCTTGCCAGCGTCCGTAAGGGTCGGCAAGGGCGAGATTCAGGGTATCGGTCGAAAGGTTGCGACCATTGTACTGATGCTCGACAAATAGCCATAGATTGCTGTACTGATACTGTGTATTATGCCGAACAAACACACTGACATCATATTGCTGTGGCTGCGTAATATCGACTGCAAAAGATTGGATACTGTCAAGATGCCAACCCTCAGAGGGAATATTATTGTGTCGATTGCTGACATCGCTGACCGTACAGGCACTTAGTGAGTATAAGACAAGAAGCAACATCGCAATGTTACTTCTTCTCATTAGTTTAGTTGTCTTTATTATTTGACCCTTCATTGTTCGTATTATTATTTGATGGGGTAAACCGCCGTTTCTTACGTTGCTGACCGGTACCGGGACTTTGGCTGCTATTGCGATTATTTCGTTTCTCGCCGTTGCCTCCATTGCCTTTTTTCTTTCGTTTCTTATTATCGAAACGCGTAAGGCTATCTTGTCCCACCACGTCCTGATATTCACGACGTGGACTATCTTTGCCTTGACCCTCACGTTCAAGGGTATCGGGCTTTATACCACGACGATTGAGGGCAATAATCTCAAAGGCACGACCGGCATCGATGGTAACAAGATTGGCAGGTATATTCTTGTCGGTGGAGTAGGTAATGAGTCGGGCAAAGATATCGGCCTTGAAAAAGTAATAGGTATTATCCTTGGTCTCGAGTACCATCTCCTTCGATGGTAGTTTTTTACGAGCCTCAACGTAGGCATCAACTTCGAAGTTCAGGCAACACTTCAACTTGGCACATTGTCCGGCAAGTTTTTGAGGATTGAGCGATATATCTTGGTATCGTGCCGCACTTGTTGCAACAGAGACAAAATTGGACATCCATCCGGCACAACAAAGTTCACGACCACAAGGGCCTATACCACCTATTCGACCTGCTTCTTGACGAACACCTATCTGCTTCATCTCAATGCGTACCTTGAATACATCGGCCAGAACTTTTATGAGCTGACGGAAGTCAACTCGGTCGTCAGCAATGTAGTAGAAGATCGCTTTGTTGCCATCTCCTTGATATTCTACATCTCCTATTTTCATATTCAGTCCGAGTTCCTCAGCAATCTTGCGAGCCCTTATCATTGTGTTGTGTTCGCGAGCCTTTGCCTCTTCATATTTTTCTATATCATTGGGCTTGGCCTTTCGATAGACACGTTTGAGTTCCACATCGGTCTTTACTGCATGCTTACGCATTTGCAATGGAACCAGTTGACCGATAAGTGTTACCTCACCTATATCATGACCGGGCGATGCCTCCACCGCTACAATATCGCCCACTTCAAGCTTGATGTGAGCAGTATTGCGATAGTAGCCCTTGCGAGTATTCTTGAACCTGACCTCTACAAGGTCGTTGGCTTGCTGAGCCTCGGGCAAGTCGCTCAACCAATCGTACACATCGAGTTTGGTCTCCTTACGGCGAAATTCGCGTGCATCAAATTCGCTTTTCTCTATATTTTCGTTATTGGAATTGTCCATGACTGCGTATTATATATAGATGGGGGGCGAAAGGAGCATTATTACTTGGCAAAACTTACAGCACGAGTCTCACGAATAACGGTGATTTTAACCTGTCCGGGATATGTCATCTCATCTTGTATTCGCTTGGCTATTTCGCTCGACAGACGTTCGGTTTCAAAATCATCAATCTTATCGGCACCTACTATCACACGCAACTCTCTACCTGCCTGGATAGCATAGGTCTTGGTAACTCCGGGATAAGAAAGGGCGAGTTGTTCGAGGTCGTTCAGACGCTTGATGTAGGCCTCGACAATCTCACGACGGGCTCCGGGTCTTGCTCCCGAAATTGCATCACACACTTGTACAATAGGAGCAAGAAGGCTGTTCATCTCGGTTTCATCGTGGTGAGCACCGATAGCATTGCAAATGTCGGGTTTTTCTTTATACTTTTCAGCCATTTTCATACCCAACAATGCGTGTGGCAACTCGGGTTCCTCATCGGGAACTTTACCTATATCGTGCAATAGACCTGCTCGACGAGCTTTCTTGGGATTGAGACCCAACTCCGATGCCATAACGGCACAAAGATTGGCTGTTTCACGAGAGTGTTGCAAGAGGTTCTGACCGTATGAAGAACGGTATTTCATTTTACCTACCAAACGAATAAGTTCGGGGTGCAAACCATGTATTCCGAGGTCGATGGCAGTGCGTTTACCGGTCTCTATAATCTCCTCTTCGATTTGCTTACGCACCTTGGCTACTACCTCTTCAATACGAGCCGGGTGTATACGACCATCTGTCACCAGCTGATGTAACGCCAGTCGAGCTATCTCACGACGTACGGGGTCAAATGCCGACAATACAATAGCTTCGGGAGTATCATCTACGATAATCTCCACACCGGTAGCGGCTTCAAGTGCTCGAATGTTACGACCTTCTCGACCGATGATACGACCCTTCATTTCGTCCGACTCAATGTGGAACACTGTTACCGAATTTTCAATAGCCGTTTCGGTAGCTACTCGTTGGATGCTTTGTATAATAATGCGTTTAGCCTCTTTGTTGGCAGTGAGCTTGGCATCGTCCATAATATCGTTGATGTACGATGCAGCCGACGTCTTAGCTTCGTCGACAAGCGATTGGATAAGACGTTCCTTGGCTTCTTCGGCCGAGAGTCCCGAGATGCGTTCAAGATGTTCAATCTCGGCTTTATACATCTTGTCAAGCTCCTCCTCTTTCTTTTCTACAACTTCGAGCTGTTTTTCGTAGTTTGCCTTAGCATTATCAGCCTCATTCTTACGACGTTGCAAGTCACTTTGTTGCTGATTAAGTTGCATTTCGCGTTGTTTGAGTTTTGCCTCGGCCGATTGCAGTTTCGAGTTGCGAGAGTTAACTTGCTTCTCCAACTCGGCTTTGCGTTGGAGAAATTCTTCCTTGACTTCGAGTAATTTTTTCTTGGTTAGAACTTCGGCTTCTTTTTCAGCCTCATCAATAATACTTTTTGCTTTGTCGAGCAGTAGCGTTTTGTTGATAATGTGTGCCGCAAGGGCTCCTATTATCAAGGCTACAATGATCATACTGATTGTTACTATGATGTTCATTTTGTTTTGAATAAAGTTATATAAAAAGCACCACAGGTACAGCCGTAGGGCAATACTTATGGTGCGGTTAAAAAAAATTTCGTTTATAAATTATAAAAACTACCTTTCGGTGGCCTACTATAAGTTATTATTTTTGAGATAAGTTGCTATTTCTTTTTCTAAACTTTCAAGTTCCTTTTCAATAGAGATTTTCTCTTCCGAGGTCTTGATTAGTTTTCGTGCCAACAAGATGGCAACCATAACAAAGTATGAGGCATTGTCCATGCCGGCAATTTTATCTTTATACTTTGAGTATGAACTATTTATCATATCAGCCGCCTCACGCAGTATTCTTTCTTCCTCACTGTTCTTGACAGGATATACCAAGGGTGTCTTTATATCCTTGAAAAACAGACTGATTTTATAAGATTCGGTAGCGTCCATGATATTTATTCATTTAGTAAAGAGATACACTTATCTATTTCTCGCACCAATCGGGCAAATCGCTCTTTATTCTCTTGAAGTTGTTGCTTGTTCAACTCGGTCTTCTGAGAGATTTGCAGGTTTTTATAGCGGACTTCGCTTTGAGCTAATTCGTTGGTAAGTTCATCAATCTTTGCATCGCGTGCTGCTATCTCTGTTTGCAATTGATTGACAACATCTTGCAACCTATTGTTCTCTCCGCTGAGATGTGATATTTGTGCTTTGAGTTGCACAAAGTGTGATTGCAGTGTTGTGATAACTACCTTTGAATCGTCAGCCATACTATACCAATTTTGCTACAAAGATAATAATATTACTTGAAAAAAGACAAAACCCGAGGCAAAAGTTGTATTGCCTCGGGCGAATTATGTTTTTTTAATGCAAATTTAGCGTTTCGCCATTCTCCGAAATCCTTATCAGCGAGCCAAGATAAGTGCTGCACTCGGTGCTACGGTTGCGTGCGAACCTTCAATGGTATTCTTGCCTTCAAGGTCGATTGTCGCATCATGGGCTATAACCTTCCATTGGCCTTCGGGGATAGTTATGTCGGCAGCCTTGTCACTACCATTGAAAGCCACAACTATCTGCTCCCACTCATCTCCTCCGGCGTGACCATTGAGGGTGTAAGCTACCACTTGTTCAGGTGTTCCTTCAATAAATTGCAAATGGTTATTGACCAACTCGGCTGTTGCCAAACGGAATGCGGGATGTGACTTGCGAAGTTGGATAAGGTCGCGATAGTAGTTAAATTGTTCACGATTGCTGTGTTTCAAACTCCAGTCGATGGCATTCACCTCATCGGGCGAACAGTAGCTGTTGTGTACACCTTTTTTATCACGGAAGATTTCCTCACCGGTAAACATGAAAGGCACACCTTGCGATGTAAATACGATGGTCTGTGCCAATCGGGCATAGCGTTGCAATGTCTTTTCATCGGCATCGGGCATTGATGCACGCAACTTGTCAGTGAGGCACATATCGTCGT
Source organism: Bacteroidaceae bacterium (assembly GCA_017531985.1). GTDB lineage: Bacteria > Bacteroidota > Bacteroidia > Bacteroidales > Barnesiellaceae_A > Barnesiella_A. Next base: position 43,412 of record JAFXJY010000026.1, read on the forward strand.
GGCATGACACATAGTTGATTACTTGCGTGGGATGGTTGGTGTATGGTGCTTTTGAATAATTGACGAGTTCATAGTTGATTTGAGGATGTTGTATTGCACCTACTATACCAAACTTGACGCTCTCTTCACAGCCTTTCTCTCCGGTAGCAAATCCACGACCGGTAGCTTGGCTGAAATGTCCTTTTACGCCATCTCGCAGATCGTCACTGAACACTGCCACTCCGGGCATTTTATAGGCATTGGCTTTCATGGCACAATCATCACCGGCAATTACTGGTGCTTGTGCTGCCCAACCTTCACCGTAAACAAAGATTGTAGGGTCTATCTTATCCAACTCGGCACGAACAGCCTTCATAGTCTCTATATCATGGATACCCATCAAGTCAAAACGGAATCCGTCAAAATGATACTCCTCAGCCCAGTACTTAACCGAGTTGACAATGTAGTTGCGTACCATTTCTCGCTCACTGGCTGTCTCGTTTCCACAAGCCGAAGCATCAGCATAGCTTCCGTCATCTTTGTGGCGATAGTAGTAGCCCGGGGTTGTTAGGCTGAAATTAGAGCCATCATTAATATATGTGTGATTGTACACAACATCAAGAATAACGCGAATACCATTGCGGTGCAAGGCTTGCACCATCTGTTTCATTTCGCGAATGCGAGTAGCCGGATCAAAGGCATTGGTCGAATACGAACCCTCGGGGGTATTATAATTGACCGGGTCATAACCCCAGTTATACTGAGCACTATCGGGACGACTCTCATTAACCGAACCATAGTCGTACGAGGGGAGAATATGTACATGTGTGATACCCAACTCTTTGAGGTGGTCGATACCGGTCATTTCACCTTCGGGCGAACGTGTACCCTCCTGTGTAAGGGCAAGAAACTTGCCTCCATATTGATTGCCGGCCGAAGCATGAATAGAGAAGTCGCGATGATGCATCTCATAGATGATGATATCGGTAAATTGGTTCAAGGCGGGACGAACATCACTCTCCCAACCCTCGGGGTCGGTAGCATTCATGTCGATGATGGCAGCTCGACGACCATTTACACCTACGGCACGGGCGTATGCTCCGGGGGTCTCGGCGAGCCATTCACCTTGGTGATGAATGCTGAATGTGTAGAATTTACCATAAAGAGCCTCTTCAAATGCTGTACGCCACGGTTCTTGTTGGCTCTTGCGTTCCATGTAGCGAACATCTATGGGTTCTCCACCCACTCCATCATTGTAAATGCGAAGCATCACACTGTCGGCAGTAGGCGACCACAGCGTAAAGTTCGTTCCTCTCTCATCTACGGTCATTTCTAAGTCATCACCCTCATAGACTGGATAATTGTCATAATCGCCATCGGCAACGGGGGTAGTTTGGCAACTTGTCAACATAGTTAATAGAGCCACTGCAAGCAGGGCGAATTGTTTTAATTGTTTCATTGTGATGTATATGTTTGATTATTTATGTTCAATATTCGGCAAAGGTACTGATTTTAATTGATATAAGAAAACCGGTGCTGATAAACATTGTTGCAGATAACGTTTTTTTGAACTATCACAATCAGAACTATCAACTTATAGAACTTCTTTTAAATGGTTTTATGAGATACCCAAGTAAAGGCTCGCATATATCGAGACTCGGCTACAAAAAAAAACGAAGCTGTACCCCGATTGATTGAGTACAGCTTCGATATGATATAGTGATGATTTTACAATCAGAAGTCGGTTACAGCCTTACGATTGGCCATGCTACGCTCAAAGTCCTCTTTCGAGCCGACAACGAGTTGGTTGTACTCGCGAAGACCTGTACCGGCAGGTATTAAGTGACCGCATATTACGTTCTCCTTCATACCTTCGAGGTAGTCGACCTTGCCCACGATAGCAGCCTCGTTGAGAACCTTGGTAGTCTCTTGGAACGAAGCAGCCGACATGAAGCTCGATGTCTGCAATGCAGCACGAGTGATACCTTGCAGTATCTGCTCAGAGGTAGCAGGAACAGCATCGCGAACCTCAACAAGACGCAAGTCACGACGTTTCAACGAAGAGTTTTCATCACGCAGGCGACGTGCAGTTACAATCTGTCCGGGACGGAGGTTTTCCGAGTCACCGGCATCGGTAACAACTTTCTTGCCCCATATGCGGTCGTTTTCGTCCATAAACTCACGCTTGTCAACGACTTGTTGTTCGAGGAAACGAGTATCACCGGGATCGAGGATATTGACCTTACGCATCATCTGACGCACAATCACCTCAAAGTGCTTATCGTTGATCTTTACACCTTGCATGCGGTACACATCTTGTACCTCGTTTACGATATATTCTTGTACGGCAGTAGGACCTTTGATAGAAAGGATATCCGATGGAGTGACTGCACCATCCGACAGCGGTGTTCCTGCACGAACATAGTCGTTCTCTTGTACAAGAATCTGCTTCGAGAGAGGCACAAGATATTTCTTAATTTCGCCGGTCTTAGATACAACCGAGATCTCACGATTACCGCGTTTGATCTTTCCGAAGTGTATTTCACCGTCAATTTCCGAGACGATAGCAGGGTTAGAGGGGTTACGTGCCTCGAACAGCTCGGTAACACGAGGCAGACCACCGGTAATATCACCCGCCTTACCTTGGGCACGAGGTATCTTAACGAATACCTCACCCGAGCGAATGCTTTGACCATCCTCAATCATCAAGTGAGCACCTACGGGGAGTGAATAACTGCGTAAGATTTCACCTTCATCATCTACGATACAAGCCTCGGGAATAACGATGCGGCTACGATCGCGACACTCGGTAATAATCTTCTCACGCAAGCCGGTTGTTTCGTCACTCTCTACGCGATAAGTGATACCTTCTTCTACGCCTTGGAACTTAATTGTACCCGAAACTTCCGAAACAATAACGGCATTGAAGGGGTCCCATTCACATATTATATCGCCTTTCTTAACGGCTGCACCATTTCCGAAATAGAGTTTCGAACCGTACGGTATATTGGCAGTAGTAAGTACCATCTTGGTATTGGCATCAACGATACGCATCTCGGCCAGACGACCTACGACAATCATTTGACGGCTTTCATCATCGCCTACGAAATCAACCGTACGCAATTCGTCGATTTCGAGAACACCATCATAACGAGATTGTACTTTCGATACAGCGGCTATATTCGAGGCCACACCACCGACGTGGAATGTACGCAGAGTAAGCTGAGTACCCGGCTCACCGATTGACTGAGCAGCAATCACACCTACGGCCTCGCCCTTCTGTACCATGCGGTTGGTTGCAAGGTTGCGACCATAACACTTTGCACATACACCTTTCTTCGACTCACAGGTAAGTACCGAACGTATTTCAACACGTTCGATGGGCGACTCTTCGATTTGCTTGGCGATAGCATCGGTAATCTCTTGACCCGACTCAACAAGCAACTCGCCTGTAATGGGGTGATATACATCATGCACCGATACACGACCCAATATACGCTCACCAAGTGATGCAACTACGTTCTCATTATCTTTTACCTCGGTGCAAACGAGACCACGCAATGTTCCGCAATCCTCCTCGGTAATGATTACGTCGTGAGCCACATCGACAAGACGACGAGTCAAGTAACCGGCATCGGCAGTTTTCAATGCGGTATCGGCAAGACCCTTACGAGCACCGTGGGTTGAGATAAAGTATTCAAGCACCGAGAGACCCTCCTTGAAGTTCGACAAAATGGGGTTCTCGATAATCTGACCACCCTCGGCACCTGCCTTTTGCGGCTTGGCCATAAGACCACGCATACCGGAGAGCTGACGAATCTGGTCACGCGAACCACGAGCACCCGAATCAAGCATCATGTATACCGAGTTGAAACCTTGATTGTCGCTCGACAATTGCTTCATAAGGATGTTGGCGAGGTTGGCGTTAACGTGTGTCCATATATCGATAATCTGGTTATAACGTTCATTGTTGGTAATGAAACCCATGCTATAATTAGCCATGATTTGCTCTACCTCGGCATAACCCTCTTTTACAAGAGCATCTTTTTCGGCAGGAATAATCACGTCGCCCAAGTTGAAAGACAATCCACCGCGGAAGGCCATCTGGTAACCGAGGTTCTTAATATCGTCGAGGAACTGAGCCGAACGAGTGACACCACACACCTTGATAACGCGACTGATTATATCACGCAACGATTTCTTTGACAAGACTTCGTTGACATAACCTATCTCTTGGGGTACATATTGGTTGACAAGGATACGACCCACCGATGTTTCGTGTACCATGTGTTCGATAGGATTGCCATCGGCATCAATATCCTTAACGATTACCGACACAGGAGCGTGCAGGTCGACCTTACCTTCGTTATAGGCAATCTCAGCCTCTTCGGGTCCGTAGAATTTGAGTTTCTCACCCTTGGTACCGGGACGCAACTTGGTAATATAATAGAGACCAAGCACCATATCCTGCGAGGGTACGGTAATGGGGGCACCATTGGCAGGGTTCAATATATTGTGAGCACCCAACATGAGCATTTGGGCTTCGAGAATAGCTTCGTTACCGAGAGGCAAGTGTACGGCCATCTGGTCACCGTCGAAGTCGGCATTGAACGCAGTACATGCAAGGGGGTGCAATTGGATAGCTTTACCCTCGATCATGCGAGGTTGGAATGCTTGGATACCCAGACGGTGAAGTGTTGGAGCACGGTTGAGCAACACAGGGTGACCCTTCATGACATGCTCAAGAATATCCCACACTTCGGGACCTTTACGGTCTACGATTTTCTTGGCCGACTTGACAGTCTTCACAATACCACGCTCAATGAGCTTGCGAATGACAAATGGCTTATACAGCTCAGCTGCCATATCTTTGGGCAGACCGCACTCGTGCATTTTTAATTCAGGACCTACAACGATAACCGAACGAGCCGAATAGTCGACACGCTTACCGAGCAAGTTCTGACGGAAACGACCTTGTTTTCCTTTCAGACTATCGGAGAGCGATTTCAACGGACGGTTGGCCTCGGTCTTGACAGCACTTGACTTGCGAGAGTTGTCGAGCAACGAGTCGACAGCCTCTTGCAACATACGCTTCTCATTACGCAAGATTACCTCGGGAGCCTTGATTTCCATGAGGCGTTTAAGACGGTTATTACGTATGATTACGCGACGATATAAGTCATTGAGGTCGGAAGTTGCAAAACGTCCACCATCGAGGGGTACAAGAGGACGTAATTCGGGTGGAATAACAGGGACAACCTTCAATACCATCCATTCGGGACGGTTACGCTCCTTCGAAGCACGGAACGACTCTACTACTTGCAAGCGTTTCAAGGCTTCGGTCTTGCGTTGTTGCGAACCATCGCGGCTGGCTTTGTCACGCAACTCGTAAGAGAGTCCGTCCAAGTCGATGCGTGTGAGCAATTCGTAAATTGCCTCAGCACCCATCTTGGCAACAAACTTATTGGGGTCGCTATCATCCAATTGTTGATTTTCGGCAGGAAGTTCCGACATGATTTTCAAGTACTCATCCTCCGAGAGCAAGTCGTAAGTGTTATACTCTTCAACCGGTCCGGGTTGTATAACGACATAACGCTCATAATAAATTACGGCATCGAGTTTCTTGCTGGGCATACCGAGCAGATAGCCAATCTTATTGGGCAACGAACGGAAATACCATATGTGAGCAACTGGAACAACTAACTGAATGTGTCCCATACGCTCGCGACGCACCTTCTTCTCGGTCACTTCCACACCACAACGGTCGCACACAATGCCTTTGTAACGGATGCGTTTGTACTTTCCGCAATGACACTCATAGTCCTTTACAGGACCGAAGATGCGTTCGCAGAAAAGACCATCACGCTCGGGCTTGTAGGTACGATAGTTGATAGTTTCGGGTTTCAGGACTTCACCACTCGAATTTTCAAGTATCTCTTCGGGAGATGCCAAACCTATCGAAATCTTCGAGAAGTTACTCTTTATTTTATTATCTCTTCTGAAAGCCATATTTTTCTTCTTATAAAGAGTTGATTCTTATTTATTTGTTTCGCATTCCTGCCATAGCGGCAGGAACGCGAAAGTATCTTTATTTTAGTCTAATTTTACGCTGAGACCGAGACCTCGCAACTCATGCAACAATACATTGAGCGACTCGGGAATACCGGGAGTGGGCATATCTTCACCCTTAACAATGGCTTCGTAAGCCTTCGAACGACCTACTACATCATCACTCTTAACGGTAAGTATCTCTTGCAGAATGTGTGATGCACCGAAGGCTTCGAGTGCCCATACCTCCATCTCTCCGAAACGCTGACCACCAAACTGTGCCTTACCACCGAGGGGTTGTTGCGTGATAAGAGAGTACGGACCAATAGAACGGGCGTGCATCTTGTCTTCAACCATGTGACCCAGTTTAAGCATATAGATAACACCTACGGTTGCGGGTTGGTCGAAACGATCGCCTGTACCTCCATCGTAAAGATATGTCTTACCATATCGGGGAAGACCGGCTTTATCGGTCCACTCGTTCAAGTCATCAAGCGAAGCTCCATCGAAGATAGGTGTTGCAAATTTTTCGCCCAACACTTGACCAGCCCAACCGAGAACTGTCTCGAAAATCTGACCAAGGTTCATACGCGAAGGCACACCGAGGGGGTTCAATACGATATCGACAGGAGTACCATCGGCCAAGAAAGGCATATCTTCTTGACGAACAATACGCGAAACGATACCTTTGTTACCGTGGCGACCTGCCATCTTATCGCCTACGCTGATTTTGCGTTTCTTGGCAATATATACTTTGGCAAGTTGCACGATTCCTTGGGGCAACTCATCACCGACCGACTCATCAAACTTGCGACGACGCAACTCGGCATCAAGTTCCTTGTACTTACGCAAGTAGTTGATAATGGTAGTGCGAATAAGCTCGTTCTTGGCAGGATCGGCTGTCCATTTACTTACTTGGACAGTAGTATAGTCAATATCGAACAATATTTCGGGGGTAAACTTGCTACCCTTAGTAATCACATCATCGCCCAAGAAATCTTTAACACCTTGCGAAACCTTTCCGGCAGTGAGTGTCATGAGTTTGTCAACAAGGATTTCTTTCACCTTGTTCATTTTTACCTCATACTCATCCTCAAGCTGTTGCAACTTGGCTTTGTCGCTGAGACGTGATTTTTTCTTTTTCTGTGCACGCGAGAAGATGTTAGTACCTATAACAACACCCTTCAACGAAGGAGTAGCTTTGAGCGAAGCATCTTTAACATCACCAGCCTTGTCACCGAAGATAGCACGCAGAAGTTTCTCTTCGGGCGAAGGATCAGACTCACCCTTGGGAGTAATCTTACCGATCATGATGTCGCCGGGATTGACACGAGCACCGATGCGGATTACACCGTTCTCATCAAGATCCTTGGTAGCATCTTCACTAACATTGGGGATGTCGGATGTCAATTCCTCCATACCACGCTTGGTCTCACGCACCTCGAGAATGTATTCATCAACGTGTACCGAAGTGAGAATATCCTCACGTACCACACGTTCATTAAGCACAATAGCATCCTCATAGTTGTAACCCTTCCAAGGCATGAAAGCCACTTTAAGGTTACGTCCAAGAGCCAACTCACCATTTTCGGTCGAATAACCTTCGGTAAGGATTTCGCCTTCGGTCACACGTTGACCCTTGCGACAAATAGGACGCAAGTCGATGGTTGTACTTTGGTTAGTTTTACGGAATTTGGGAATATTATATTCTTTCACTGCATCTACAAACGAAGTAAACTCTTCGTCTTCGGTGCGGTCATAACGAATGCGAATTGTAGTTGCATCGACATACTCGATAACACCATCACCTTCGGCAGTAATCTGAGTACGAGAGTCGCGTATAAGCTGACCTTCGAGACCTGTACCAACGATAGGCGACTCGCTACGCAACAAAGGCACAGCTTGACGCATCATGTTCGAACCCATCAACGCACGGTTAGCGTCATCGTGTTCGAGGAAGGGGATAAGCGAAGCAGCAATAGATGCAATCTGTGTGGGCGAAACGTCCATCAGCTCTACCTGATCGGGGGTTGCCAATGGGAAGTCAGCATCGAGACGAGCTTTGATGCGGTTGTTAACAAACACGCCATCATCCTTCAACGGTGCATTACCTTGGGCAATAACCTTACCCTCCTCGACCTCGGCAGTAAGATATACTACCTCGTCATTGGCAAGATTAACCTTTCCATCTTTCACCACACGATAGGGGGTCTCAATGAAACCAAGATCGTTAATCTTGGCATATACACAGAGCGACGATATAAGACCGATGTTGGGACCTTCGGGAGTCTCGATGGGACATAGACGACCATAGTGAGTGTAGTGAACGTCACGCACCTCGAAACCGGCACGTTCACGAGAAAGTCCACCGGGACCCAAGGCCGACATACGACGCTTGTGAGTCATCTCGGCAAGGGGATTGGTCTGGTCCATGAATTGCGACAAAGCATTGGTACCAAAGAAACTATTGATAACCGACGAAATAGTCTTGGCATTGATAAGGTCAATGGGAGTAAATACCTCATTATCGCGAACATTCATACGCTCACGGATGGTGCGAGCCATACGGGCAAGACCAATACCAAACTGGTTATACAATTGCTCACCTACGGTGCGAACACGACGGTTGCTCAAGTGGTCGATATCATCAACATCAGTCTTTGAGTTGATAAGTTCTATCAAGTATTTGATAATCTCAATGATGTCTTCCTTAGTAAGCACTTTGATGCTTTGGTCGATAGTGAGATTGAGCTTCTTGTTCATACGATAACGACCCACCTCACCAAGGTCATAACGTTTCTCGGAGAAGAACAAGTTGGTAATAACCTCTCTTGCACTGGCTTCATCGGCAGGATCGGCATTACGAAGTTGACGATAAATGAATTCAACAGCCTCTTTCTCCGAGTTGCTTGAATCCTTTTGGAGTGTATTGAATATAATGGCATAGTCAGAAGTATTGGTATCTTGCTTGTGCAAGAGGATACTCTGTACACCACTGTCGAGAATAGCATCAATATGCTCTTCTTTCAACTCGGTCTCACGTTCAACAACAATGTTGTTACGAGTGATAGAAGAGATTTCACCTGTATCCTCATCAACAAAGTCTTCAACCCACGAATGCAATACACGTGCAGCCATGCGACGACCAACGGCTTTTTTCAAGTTGGCCTTAGTAACCTTAACCTCCTCGGCAAGATCAAAAATCTCGAGGATATCACGGTCACTCTCAAATCCGATAGCACGCAACAAAGTGGTTACGGGTAACTTCTTCTTACGATCAATGTAGGCATACATCACATTGTTGATGTCGGTAGCAAACTCAATCCATGAGCCACGGAAAGGTATGATACGAGCCGAATAGAGTTTAGTTCCATTGGCATGAGTGCTTTGACCGAAGAACACACCGGGCGAACGGTGCAATTGCGATACAACGACACGCTCAGCTCCATTTATAACAAATGTAGCCTTCTCGGTCATGTAAGGAATAGGACCCAAGTATACATCTTGTATAACAGGAGCAAAATCCTCATGATCGGGGTCGGTACAATACAGTTTTAACTTTGCCTTTAAGGGCACACTATATGTGAGACCACGCTCGAGACACTCATCGATAGTGTAACGAGGGGGATCAATATAGTAATCAAGGAACTCAAGGACAAAATTATTCCTTGTATCGGCAATTGGGAAGTTTTCAGAAAAAACCTTGTATAAGCCCTCATTTTTGCGACGTTCTTGAGGTGTATCCAATTGTAAAAAGTCCTTAAATGACTTTAATTGTACCTCCAAAAAGTCGGGATAGGGCAGCGGATTTTTAATCGAAGCGAAATTTATACGCGCTTTACCAGTTGTAGAAGACATTAAAAGGGGATTTTGGTGAACTTAATCAAAATATAAACACAAAAGGTTAAGAATCATCCCATTGATGATTCCTAACCTAATCGTCTGTAAAACAGACTATTATTTAAGTTCAACTTCAGCACCGGCCTCTTCAAGTTCTTTCTTGAGACCTTCGGCTTCGGCTTTGGGAAGAGCTTCCTTAACAACACCGGGGGCGCCGTCTACGAGGTCCTTAGCTTCTTTCAAACCAAGACCACAGAGCTCTTTAACTTTCTTAACCACAGCGAGTTTGTTGGCACCAGCTGACTTAAGAACTACATCAAAGTCAGTCTTCTCTTCTGCGGCAGCAGCACCGGCAGCAGCGGGAGCAGCAACAGCTACAGCAGCAGCAGCGGGTTCGATACCATACTCGTCTTTCAAAATTTGAGCAAGTTCGTTAACTTCTTTAACGGTCAAATTTAC
>JAFXJY010000027.1 GCA_017531985.1 Bacteroidaceae bacterium
CAACTTATAAATGTTATATTGGTATGAGTTTCGGTTGTCTATAATCACGTCAAAGATACAAAATTTCCTCAATTCACAACTGGTGGTGTGGCTGTGATATTATTTTGTTGTTGTCTATAATCACGTCAAAGATACAAAATTTCATCAATTCACAACGATTCCTAAGAAGTAATGTAAGATGTCATCGTTGTCTATAATCACGTCAAAGATACAAAATTTCATCAATTCACAACGATTTTTAATGCAATACTTTGCGACTTAAGTTGTCTATAATCACGTCAAAGATACAAAATTTCATCAATTCACAACGGAGGAAGCTCCTGAGTTTAAGCCTATCGAGTTGTCTATAATCACGTCAAAGATACAAAATTTCATCAATTCACAACTACTTGGTAATATATGTATTATCAAGATTTGTTGTCTATAATCACGTCAAAGATAAGAATTTATGGGTAATGAGGCAAAAAAACTACTTTTTACCACATTACCATCTTTATGGACTATTCTTGTTGGGTTAGAGGGTAAAGAATAAGGCTGTCAGTTTTGACAGCCTTATTTGTGTATTTGTGTTTAGGGTTAGTAGTCCCATTCAAGGGTAAATTCGTCAATGTATAGCAGACTTTGTGTACTGCCTGTGAAATAGTCTCCGTATTTGCTGGCTGTTGCTGTTATGATAATGTATCGTGGTATGCGAGCAGTTGAGCGGTATTGGAGTTCTAACTCGAAGGGCGTGTATTGACTGACTGTTTTACTATCTTCAATCTTGCTGAAAGCTATGATATGAGGATCGTTTTCGTCAAGTATCTTGCGATTTTTGGGGTCGGTGCGTACTTCTACCGGTTCGTCCCAGTCTCCGAGTGCTATGTATATTACCATGCTGTCGGGTTTTCCCATGAGGTTGATTAGCTCGTTGCTGGCATAGTCAATAGGACCGGTGTTGTATTTGTAATAGCCTTTGAGTTTGGTAGGGCGATAGGTAAAGGGTTGTCCCAAATCGATTGTGCCGTTAGTTCCTTGTACGCCAGTAAAATCGCCAACGAAGATGTTACCGGCTGCCAGTTTGCCTATTCCGGCTATACCGACAAATCGTGTTTCGAGTTTTGCTGCCTTACCTTGTACAGCATCATCGGTGGGTAGTGAATTGCATTCGCCCAATGTGGCGGCTCCTTCATTTCCTGTATCCCACCAAGGTGAACCTCCTTCACTCCAAGGTTTCCATAGTTTTCCATCGAGCCACCAATCGTTAAATCCTCCGTTGGGCAGTTCTACTTCGGGTCCTGTTGTGAATGATATTTCGTTGCTTGTTTCGTCCGTTATGACGGCACGAGCTACATATTGGGTATTAGGCTGAAGGTGTATTACGCGAGCTGAGAATGTGCTTCCATGCGAAACCATGTATTCATCGGGTACGGGTGTCCATTCCGATTGGTCGGCTTGACGTATCTCAAAACGGTTGTCATTCTGTTCCAGTCCGCTACCGTACAGCCATGCTACGCGTGTCCATGCGTCGACCGAGGTGAGCGATACGTTGCTCTTTGTTGGTACGACGTATAGTGTCCATTCTTCTACTATATCGTGGTATTGTATGGTTACTTTGCGAGGACCTTGTGAGAAGTCTTGTAGCATCTCCACTGCGGGTGTGTAGGAAGTGATACCTTGGGGTCCGAGTATGAGGGTTTTGATTTTAATGTCTTTGAGGTCGACATTTTCGCTTACAAATACTCTTGCACGCTTGTTTTCGGATTCAATAACTGCATTACCTACCTGACCTTCAACGCTAAATTCTCGTTCGATGGTTTGCGTGGCTGATATGCTCCACTTGTAGTCTTGATAGAGTGTGAGGGTAAATTGGGCAGGCGATGTGAGGTCGTGTGTACCTACGATGTCGGGGGTAACGGTGGCATCCTTGGTGATGGATGCAGTGGTTATCTTTACACGTTTGAGGTCGACCGTGTCAGCGAGGATGAGTTCGACATTTTGAGTTTCGTTATTGATGATGGGAGCTTGTGTCAATCCAATGGCATCGACCGATAATATTTGTGCGGGGATGCGAGGGTAGGGGATGTCGTTCTCTATACATCCTTGTATGGCAAGGAGTGATAGGGGGAATATGAGATATAGTATGTTGCGAATTTGTTTCTTCATTTTTCGACGAAGTTTTTAGATGTGAACAGTGATACCAATGTTGATGTTGAGTATGTTTATCTTGAAGTTGGCTCCGCTCGAGCGGTACATACCGGTTTCAATATTATTGGTGTATTGTTTGCTTTGTTTGTAGTTCAGTCCTAATATTCCTACCGATACGTTGGCACTTACGTTGTTGAGTACGAAGACCGAAATACCGGGATTGAGTCCCAAAGCTATCTGGTTAGAGACGGTTTTTGTATCTTGGATTCCGGTCTCTTCGTCTCCTCTTATAAAGTGGCTTGTGCCGCTTTCGAAGGTAAGACTTGTCTCGTTGAATACACCTACTTGTCCGTTACGAGACAGACCTAAATAGGCACGGTGGAATATTCCTGCCGAGTATATCTTAGCATTGTAAGCCATGTTGGGCAGAGCTATGTTCATATCCTCCATGATATCGATATTGATTTTACCCAGATTGGCACCGGTTGTCGAATATCCCAGTTTGACTCCAATACAGTTATTGTCGCTTACGAAGTAGCCGACAAATGGGTGTATGCCGAATAGCGAGCCTGTGAAGTTGAAGTCTTTGATGAGTAGTGCTATATCACTATCTTGGCTGTTGTAGCCTGTATATGAGGCTGTGATACCGCATATCCATTCTTTCTGAGGGATGAAACGATAATTGGTGAGTCCTCGATTGAACTTTCTAATATCCTGTGTTGTTGTATCTACGGTGTTGATGGTTGCATCGGTGGCTGGTGATGCATTGGCTATGATGGAAATTGCCAATAGGACTATGGTGTATATATATCTTCTCATAACTATATTAAATGTAGAAAGCTAATCCCAAGCCTATTGAGAATAGATTGATTTGAAAACTTGCCGAAGTACTATTGGTGTTACCTTCGTATATTTGGTCGGTAACTTGCTTGATAGAACTATACTTGAAACCCAACAATCCGATGTTGAGTTCTATGGCTACATTGTTATTGATAAAGGCCGTAATACCGGGGGCTAAGTTTACACCTACCATAAATCGGCTCTCGTACGAGCCTGTTATATTCTCTCCGGTACCACTCACCAACTTGCTTTGACCTCCGCCCAGTTGCAATTGAGTCTCGTTGAATAGTCCGAAACGCATATTGCGACCTATGCTTATGTAGTTACGCAATACTGCCATGCCTGAGTAGGAGTGGCTCAGACGATATATATTACCTATATCAAAATGCATATCGTCACTTAAATTGATGTCGGCCGAGTTGATTTTCATCAGCGAACGTTCGTAGGCCAATCGACCTCCCACACCCATGTTGTTGGCCACCATGTAGGTAAACATGGGACTTACCTTGAAGCTATATCCGTTTCCGTTTATATCTTCGACGATGAGGAACTGATAGTTATCTTCACTCTGTTGCGAATACGAGATGTTTCCTCCTACGATCCATTGTCCTTTGGGAACAAAGGTGTATTGTTTCAATCCTCTCTCTTGTTTTCCGACGATGGTGTCGGTGGGCGATTGAGCCCATGTTACTATCAGCGTACATGCTGATAGTAACATGGTTAACCCTATTCTTTTAATATATTTATTCATACACTAATTCTAAATCGTCAAGCCACATTGTACTGCTTGAACTACCGGTGAAAAAGTCTCCATAATAACTTGCCGAGCCAACTATCACTATATAAGTGGGTATGCGTTCGGTTGAGCGATATTCGATATCGATGGTAAATGGCACTAATCCATCGCCATCGGTGTTTTTGTCGGGAATTATCTCTCCAAAACCTATGATGTGGCTGTCGTTTTTATCGAATATATTATGGTCTTTGGTTGTAATGTGTATAGGGGCATCCCAGTCACCAACGGCAATGTAGATATTACCCAAGTCGGTTGCTCCCTTTGGAAGTAAGTCGGTATCCGAGTAGTCAACAGTACCTGTTATATATTTGTAATAACCCTTCATTTGTGATGGACGTGAAGAGATGGGACGTCCGAAGTCCAAGATACCATTTGTTCCATCTGTACCAGAGTAAACTCCCGAGAATACGTTACCGGCTGCAAATTTACCAATACCCATGAGGCTGACAAATTGCGATTGCATTCTGATGGATGAGTTTCCGCTGTGTTTTATGTTGGTGTCTTGTGTCGTAATGTTGACATTGAGTGTTGCCGAGCCGTGGTTACCGCTATCCCACCACATGCTTTCGCCACTACCATACACGAGCCACACTTTGCCACTTTTGTGCCAATTCTCAAATCCTGCATTGGGTATGACAAATTCAGTCTCTGTTGTAAATTCGGCAATGATAGCCGAAGCCATTGTACCGGCCACAGCTCGGTATTCGTATGTAGTTCCCGAAGTAAGCCCGGTAACTACTGCTGTGAGGGTAGTTCCATCGAGTTGAGCATCGACACTATTCCATGTATCAGTGCCTTTCACGCGATATTGAAATGTGAGTGCTTCGGATGTCTCTTTCATCAATTTACCTTTAAGAGTAGCTCGTTTAGCCCATATGTCGCAACGACGAACTTCCTCTGTAAGGACTACTGCATTAGATATGGTCAGCACCAATGTTTTGTTCCATTGCTTGGCATGCATGTCGGTTACATGAATATCTATTTCGTACACACCTTCGGTGAGATTGCGGATGAGTGTTTCCGACAATGTTATTTTGGCTGTCGAAATATCTTTACTGCTGTCGTAGTCATAGCGGTATGATAAGCCGGCACTTTGCCATGTCGAAAGGGTAGAGGTGGCTGCACCTGCTATGTCGATGCTATTGGCGGGCAAGCCCATTGCTGTAAGTTGTTCGCCCGAAATGATGAGTTGTGATATTGCCGAGGAGGCATTGACCCACACTGATGTCTCGCTACCCGAATTGGCCTCAAACACAAGAGGTTGGTCAATATCGAAATTGTTACCCACTATATCGGGGTGCTTGTATATGATAATATTTTCAACTTTATCAATGATACTTTCGTTGACAATAAGATTGAAATAGGCACCTCCGGCTGTATATTGAGTCTCGTTGTAGTTAAATGTAATGTCATATCGCATGGCTGCTTTGACATTCGACAATGTACCCGATTGAGTGTAAGCATTACCGTCTTGTTGAGTACCAACAATTGTCCAACTGAGCGATGTTTCTCCATCGGGGAGGATGAAGTATCCTATCGAATCGGTGTGTTGCTGAGTGTAAGTAAGAGAACCTTGTGAACTGCTTACTGTTACACTATAATCGGATAATACGGTTTTCAGTTGTTCTGATATAGCAACTGTTACAAGAGTGTTGACAACCCGACAAGATAATGTGGCATGAGTGGTATTGCCCGGTTCAATAGTAATGTTGGTCTCACCCTTGTAATATCCGCGATTGAATGCTACCGGGAGTGAGTCGCCTGTAATGGCGGTTATGCGATAATCGTCGGCTGCAAGCCACAGTTCCGATGGGAGATTGTTAAGCCCTTTAAAGAAGCGAACAAGTCCTTGGCTACCGTATATTCTGATGCGACAACTATCGGCCAACTGATTCTCAACTGTTGGCTGCTCAGTCTGCTGCATAGCTGAGTTGGTGCGTGGTTTTGATATATTCAATTCCATCGACAAGCAACCTTCACCTTTATTGTGAGTATCTTCTTGGCATGCTACCAATCCTATGAGCAATAGGAGGGTAAGCATGGACGATACTATTTTATTCATTCGTTTCATCCTATTATTGTGTAATGAGGGTTAATGTTTGGATTGTTACATTATTGGCTTGGTCGGTTGCAGTCATGACAAAGCTGTGTGTTCCCGAACCAAGGGCGGCTAATAAGCCACCAAATTGTGTAATATCAAATGATATTTCGTTGGCACCAATTACATTCTCTGCAACCGGGAATCCAAGACCTTCCAATTGAGGACGTAAATCGCCCGGATTACCAAGGTCAAGGTGTGCCGACAATCCTACGGCTTCCAATTCTTCGGGTGTGAGGGTTGTAGATTCTATGTCAACAGTAAATCCTGCGAGAGGTGATTCACTGGTTACTTCTACTTTGATAACTAAGTCATCGGTCAATATCTGAGGTTCGTTAATATCAAAAGCTGTCGCAGTGATTTTGGGACCTTGATTGGGAGTAGGTGGATCAATAGGACCCGGTGTCTCATTTCCACCGTCGTTTCCTTCGGGATCCTCTATCACATCTTCCTTAACATCTATTTGATGATTTTGTTCAATAGTCTGACAGGTAACATCTATAATAAGTTGAGGGGTAAAAGATCCGCTTTCAATGTTTGGCTCGGTATTTTGTTTGAGTGAATAACGCAATATACGCCATTCTCCTGCCTTTACATTGTCTATCTCACGGTAAGTAGTATCAACGTATCCATCAACAGTACCTGTGAAATAAGCATATAGACGGTTCTCATTCTCCTCATTGATGGTGAAGTATCCGGCACGACCTTCGTCTTTGGTAAAGTCAAGTGAGCCTTTGCCAAGTGCTACGTTTACCTTACAATCGTTGCCCATTACAGCAAGCAAGTCACTGCTGAACTCAACAGTAACTTTTACGTTACTAAGTTCGCACACAACCTCTCCGATGGCTGTAACTTTCTCAACCTCTATTTCGAAATCCTTCTGGGCGAAATAGTAGGGTAAATCCCATGCTGCTGCCTCGGGAATGTGTGAAGCAACTTGCAGTGTGTAAATACCCGCATCAAGTGTAAATACTTCGGGCATATCTTTGTAGCTCCATTGTGCCAATGAGGTACTTCCTCCTTTTTCATATATCGATATAATGAAATCATTTACATCGGTACTGCGTACGATAGTTGCATTATGGTTATATGAAACCGTAAGGCTTGAAAGGTCTATTTCAC
This sequence comes from Bacteroidaceae bacterium, assembly GCA_017531985.1. Classification (GTDB taxonomy): domain Bacteria; phylum Bacteroidota; class Bacteroidia; order Bacteroidales; family Barnesiellaceae_A; genus Barnesiella_A. The sequence goes on from JAFXJY010000027.1 coordinate 6,984, forward strand.
CGGTTGTTGATGCATTTACCGGTTCATCTTCACGACATGCGAGAAAATTTATAGCAATGATTGCTAATATGAATAGTTGAAAAATCTTCTTCATAGATATATATTTTTAGTAAGAGAGAGATATGTTATCAATGTATAATTCGCTACCCACCGATATAGCCTGAGCTTTATTATCGATGGTTGTAATTGTTGACGATTCGCTCGATTGACTCTTAGAAGCATTGTTGGATGATGCAAACATTACTTTGAGGTGAGTCGCTTTGTATTGTACGTTGGTGTACGATAGGGCAGCCTCGAAGTAGGTGAAGTTGGATGCCGGATTGAGTGACAATGTTCTTGTTGCCAGAGTAATAACTTCGCCACTTGCTGTACGATGCTCAACAGTTATGGTCACCACACCGTTTGTGTCGCCACCTTTGGCTATGTACTTATAGTAGCCCGATAACTTGGCAGGACGCGAAGTGAAAGCTATACCTTCATTGTATAACTCAACACCTGAGTCATGATTGTAAAAGTATGTTCCCAGAAATAGTTTACCCGCACTGCGATTGGCAATCGAAGGAGCATTCAATGAAGATAATGATTGAGACAAACCCCAGTTGCCTTGTGGAGGAGTACTACCATTATTGTCCCAAGCCACATTGCGTATTAAAGCTGCATTGCCACTTACACCGGGAGCAACAAGTGTAGATGGTACCATATACCATGTGTTTTTGGTCGATGGATTAGTGGGTACTGTTTTGGTATTGACGGTAGCCCATCCGGTGGGATCGCTTGATGATAAAACTTGTGTCTCTTGTACGGTACCGGCTATCTTGCCATATTTTCCACCTTTATTAATAGTCTCAGAGAACCATGATGTCCACTCTTCGAACTGTGTATTGGGTAGGTTTAATGCGGCTTCGGTTGTAAACTTCATGATGGGCGATTGTTCCATATCGCTTTGGTCTGAAAGACATGAAGTCTTGAAATTGTATGTTTCACCGGCTGTCAGACCTGTTATGTTGTAACCACGACTTGTTTTCTCGGGCGAAAACTCTTTCCATCCGTTGCTTTCATTCACATAGAATGAGATGTATTTTTCAATTACATCTTGGTAAGCTGCATCGGTGGCAGTAACACGCATGGCAGCACGAGTTGTCCACACGTCGTAGTCATTGCATATCAGTGTATAAGGTGGTACAGTAATATCTATTTTCTTACTTTCGGTATTGCGTCTGTCGGCATAAGATAGATATAAGGATTGAGGTGTGTTGCCTATCTCTATCGTTGCATGTAATGTGTAGTTCTCGGCATTGTTGCTAAGAACGGTATATGGTATCTCATTGGCTTTACCATTATTATCCTGATATACTTTAAGTTTTTTGATGTCTTTGCCATTGAATGTCATAGGAATATCGATACCAGTACTACCCAACATTACTTTTTCTAATTCTCCGATTGATAATGTAAGCGGAGTGCTGGTAATGGTAAAGGAAACAGGCTCAGATACTTTTCCATTGGCATCGCGAGCGGTCAATGTGAATGTGTGGTTGGAATTGCCATTTGTAGCTATTTGTAGCGATGGAGTCAAAGTGGCAAAGTTGACATATCCCATCTTACTAACGTTGTTGCCAAAACCTTTCACTTCAAGTCCCAAGCGTTCGAAGAGTGCAGTTTGCTCGGGTGTGAGTTCACTAAGTTCCACCTGTGTCGGGAAACCTTCTTGAATGAGGTATTCAGAGGTTGTAGTGAGTGTACAGCCGGTAAGACCACCACGGGCTGTAATGCTGGCTCCTAACACACCACTATCGGGCAAGTCGCATTCTTGCACTTCAATAGAACCGTTGTTTTCAATGCCTTCGAGCTTGATATATGGTGCCGGAGCTACCATTGCTTCATCGGTAATGTCGATAGTGATGGGTTCAACTTCGGTTTCATTGTCAAATACGATAGTAAGAATAGCTGCACCTACACTCTCGGTTACATCGAAGGTTACGATATAGTGCTGGCGTGCAGTTGCATCCTTGATTTTGGCAGGTTCGAATGTAGCCGACACACCACTTGGCTTGGTGAGATTAAGGCGAAGTGTTATATCTCCGGGAATGACGTATGCATCGCGAGTTTCATCGCGGGTGACTGTCAATTCCTTTCCACTAGCCGAACGAATAGTTGCATTATAGTCGGCAAAATACTTGGTGAATGCTTCGGTGTATTGTAGTGATACTTTGACATGAGCCAAAGTACAAGTAACATCGACGGCAGTGGTCTCTTGGTCGCGGATGGTAAACTTAGTCTCTCCCTTGTAATGAGGCGTGTCAAATCCTTCTTCTTCAAGAGACCCATATGATGCACTGATGGTGTAGTTGCCCACATCGTATGTTGCATCTGATGGGATGTTGTTGATGGTACTCCAAGACTTTGTATAGCTGCCATCTTCGTTAGTCAGTGTTATGGCAAAGTCTTCGGCTGATGGATTTACTCCGCTTGCAACTTGGGTGTTACGCAACACGGGTATGACTTCGTTGTCGGTTTCTATGGATAACTTGAAGTTTCCATTTCCCAATTGAGGGTCTCCTTTGTCTTGCGAGCATGAAGCAAGAAGGCTTAGAGATAACCCTAAGATTGAGAATAATCTGATTCTCTTGTAATTCATTTCTGATGATTTCTTTCAAGTTTAGTTTCAGTACGGTGCAAAGGTAGAAAAATTTTTTGTTATGATTGCTATTTGAGTGCTGTTTTTGAAATTTTGGTGGTTAAACAGTGAGCTATATTGGTTCTTTATTGTAAATTTGCAACTCTATTATAGTAATGGTAGGTTCTGTAAATAAGGCCGAGTTGATGTGGGCGATTATTTAAGGTGTCTTGTTTTTTTTCTTTTGACAACACTGTAACGGACGAAAAATGAGAAAGATACCACAATTATACAAGCGGCTGAGATAGAGACTACCGACAATGATTTATACATTTAATAACTTTATAGAACACACCTGTTGCTTCATTGAAACGAATATCGCACATACAGTTTCTCGACATTGTTATAGCTCTTATAGTTGTAACAACTCTTTCGTTTACGTTGCTTGGTGGTAGAGCTTTCCCCATTATTATATCGCTATGTATAGCTTACATGATACCTTATGGAGTGTATGTGCGGTCAAGTTATGCAGTGCAGTGGGGTAGGGTTGCATTGAGTGTGGCATTTGTAACCATGTCGGTATTCATGTTGCTCAATTATTGGCAGTCTACGGTAGTACTTGGAAGTGTCGAAGAACCTTTTTTATTGTATGACGCTCGCTCATTTTATCTTTTGTCGCACGACTTGTATCATGGTAGTGTGGGACAGAATAGCCCTATTGTACCCTATTGGGGTTATCCGCTATTCCTTTCGTGCTGGCTTCGTGTAGGTATTTCCGATATAGCTTACCCTATTATCGTTAATATAGGACTTATGTTGTCGCTTCTTGTCATGGTAGGACGATGTGTGTGGTGGGTCGTAGATAATCATGCGATGGCTCAACGGGTGTCGGGGTATGCTATGATGTTGACTGCCCTTATTCCCGGAGTACTCGGTATGTCTGTTTTATTGGCCAAGGAGCCTTTTATTATGTTTGCAATGGTATTGAGTGTGAATGCTTTGTATGCTATTAAACGGCAATATAAATTATATAAATATTTTCCACTCTTGTTGGTGGCCTTGTTTGTACTTGCGGCATGTCGAGTCACTTATATTTACATAATAGGGTTGTATCTACTTGCTATTTGGTGTCATGAGTTGAAGAGTCGTGATATTGTTCCGTTCTTGATGATTGTTGTTGCAATGGGCGTGATGTCGTTTGTGGGTATATATTATAGCTGGTGGGGGGATGGTGGCTTTATTGTGCAATATGTATCGGACGAAAGTCATCATGGCTCATTCTTTTGTGGTGAGAGTCAACAACCATTGCAACAGTTGATAGGTGATTACGACACACATCCCTTGTGGCTGCGAATGATATTGTTGCCTGTGAGCGTGGCTGTACAATTCATGATACCCTTCCCATTTGTGTCGGCAACACCCGATTATGGATTGCCTATATCGATGATGATATATCAACGCATGAGTTATCTATGGTATGCTGCTGCCATTCCTATGCTGAGTTACTACTTGTTTTATTGGTGGCGTAAAAAAGGGGGCGGAATGATATTCGATTTGTTGGCAACGGTATCGGCTGTTGCCTATTGTATCCCTGCTTTTATAACAGCCGGTTCGGTATCGCGGTATGCTTATTGTTTTGTCCCATTCTTGTCTGTTATGGGAGGATATGTAATACATAGGATAGTGGAAAATAGGGGTGAACGAAAAGCGGTAGGGGTATTTGTGTCGGTATATATAGTGTTGATTTCAGCAGCTCTATTTATAGGTGCAAATCCTCACTGGATAGTATGATAATGATATTTTATTACTACCTTTGCAAGTCACATAGCCGATTGAGATGAAAAAAATATTGATAGTTGCCTCGTCCTATTTCTTTATAAGAACATTCCTGATTCCACACATCCGGTATTGGGTGGAAAATGGATGGATGGTACATGTAGCATCGGAAAATGATGGAACAACTATTCCTTATGCTCATAGACAGATAGATATTCCCATAAAGCGAACTCCGTTGCACATGAGTAACCTGACGGCAGTGTGTAGGTTGCGACAGCTGATGAATGAGGAACGATATGATATAGTGAATTGTCACACCCCCATAGGTGCTATGGTGGCACGAATGGCTGCTTCACAATCTCGTCGTCGATATGGAACAAAGGTCGTGTATATGACTCATGGATTGCACTTCTATAATGGTGCAAAAAAGAAAAATTGGATGCTTTACTGTCCTGCCGAGATGTTTTTAGCCTCTTATACCGATGCTATAATCTCTATCAACGAAGAAGATCGTTTGCACATCGAGAAATATTTCCCTCAAATACCTTATCAATACAAATTACCCGGCATAGGATATGATACCCGGCACATCGGAGCATTGGGCTTGCAGGATCGAGATGCTCTGCGTCGTAAATATTCTCTTCAATCCGATGACTTTGTGTTGTTGTATATAGCTCGATATACAGCCGATAAGAATCATCGCTTCTTAATAAAATCACTTGTTGATATACAGCGAAAAATAGAGCGTTGCAAAATAGTTATGGTGGGCGATGGTGAAGAGATGGTAGCTTGTAGAAAGTTGGCAAGAGATTTGAACGTTGATGATTCGGTGATATTTGCAGGATTTCAACTTAATATAACCGATTATTTGCAGATGGCCGATGTTGGAGTATCACCCAGTGTCAGCGAAGGATTGGGCTTAGGAATTGTTGAGGAAATGTATGCCTCATTACCCATTTTGGCAAGCCGGGTAAGGGGACATCGTGACTTGATAAATCATGGCGAAAATGGATTGCTGTTTACCCTTAATGATAAATATGATTTTATTGAAAAGTTGATATATCTCTATAACAATCCTTCCTTCCGAATAAATATGGGGCGTACAGCACACATAGGTGTCGAAAAATATTCGATTGAGAACGTTATACCGCAGTTGGTAAATATCTTTGAAGAGCTTATGAATGCTCACTAAGAGTTGGGTTAATATAAGTTAATATAATAATGATATAATTACTAATTATTTAAAATTATATACATTTGTGCGAAATTAAAAACATAAGGAGACGTTGTCGAGTTATTGGAGTTGATAAGATAATTCGCAATGAAAGAATAATAGGTATGTTTCAAAGATTGTACAATAGTGATTTAATATCAAAGTGTTATGCATCAATTGCACCGCGTTGGATGGTGCTGTTTGTTGATATGACATTGGTATTTGTGTCATGTCTCTTTTCGATGTACATTGTCAAAACGGATAATTCTACTATTCTATCATTCGATATTGACAATATTATCAGTACGATAGTGGCGTTATTGGTATTTGTGACTATGAGTAGTGTCACCAAGTGTCATTGGGGAATTATACGTTACACCGGACTGGAGGATGCTTATCGTATTTTTAAGATGACTTCAATGTCATGTGTTGTCTTGATCATATTGACATTGGTGGGCATGCTGTTATTTGATGGGTATAGAATATTTTCAATTATTGAAATATTGGAAATAGGAATCTTCTCCTTTTCGTTCATATTGCTTGAAAGGCTTGCCATCAAGTCGCTCTATAATAAAGTATCGCATGATCGTATAAAGCGTAAGCGAGTCATCGTGCTGGGTTCGGCTATCAACTCGATTGTGTTGTCTAATGCTCTGCTTAACGAACCCGATGGAGCATACAGGCCGGTTGCTCTTCTATCGCTCCAAGGCACGAGAAGTGGCAACAATATCAATGGGTTACCCATACATCCTTTCAATCCCGAGAGAATCAAAGAAATCTTTGAACGATACAATAGCAAAACTCTTATTTTCTTGGCTACGCACATGGAGTTGATGAAAAAAGGTTTTGCTGATCAATTTCTCGAAGCAGGCATTGAATTACTTCTGCTCAATCAAGTCGAAGAATTCAGTAGTGAATATGAGAGAAATGATGTCTCATCCTATGTGTATAACATAAAGATTGAAGACTTGCTCGGGCGTGAACCTATACACACCGACAACCCCGGTATCAGTAAAACGATAGATAATAAAGTAGTCATGGTAACCGGTGCAGCCGGCTCGATAGGAAGTGAAATAGTGCGACAAGTAGCTATGTTTAAGGCTTCGTCTATTATATTGCTCGATCAAGCCGAGACACCCATGCACAACTTGCAGTTGGAACTCGAAAAGAACTTTCCCGACATCGATATACACCCATATATCGCCGATATTCAAAACAAAGACCGTCTGCGTCAAGCGTTTGAGAAATATCATCCACACTACGTTTTTCATGCAGCAGCCTACAAGCATGTGCCTATGATGGAAAACAATCCTACCGAAGCAATATTGACCAACGTGGGTGGCACTCGCAATGTGGCTGACTTGTCAATGGAGTATAACGTGGAAAAATTTGTTATGATTTCGACCGATAAAGCTGTCAATCCTACCAATGTTATGGGTTGTTCCAAGCGTATTGCCGAAATATATGTACAGTCGTTATTTTATCACATGAAACAGAATAACGACTCATGTCGTACATCATTTATCACCACCCGTTTTGGCAATGTTTTAGGGTCAAATGGGTCAGTTGTACCATTGTTCAAGGAGCAGATAGCACAAGGAGGTCCTGTAACGGTTACACATCGTGACATTATAAGATACTTCATGACCATCCCTGAGGCATGCAACCTCGTACTTGAAGCCGGTTGTATGGGACATGGTGGCGAAATTTTTGTTTTCGATATGGGTGAGCCTGTCAAGATTTACGACCTTGCCAAGCGTATGATACGATTGTCGGGGCTTACACCCGATGTCGATATTCCTATTGTCGAAACCGGACTGCGTCCCGGAGAGAAACTTTACGAAGAGTTGCTTAACGATAAAGAAAAAACTATTGCAACCTATCACAAGAAGATTATGATAGCAAAAGTACGCAATTATGAGTATGACGAAGTGATAAAACATATAAACCCCATGCTCGACAAAGCAATCAAGGGCGAAAGCATGGAGATGGTGCGTTGCATGAAACTTCTTGTACCTGAGTTTAAGAGTCGTAATTCGGTCTTTGAAGAGATAGATACAGCTCTCGAAGATGAGGTCAAGCATGAAGTGATAGCATGAATCGATAGAAACTCACAATATAAGAAAATACCTCGCCACTAATAATGTAAGTTGCGAGGTATTCTTTTGATGGGAAAGAGCTATGTGCCGGGCTTGTATAAGTGTCGACTGCTCCTCCAAAACCCGACAACTTTATACTTCCCTTGCTTTGGCTCTCTCCGTACGAATAACAATGCTCATGGTGAAAAGTTCATTCGTTACTCTCGTTTTATAGCATTTTTCTATAAACTTTCCTTGAAAAATACTACCTTTGAACCGGAAAATCACATGAATGATCCATCATAGGAGAATAATAATAAACCTAAAAATAGAATCATATGAATAAAACATTAGTAAGCATTGCATGGGTTGCGTGTATTGCGATATGCACTTCATGCACAAGTACAGCTCAGTCAACAACCGGATTCGGCTCATTGTGGGGCAGTAAGGGTGATAACACTACAACAACAACTACTACCGACAAAGAGAAGGATTCAACACCGAGCAGTTCAACCACCTCTTCGGGGTTAAGTGATTTCTTGAATAAGTTGGGTAATAACAATGCCTCATCGGGTGAAAATGCATCGACCTCTACCGGCGATGCTATTACATCTGCTTTGGGTAGTATATTGGGTAGTGTCGTGGCTGCCAATCAGGAACTTACCGTTGCCGATCTCGAAGGTACATGGGTATATACCGCCCCGGCATGCAAATTCAAGTCGGAAGATTTTCTCAAATCGGCAGGTGGTGATGTTGCTGCATCGCAAATATCGCAAAAATTGGCTCCCACCTACACCAAATTAGGTTTCACACAGGCTTATAACTATCAGTTTGATGCCGAGGGCAACTTTGTGATGACCTACAAGACCATACCGCTTTCGGGAACAGCTACCAAGACCGAGGAGAAAGGATATTTCACGTTCGAATTTGTAAAATTTGGAACAGCGGCCTTGGCAACAACCCCTGCTTACGTCGAGGTGGTAGGCAATAAAATGGTACTTCTCTTCGAAGCCGACAAGTTTATAGCTATGTTTAAGAGCATCGTTGGCAAGTTGGGTATAACTACACTCAACAGCGTCTTTCAGATCGTCGACAGTTATGATGGCGTGTTGATAGGTTTTGAATTGAGCAAACAGTAAGTAAATAATCAATATTATGAAAAACCTTTCAACCCTTTTCATGGCTCTTTTTATTGTCATGACAGCCTCGGCTCAAAATTCACAACGTAATCACGAAGATAGTTTTGTTGAGAATGCTTTGGGATTGAATATGAAGATGGTATATATTGAGGGCGGCACATTCACGATGGGAGCGACCTCGGAGCAAGATGTATCAGAAGATAGTGATGAAAAACCTACCCACAGTGTAACAGTAAGCAGCTTCTACATGGGGCAGACCGAAGTAACGCAAGCCCAGTGGAAAGCAGTTATGGGAACAACCATACGTCAGCAGCGAGATAAAGCAGATCCTTCATACTCTTTGTCAGGCGAAGGAGATAACTATCCCATGTATTATGTCAGTCATGATGAAGCCCAAGCCTTCTGTCGTGAGTTGAGTCGTCTCACAGGCAAGAGCTATCGTCTGCCCACCGAAGCAGAGTGGGAGTATGCCGCCCGGGGCGGCAACAAGTCGCAAGGGTGCAAGTACAGTGGCAGCCATTCCATCGACTGCGTGACATGGTACTATCGCAACTCAAATAACAGTACCCATCCGGTGGGACAGAAGTCAGCCAATGAGTTGGGACTCAACGACATGAACGGCAATGTGTGGGAATGGTGCAGTGACTGGTATGGCAGTTACAGTTCATCAAGCCAGACCAATCCCAAGGGAGCAAGCAGTGGTCAAAACCGTGTCTACCGCGGTGGTAGCTGGAACAGCTTTCCCTCGTGCTGTCGCGTCTCTATGCGTGGCTACTATGCTCCGTCTTACCGCTACCGCGGTCTCGGTTTCCGCGTAGTTCTCGTTCCTTAGTTTTAGAGGGTCATTCATCGGAGATAAGCTAATAAAAAAAGCCTTTGAACCGGCGAGCAGGGCAAGGAATAAGCCCCGCAAAATTTATGCGGAGATGTAAATCTCTCATCATCAAGGTGGTGGTAGGCTCGGTGTAGCTCGAAGCTTCCTTGATGATTTTATTTGTAGTCAGATGCTGCTGAGTTCTTGCTCAGTGGGTATATAGCAAAAAGAATCGTCTCAGAGCAATTCGCAAGTGCGGCTCTGAGACGATTATCTTATTATCGAATGTGAAGTTAGAACTTGGGGTTCATTCCCAAGTTGTACATGATAAAGGCAAACATATCGGTCTTTTCATCGACGATTTTGTGGCGAGGACGTCCTGCACCGTGTCCGGCCTTCGAGTCGATGCGTATGAGGGTGGGGTTGATGCCATCGTTACAGTGTTGCAACTCAGCGGCAAACTTGAATGAGTGAGCCGGTACTACACGATCGTCGTGGTCGGCGGTCATTACCAATGTGGCAGGATAGGTAGTGCCTTCACGCAGTGTGTGCAAGGGTGAATAACCAATGAGATAACGGAACATTTCCTTGCTGTCGTCGGCTGTGCCATAGTCGCCTGCCCATCCCCAACCGATGGTAAATCGGTGGTAACGCAACATGTCGAGTACTCCCACTTGTGGCACTGCTACTGCATATAAGTCGGGGCGTTGAGTCATACATGCTCCCACAAGGAGACCTCCATTGGAGCCACCGTTGATAGCCAACTTCGCGGGCGATGTGTAACCTTGGGCAATGAGATACTCGGCGGCTCCTATAAAGTCGTCAAATACATTCTGTTTCTGCATCTTGGTACCTGCTACGTGCCACTCCTCGCCGTACTCGTTACCTCCGCGTAGATTGACTTCGGCATATACACCACCTTCTTCGAGGAAAGGTATCATTGTGTTGATGAATCGAGGATTGAGTGTGATGGCAAAACCACCGTAGCCGTAGAGCAATGTGGGGTTCTTACCGTCGAGTTCCATGCCTTTGCGGTGTGTTACGGTCATGGGGATGCGTGTGCCGTCTTTGCTGGTGAAGAAGAGCTGTTCGCTTACATATTGCTCGGGGTCGAAATCGACTTGTGGTGTGTAATAAAGTTCCGATTCTCGACTCTCGGTATCAAATGTATATACAGTCTGAGGATAGGTGAAAGATGTATAGGTGTAGAATACTTCTTTCTCCTTGGGCGAACCACTGATGCCTTGCAGAGTACCATTTCCGGGCAATTGTACTTCGTAGAGTTGTTCTCCATCCATCGAGTAGCAATAGAGGTGACTCATGACATCGATGGCGTAAGAGGCGAGTATCCGACCATTGGCAAGTGTAACACCCGACAATACATTATCTTGTTCGGGAATAATCTCCTTCCAAGCCGAACGTTGTGGCGATTGAGGATTGACGGCTATGAGTCGATAGTTGGGGGCGTTGTCGTTGGTGTAGAATAGCAAACAACCATTGTGCATACCCACCATCACATAGTCGTAGTCGTATCCCGGAAGAATGCAACGGATAGAGTGGTCGTTGCCGGTAAGACTTTGCAGATAAATACCTACACCCGAAGTACCTGCCGACTCGGAAATAACCAAGTATTTCTTGTCGTCGGAGATCTCACCCGAAACATATCGGAACTCATTCTCTTCGTTGCAATATATGCGGCGATCCTGTTCGGTACTTGTACCCAATTTGTGATAATAGATAGTGTGATTCTTGTTGGTTGCCGATAGTTCTTTGCCTATCTCGGGCTTGAATGCACTATAATAGAAGCCATCGTTGTACCATGTAATAGGCGAGAATTTGATCCATTCTACATGGTCGGGAAGCAGTTCCAAGGTATTCAAGTCCATTACAAATACTTCATTCCAGTCCGAGCCACTACGCGAAATAGCATATGCCAGATATTTGCCATCGGGCGATATTTCGACCGACGATAATGCCACAGTACCATCTTCACTCAACGCATTAGGGTCAAGTATCATGCGAGCCTCGGCATCGAGCGATTCTTTTTCGTAGAGTACACTCTGATTCTGCACTCCGTCATTGCGATAGAAGTAATATTTACCATTCTTTTTCCAAGGCATCGACTCGGTGGCATATTGTGATACCTCATTGAGACGATTGCGAAGAGCCTCACGGAAAGGTATGTCGGCTAAGTAGCTGTTGGTGACAGCATTCTGAGCCTCCACCCATTGTGCTGTGGCTGCCGAAGTGTCGTTTTCGAGCCAACGATAGGGGTCGGCTACTACTTCGCCCCACAGGGTGTCATTTACATTGGTGCGTTCGGTCTCGGGATAGGTTATTTTTCCTCCCGGTGAGCATGCGGTTGCAATAATTGCTCCCATAATTAGCATCGATTTGTTGTTCATGTAGTTAAAATTTTGTGTAGTTCATACTATTATTGATATGCAAAAGTAATAATTACATTTCATTTTTCCTAAAACTTTGCGATATTATAGAAGCCTTCTAACATTATTATATATAGCAGCCGAGTGTGATGAATACTGAATTTACTTTTATTTACTAAAATCAAGAAAATACAACATGAAAACTTTTATCGTTTTTGTAGTTTTTTGTACATTTGCACCGCGAAAAGAAAAAGGAAATGAGTGACGAAATAAGACAATGTATTATTGATAAAGCCGGCAAACTGTTTTTTCAATATGGAATACGCTCTATAACAATGGATTTTATCGCATTGGAGTTGGGCATATCTAAGCGTACCCTTTACGAAACATTTACCAATAAGGATGCACTTATTATCGCATGCTTGGAGAAAGTCCGTAAAGAGCAAGAACAAGATATGTGTACAATATTTAACAGTGATGCCAATATCATAGAGAAGTTGGTGCGTTGTTATAGTAGAATTATATATCATGTCAACCAGACGAGTAGATCGTTTCAGCTCGACATCGAACAGATGCGGTCGAAAGTTAATGAAGTGGTAGCCAAGAACCGCGAGAAACAGTTTGAATACATTCGCAATATCCTCAATGTAGGTGTAGAAGAGGGGTATATTCGCTCTGATCTCAACATGGATATTGTAGCGACATTGCACAATAGTCAGATTGACTGGTACCGTAAATCGCAACTTCCGGGAAATAATGAATGGAGTTTTGCCGAAGTGTTAAGTACCGTTATGCGTATCTTCCTTTACGGAATAGCTACCGAGAAAGGAGTAAAAGTACTCAATGAAAATTATGACTTAATAACACAAACATTATAACAAATAAAAGGTATGAAAAAAAGATTTTGCGTCTCTATTGCCACAGTGTTGGCATTGACAACAATGATTTCTGCCTCAGCTCAGACGTCGATAACAACCGACTCGGTTCTTTCCCTTGACTTGGATCGAGCGTTGACAATTGCGTTGAGCGAAAGTCCGACAATCAAGATTGCCGATCTCGAGGTTCAGAAAAAAGATTATTCTAAACGTGAGACCATCGCCGGTCTTTTACCCCAAATCGATGCTTCGGCTTCCTATCAGCGTGCTATCAAGAAGCAACGCATGTACATGTCGGGCGGTTCATTCGATATAGGTGGTATGATGCAGACTTACTTAGGACCCATTTACGATGCAATGGGCGTTCCTTTCCCTGAGACCGGAGGTTCTACTTCGACATCCTCGTCGGAGGAGGGATTTGAGGTAGGATTGGACAATACCTATTCAATGGGCTTTTCGGCCACACTCCCCGTTATAGCTCCTCAGTTGTGGAAGAGTGTCGAGATAACCTCACTTGACATACAGACAACACTCGAAGCTGCTCGCTCTTCGCGTCTTTCACTCATCAACGAAGTACAGAAGGCTTATTATAATGTATTGTTGTGTCAGGATTCTTACGATGTGTTGCGTGACCAATATGATAACGCCAAGTTGAATGCCGAGACTTATGCCAATCAGTACAAACAAGGAACTGCATCGGAATACGATGTGTTGCGTTCGGAAGTTGCTGTACGCAACATCGAGCCTTCGTTACTCTCGGCCGAGAATGCTGTGAAACTGTCGAAACTCCAGCTTAAAGTGTTGATGGGTATCGATGTGGAAATAGATGTAGTGATAAATGATAAATTGTCGAATTATGAGCAAAATATGTACGATGTAACAATGTCGATTGATCGCTCACTCGACAACAATACCGACTTGCGTCAATTGGACTTGCAAACGAAGATGCTCGAAAAAACTGCAACATTGCAGAAGTTCGCTTATATTCCCACACTGGGTGCCCAGTTCAGCTATAACTGGATATCGATGAGTGATGGCAATATGTTCAAGAACTTCCGTTTCAATCCTTATTCGACAGTGGCAGTTGCACTCAATGTGCCTATCTTCTCGGGTGGTTCGCGTTACTACAAAGTAAAACAAGCACAAGCCAATGTGGCTCAAATGGGCTTCCAACGCGATAACCTTGTGCGAGCTCTTGATATGCAAGTAGAGGCACAAATCGATGCGATTACTAAGTCGGTAAAACAGATCGACTCTAACAAATTGGGCGTTCAACAAGCCGAGAAAGCATACGCTATCATGCAGAAGAGCTTTGAGATAGGTTCAGCCACTTTTGTGGCATTGAATGATGCCGAGTTGGCACTTACTCGTGCCCGTCTCTCATATAGCCAAGCCATCTATGACTTCCTTGCAGGTGTGAGCGATGTGCAGAAATTGTTGGGTACTACCGACATAAGCAAGTATGAACCACAAGAAGAAAAATAATAAAAACACATAGAACTAAAACAAGTTATGAAAAAGATTAATCTTTTCTTGGTAGCAACGGCAAGTATAGCCCTATTAAGTGCATGTACCGGTGCTACTCAAACCGAACAAACAACAACAGAAGAAACTATCGAGTCGGTTAAGATTGCAACGGCAACATTGCAGGATGTCCCTCAGGAGGTAACTTACACAGCCACAGTGCAACCCGACAAACGTAACAACATCAGTTCGTCAATGCCCAATCGTATCAAGACAATATATGTCGAAGTGGGCGATTATGTAAAGAAAGGACAGCTGCTTGTTGACCTCGATGCATCTAATATTATGCAACAAAAAGTACAACTTGACAACATTGAGTTGGAATACAATCGTGCCAAAGAATTGGTAGCCGTAGGTGGTGCTTCGCAACAACAATTAGACCAGATTACGACTCAATTTGAGGCTGCCAAGACAGCTTATAATAATCTGCTCGAAAACACCAAATTGTTAAGCCCCGTCAATGGCGTGGTGACTGCCCGTAACTACGACGATGGCGATATGGCACAAGGTGCTATCCTTACAGTGATGCAGATTAATCCTGTTAAGATTGTTATCAATGTATCGGAAACAGAATTTACTAAGGTAAAAGTGGGAATGCCCATCAATATTACGCTTGATGTGTTCGGCGATGAGATTTTCAAGGGTCGTGTATCGCTTATCTATCCTACCATCGACCCCATGACACGCACATTCGGTGTTGAAGTGGAAATACCCAATGCCAACAATCGCATACGTCCCGGAATGTTTGCTCGTGCCACTATCGACTTTGGTGCTAAATCAAGAGTGATAGTATCGGATCGTGCTGTAATCAAACGTGCCGGCTCGGGCGACCGTTTTGTTTACGTTTATAACAACGATGGTACTGTGACTTATACACAAGTCGAATTGGGTCGCCATGTCGACAATTATTATGAGATCCTTTCGGGTGTTGAAAATGGAACACAAGTAGTAGTTGCCGGTCAAACTCGTCTGAGTGATGGTGTTAAAGTTAATGTAGTAGAATAATAGGTGTGTATCATATTCATCACACTGTTATATAATAATGTAAAATTATGAGTCTATACGAAGGTGCGGTCAAACGACCGATTATGACAGCTCTGGTGTTTATAGCCATTGCTATATTGGGACTCTTCTCATTGACGAAGTTGCCTATCGACCTCTATCCCGATATTGAGACCAACACAATCATGGTCATGACAGCTTATCCGGGTGCGAGTGCCGAAGATATTGAAACGAACCTTACTCGCCCGTTGGAGAATGCTCTCAATGCGGTGGAGGATCTTAAACACATGTCATCTCAGTCGCGTGAGAATTATTCGTTGATTACACTCGAATTTGAGTATGGTAATGATATTGACGTACTTACCAATGACGTGCGTGATAAATTGGATATGGTGGAATCGGCACTTCCCGACGATGCCGAGAATCCTATCATCTTCAAGTTTAGTACCGATATGGTACCTATCGTAATTCTATCGGTGCAAGCCAATGAAAGTATGCCGGCTCTCTATAAGATATTGGATGATGCCGTTGCTACTCCTTTGGCTCGTGTCAATGGTGTGGGTTCGGTATCAATCGCAGGTGCTCCTAAGCGTGAGATACAAGTTTATGTCGACCCTAACAAGCTCGAAGCATATAATCTGACAGTAGAGGCCATCTCCGGTATTATAGGTGCTGAAAACCGCAACATTCCCGGTGGTACATTTGATGTAGGTTCCGATACTTATGCTTTGCGTGTCGAAGGAGAGTTTACCGATGCTTCTCAAATGAATGACCTTGTTGTTGGAACTTTTAACGGACAGACTATCTATCTGCGTGATGTGGCACGCATCAATGACTCGATTGAAGAGAGAGCCCAAGAAGCCTACAACGATGGAGTTCAAGGAGCTATGATTGTTATTCAGAAACAATCGGGTGCCAACTCGGTGCAGATTGCCGATGCGGTGAAAGCTGCTGTTCCCGAATTACAGAAGAATCTTCCCAAGGATGTGAAGATAGGTGTTATCGTCGATACATCTGACAACATCCGCAATACAATTAATAGTTTGTTCGAGACTATTATGTATGCTTTGTTGTTTGTTACATTGGTTGTATTTGTATTCCTTGGTCGTTGGCGTGCAACAATGATTGTTGTTATTACCATACCTCTATCATTGATTGCTGCCTTTATTTACTTGTTTGTGTCTGACAGTTCACTCAATATTATATCACTTTCAGCACTTACTATTGCCATCGGTATGGTTGTGGATGATGCTATTGTGGTGCTTGAAAACGTTACAACACACATTGAGCGTGGTAGTGAACCCAAGCAAGCTGCTGTACATGGAACCAATGAGGTTGCGGTATCGGTTATTGCATCAACTTTGACACTCATCTGTGTGTTCTTCCCCTTGACCATGATTGAGGGTATGACCGGCGTGATGTTCAAAGAGTTGGGTTGGATGGTCACAATCATTATGATAGTGTCTACCACCATTGCATTGTCACTTACTCCCATGCTATGTTCCCAGATGCTCCGTTTGCAAAAGAAACGTTCAAAATCATTCAAGCGTTTCTATGGTCCTATCGAGCGGGCTCTTGATGCCTTTGACCGTTTCTATGGTCGCATTCTCACATGGGCCACAGGTCATCGTGCTGCTATGGTGACGATATGTGTGGTTTTCTTTATCGCAAGTATGGGCTTGATGAAGTTTGTAGGTAGTGAGTTTATGCCCACATCCGACAACTCTCGCATTGGTGTAACACTCGAAATGCCCATAGGTACTCGTACTGAGATTACTCGTGAATTGGCTCTCGAATTGCAAAAGCGTTGGAGTGAAGAATATCCCGAGATGACCAAAATCAACTTTACCGTGGGTCAGGCCGATACCGACAATACTTTTGCTTCGTTGAGTGACAATGGTTCCTACATTGCTACCTATAACATTCGTCTGTGTGACCCTGATGAGCGTGAACGTACCCTCTCAGAGATATGCGACTTGATGCGTAAAGACCTTGCTGAGAACTATCCCGACTTGAAAAAAGCCGAAGTGAAGCTCGGCGGTGGTGGTGGCGGTATGGGTGGTGAAACTACCGTTGACTTCGAAATCTATGGTTATGATTTTACAGCCAGTGATACCATTGCCAATTACTTGGATAAGCAACTTCGTACCATCAATGGTGTAACTGAGGTGCGTATCAGTCGTGGTGACTACCAACCCGAATATCAAGTAGATTTTGACCGTGAGAAACTGGCTCTGTACGGACTTAATCTCTCAACCGCAGCGACATTCCTCCGAAATCGCATCAATGGTGCAACGGCATCACTCTACCGTGAAGATGGCGATGAGTACGACATCAAGGTAATGTATGCTCCCGAATTCCGTACTTCTATTGCCGACATCGAAAACATTCTTATCTACAACAACCAAGGTAAGGCTGTGAGAGTGAAAGATGTGGGTAGGGTAGTAGAACGTTTCAATCCGCCTACCATCGAACGTAAAGACCGCGAACGTATCAATACCGTATCGGCTATTGTATCGGGTGCTCCCATGAGTGAAGTAGTAGCTGCTGCACAGAAGGTAATTGATCGTATGGATATGCCATCGGGCTTTAATATCGAATTGGCAGGTAGTTATGAAGACCAACAGGATTCTTTTGCCGACCTTTCAACATTGTTAATTCTCATTATATTACTTGTGTATGTTGTGATGGCAGCTCAGTTCGAGTCATTGAAGTATCCTTTCCTCATCATGTTGTCAATACCATTTGCACTATCGGGTGTAATCATTGCACTTGCAGCGACCGGTAGCACGCTCAACATGATGTCAATGCTCGGTGCTATCATGCTCGTGGGTATTGTAGTGAAAAATGGTATTGTGCTGATCGACTACATTTCATTGAATCGTGAGCGTGGTATGAGCATACGCCGTTCGGTAATCAATGGTGGTGAGTCGCGTTTACGTCCCGTAATCATGACCACGCTTACAACCATCTTGGGTATGGTACCTATGGCATTGAACTATGGTGAAGGCTCGGAAATGTGGCGTCCTATGGCATGGGCTGTGATAGGTGGTCTTACTGTTTCAACAGTGCTTACTTTGTTGCTCATCCCCACATTGTATTGTACCGTGGCAGGTAATGAAGTAAAAGGAAAACGTAAGAAATTCCACAAGCAACTGCGTCGCAAGGCCGAACTTAAAGCCTTGGGTATAAAATAAATATAAATTTTATTCGGTGTCGAGTTGAAGAACTCGGTGCCGAATAATAAAAATAGAAAACATGAAATCAATTCTGATAACATTTGATCAAGCATATTACGAACGTGTCGTTGACATGCTCGATAAGCATAATTGTCGTGGATTTAGCTATATCCAGCAAGTGCAGGGTAGGGGAACCAAGACCGGTGAACCTCATTATGGCAGTCACGCATGGCCTTCTATGTGTTCGGCCATCATCTCGGTTGTTGAAGACCATCGTGTCAAGCCTATTCTCCAATACATTCGTGAAATGGACGAAGCAACTCCACAATTAGGTATTCGTGCCTTTGTGTGGACTATTGAAGATAGTTACTAATAACGTATAGTTTCAAAAACACGTTTACATCGGAAGCTGTATCGGAAAAAACATCTGATACAGCTTCTTGTTTTAAGAGCATTTTTATAAACCTACGAATGTTAGGTACGATTTATGAACTCCTCTTAAATTTATAGATAGTAAATATGTAATTAAAATCAGGATTTTTTTTTGATTGTTCTCACTATTTTGATATATTTGCTGAGGTTAACAAATGACAGTCATAATATATGAAGAACTTTATCATCCGAGCATTTAGCGAGTCGCTTATTTTTTCTCTCTGTTTTACAGGTATAACGGCCTTGCTTAATTATTTCTTCAACCGTTTACTATCTAATAGTGAAATATTACTCTCGATATTATTTAGCTTTATTGGATGGTTTGTTTGGATTATAATTGATACAAAATTGCTGAAAAGACGATGAAAAGTTTTGCTTCCGATAATAATTCAAGTGTGCATCCACTTGTAATGCAAGCACTTGTGCAAGCCAATGAGGGTCATGCATTGGGCTATGGTGATGATAGCTGGACAACACGAGCAACCGAACTGGTGAAAAATCAGTTCAGTCGTCCTTGTGAGCCACTATTTGTTTTCAATGGTACAGGTAGTAATACAATGGCACTACAACTGATGACTCGCCCTTATCACATAATATTCTGTGCCGAGACAGGACATATTGCTGTCGATGAATGTGGAGCCCCGGGGAAGGGGACGGGTTGTTTTATTCGCACCATATCCACTACCGATGGAAAACTTACTCCGGCATTATTAGAACCTTATATGACAAACTTCGGTGTCGAACATCACTCGCAACCCGGTGCAGTGTATATAAGTCAATGTACCGAACTTGGTACAATATATAAGCCGCACGAAATAAAAGAGTTGTGCGATTATGCACACCGACATGGTCTCATGGTACACATGGATGGTGCTCGCATCAGTAATGCCGCTGCTGCATTGGGTGTAAGTATTGACGAGGTTTCGGGTAGCTGTGGAATAGATACACTCACACTTGGTGGTACAAAGAATGGTCTGATGGGTGCCGAATGCGTAGTTATATTCAATCCACAATTAGTGAAAGAGAGTCGATATGCGAGAAAACAATCATGTCAATTGGCCAGTAAGATGCGATACATATCGGCTCAATTCTTACCATTCCTTACACAGCATCTATGGCGTGACTGTGCCAATCATGCCAACAAAATGGCAGCCAAGTTGCATGAAGCATTGTCGCAAATGCCCGATGTTACTTTTACGCAACCAGTTGAGAGTAATCAGCTATTCTTGACCATGCCCATTGAGAAGTCTCGTAAACTTCATGACAAATACTATTTTTATTATTGGAATGAAGCTATCGGTGAGTTGCGACTCGTAACATCGTGGGATACTACCGAGGAGGATGTATGTCAATTTATTGAATATCTTAGGAATATATAATCACTTGTAATAGTTTAATAGCAGGGCGGACGACTGACCATTTCAGTTTGTCCGTTCTGTTTTGTTATATCCTATTTAACATAATGTTAATTATAGGACAAATCATAATAGGGGGAAATTTGTTATATATACTATTATTATACCTTATATACAAAGATACGTTTATCGTTTACATGCTACCTGAATTATGATGAGTCATGTACACGATTGATATGATTTGCTTGTAGTCGTTTTTTTAAAACAATTACTATTTAATCTATTCCTCTATACCTATTATTTGATATTTTGTTTAACTTTGTAGAGCAATTTTAATAAGAGTAAAGATGTATCAAATGTCAAGTCTAATCATGATTAAAGTTCGGGCGTTGCTTTCTCGGACGTTCTAACAATCAATGCGAATATTCTTCTCCTTCATTCTGTTATAGTATCGGCTTTTAAATTTAATATTGTAGTTTATGGATAGTCATATCGATTTTATTACACTCAATGATGCGTTTTATGATTATATTGATAAGCATCGTGACGATGATGTGATGCGTCTGCGATTGAAGAAACATGTTGATACCGATTTTCCCATTGACCTTGCAATTACTCAGATAGAAATAAGAAAACGTCGTATTGAACAGAAATTGCCTACATGGGCTGCTGCCGGTCGCATCGTTTTTCCTTCATTGCTCTCTACCGAGCAATGTTCTTCTGAAATTACGGCTCGATATAAGGCAAAATTAGTGAGGGGTAAGACTCTGTGCGACATGACCGGAGGTATGGGTGTGGACACTTTCTTTATGTCGCATCAGGTTGAGAACGCTCTCTATATTGAACAAAATGAGTTGTATTGTCAGTTGGCTCGACACAATTTTGACATTCTTGGGGCTAACCATATTGAGGTGTATCATGGCAATTGCTGTGATTATTTGAATAATAGTTCTGTTACATTTGATACAATATATATTGATCCGGCTCGTCGTGGCAAGTCGCAAGAACGACTCTATGCTTTGTCGGATTGTGAACCTGATGTACTGCTCTTGCTGCCTGTTTTATTGAAACGATGTAAAAGGTTGATTATTAAGATGTCACCAATGGTCGATGTGACTCGACTGCGTGAGGAATTATCACTACGTTTTCAGTTATATATTGTTTCTGTCCGCAACGAATGTAAGGAGATGTTGGCTGTTATTGATACCGATGGGTGTCATGTCAATACCAATGACGAACCAATTGATATTAATTGTGTAATGTATACTTCCTACGATGACTATCGTGAGGTTGTCTTTACTTCTAATAGTGAAATGAATGTATCAGCTCGTATTGCCTGCGGTATCGAAAATTACCTATACGAACCTGATGTGGCACTGCTAAAAGCCGGTGTGTTTAAGTCATTGTGTGAGCGATATGGTGTAATGAAGTTGGCTATCAATAGTCATTTGTATACTTCCATCAACTTTGTCTCTGAATTCCCGGGACGTTCGTTTCAAGTTGTTGAGGTGATTCCTTTTACGTCAAGTACATGTCGACAATTTGCATCTCAATATCCATCGTGCAATATTACTACTCGCAATTTTCCCTTGTCGGCCATAGAGTTGCGAAAACGGCTCAAAGTGCGTGATGGTGGCGATGTCTATATCATGGCTACTTGCGATGCCTGTAATAATAAGTTGCTTATAATCTGTAATAAAATAAATAACGAATAGCGGTTGATGGTATTCATTGTACCGCTATTCGTTTGTGTATTGCAAGAAGTAATATCTTCGGAGGATTATACTTCCAATGCTCCTATTATGTCATTTACCGAGCTGAATCCATGACGTGAAAGATAGTCGCTAATGCCATTGACAACCTTTACTGTAATGGTGGGGTCTATGAAATTGGCAGTGCCTATTTCTATGGCTGTTGCTCCGGCTAATAGAAACTCTATGGCATCGGTCGCCGATGATATGCCACCTAATCCTACAACCGGAATGTTTACTGCCTTGGCGACTTGCCACACCATGCGTAGTGCAATAGGCTTTACGCAAGCTCCCGATAATCCACCGGTAATGGTCGATAATCGTGGACGGCGGCGTTCGGCATCAATCGACATTCCCATCAGGGTGTTGATGAGTGACACCGAGTCGGCACCTTCGGCTTCGACCGCCTTGGCGATGGAGGCTATATCGGTAACATTGGGCGATAATTTTACAATGAGGGTCTTGGGATAGGCTCGACGAACAGCTTTTACTACCGAAGCGGCTCCTTCGCAAGTAGTACCGAATGCCATACCCCCTTGTTTTACGTTAGGGCAAGAGATATTTAACTCAATAGCCGGAATGTTGTCAAGCGAAGCTATTCGTTCAGCGGTAGCTACATAATCTTCGATGCATGCACCTGATACATTGACAATCATATTGGTGTCGATATCTTTGATTTGCGGATAGATGTGTTCGGCAAAATATTCGACACCTTTGTTCTGCAAACCAACAGCATTGAGCATACCCGATGGGGTCTCAGCCATGCGGGGATAGGGATTGCCTTCGCGATGGTTGAGGGTTGTGCCTTTAACGATGATGCCGCCCAGTTGTGAGAGGTCGATAAAGTCGGCAAATTCTATTCCGTAACCAAATGTTCCCGATGCTGTCATGACGGGATTTTTCAGTTCGAGATTTCCTATTTTTACATTCAAGTCTACCATGTCAGTCTGTCGATATTAAAGATTGGACCTTCCTTACATACACACACATGTCCCTCGGTGGTATTTTCTACGCAACACAGACATGCTCCTACACCGCAGGCCATCAAGTTCTCGAGCGAAACTTCACAAGGAATACTTTTCTCTCGGGCAATCTTGGCAACGGCTTGCATCATGGGCTTGGGACCGCAAGTGTATATGTATGAGAATTGTTGTTGTAGGATGGAGTGTTGTGTGACGAAGCCTTGTTCACCGATGGAGCCGTCCTCGGTCGAAAGATATACATCGCCAACAGCTTCAAATTCGCTCAGTTGTAATAGATCATTTTTACTGCGAGCCCCCAGTAAGAATGCTGGTCGAATACCTTTTGTAAGCAGTTCTTTACCCCAGTATAATAGCGGTGCAACGCCTACGCCGCCTCCTATTAGTAGTGGTTGATGTGTTTGTGTAGTGGGTATTGTGAAAGTATTACCGAGGGGCAATACCATGTTAACAACTGCACCGCAGGAGAGTGATGCCAACTTGTCGGTTCCTGTGCCGGCACGACGCACGAGTAGCCACAATTCATTCTTTGCGTAGTCGACATTGTGAATAGAAATGGGGCGACGCAGATAGGTCGTAGGACTGTCATCGATACGAACTTCTGCAAATTGTCCAGGAAGCATCTCGGGCAATGTGCCTTGTACCGGAGAGAACTTCATCAGGGCATATGCCGAATGCAATGACTCGTTTGCGATGAGATTGAAATCAAGAATATTTTTTTTCATTGCTATTTGGTTTGATTTGTTGATGGATGATACCATTGGTACAAAGGTACACATTTATTTATATGTTACAACTACATACGCGTAATTAAATAACTATTCAATAGGGCTGTGTGTAGTTATCATTGATAAAGTGTATCGACATCAGTCTTGGTAGCCGTAATAAAGTGGTCGGGTAAATAATTACTCGGGTTTGAAGCATTCAAAGCTATTATCATCGTAGAACACCATAATTTTAGCTATCTTTTTTTCAACCTTTACAATCGTTATTTCACTTGTAGGAGTATCTGTAAGGCTGTTTCGGTCGTCTTTTCCTACCTTTTTAGCTTCAATTTCCTGCTCATATTTGTTCGCATTCGCAGTTGGGGTCGCAAATTTTTTATTCTCGGTTGCAAAATTGAGTTCTTGTTGCCCCTCTTTTGTAATTACGGCATCAACCAACATTTTGCCCTCGCCAAACAACAACCATGCAATCGACAATTCGGGAAAAGCATCATGAATTTTTTTGATTGTCGCATCAGTGATTGTTTTGTTGCGACCGTTGATGAGTTGCGAAAATGATGATCGCGGCATTCCTATACTTTCGGCAAATTGAGCATCCATCAGCCCGGTATACTCGACGTATAATTTTAGACGTTCTATCATAGAAAAAATATTGTTAAATTCGTTTACATTTCGATTTTTCTTGTTTGCAAATGTAAATACAAAAATGCAAATATGCAAATCTGCTGTTTGGAATCTAAATATTTGTTATTTGGAATTGCAAATACTATCATCTTTGATAAATAACAACTCAGTATAAATATTGTATATAATTTACTTTAATTATCATGATATAAATAATTGGATATTAGTTAGTTGGTAGTGATTATTTATCCATAAAATATAGTGTTATGGGAATCTTGTGGATAAATCTATAATTCACTTTAAATATCTATCTAAAATTATGGTTGTAAGCTATTCTATGTCGGGTTGTGTCGTGATATATTATCTTTATTCGCTTATTTTAATTCTTTTGTTTGTGTGGAGTTTGGATATTGGAATAGCTATTCTTGTTTTGTATGGTTTTAAATTGTGAATCGATATAAGTTTTGTGTTTCAAACTCCGAATGTTTTATTTATATAAAATTAAAGGTTTGGCAGACTCCCCTACTCTATTTGCAAAGTAAAACACGAAATTGGGCGAATTTTTGCGAATTTGTGAATAATTGTGTGTGAATAATGGAATATTAAATTCTCCTGAGAGTTAAATTGCATTTTATAAAGGTTAACTGACTAATATGCAGATGTATAGCACTGATGTGATATGTTTGACTTTACACACCCTGAAAAATCGTCCCACTCCCCTATTTATATATTGTAAACAACTTGCATATCCCGCTGTAAAGTATTATCTTCGCTGTAACAAACAATTTTAATCGTGATATTATGGAAATAGTACAAGCAACGTTAGACGATTTTGAAGGCATTGTAGCCCTCCTTCGTCGCTATCATGTCGATTATATCTCACCTGAGGATAAGAAAGACGGATTTGTTACCACCAATCTTACCACTGAGCAACTTACTCGTCTTATTGTCGATGAGAAAGGCGTAACCATCGCCAAGGAAAACGGACGTGTCTATGCCTTTGCCTTGGCAGCATCGTGGGATTATTGGGCAGAGTGGCCACTTTTTGCCTATATGATAGAGCATCTCGAGGAGTATGAACTCGATGGAGTGAAGCTCACACGCAACAATTCTTATCAGTATGGACCCATCTGTGTCGATACCGAAGTGCGTGGTACAGGTGTATTCGAGAAGGTATTTTATGCATCATTGGCAAGTATGCGTGACCGCTACCCCATCATGGCAACCTTTATCAACAAAATCAATCCTCGCTCCTACGCTGCACACACACGCAAAGTCCACACCACCGAGACCGGTACATTCCCCTTCAACAACAATAACTACTACCTCATGGCTTGTTCGACAAGCATGACTGAGTAATTTTTAAGAACAGTCCCCAACTCTCATAGGTTTTTGATAGAACAACCGTGAGAATTGGGGATATTTACTTGAATTTGATTGTGGTTGTATTAAGGATACTTATACCATATTTTATTCATATATCGGATTAATAATATTGTCATTAACCTTTTTGCCATGGAATAGTTCCTCTAAAATTTTTACTTCACAATCCATCAAATTGCATTTAATTTACTTTTACACTTAGTGGGGATGATATTTTCTGATAATCAACGTTCTATTCCAATTCTCGACGTAGATATTGTGTTGTGTAGGTATCTTGGCGGCATATCTCTTCGGGGGTGCCGCAGGCGAGTATTTCGCCACCTCCACGACCACCTTCGGGTCCCATATCGATGATGTAATCGGCACACTTGATAACGTCCATGTTGTGTTCTATTACAATGATGGTATTTCCCTTGTCGGTGAGTCGATTGAGTACACCGAGCAGTACGCGAATGTCCTCAAAGTGCAACCCGGTGGTGGGTTCGTCGAGGATATAGAGAGTCTTGCCTGTGTCACGTTTGGCCAGTTCGGTGGCGAGTTTTACACGTTGGCTTTCTCCGCCCGATAGTGTTGTGGAGGGTTGTCCCAACTTGATGTACCCCAATCCCACATCTTGCAGAACCTTTATCTTGTTAAGCACAACGGGGATATTTTCAAAAAATTCCACTGCCTGATTGATGGTCATGTCCAGTACATCGGCTATGGACTTGCCTTTGAAACGCACTTCGAGAGTTTCACGGTTGTAGCGTTTGCCATGACACACTTCACAAGGTACATACACATCGGGCAGGAAGTTCATACCGATGGTTTTGTAGCCGTTGCCACTGCATGCTTCACAGCGTCCGCCCGACACATTGAATGAGAAGCGACCGGGTTTGTAGCCGCGTATTTTAGCCTCGGGCGACTCGACAAAGAGGTTGCGAATGTCGGAGAATACTCCTGTGTAGGTGGCAGGATTGGAGCGTGGAGTGCGTCCTAATGGTGACTGGTCGACGGTGACTACTTTGTCGATGTGTTCAAGTCCTTCGATGCCTTTGTAGGGTAAAGGGTCTTGCAGCGAACGATAGAAGTGCTGATTGAGGATGGGTTGCAGCGTGGCGTTGATGAGGGTAGACTTACCGCTGCCCGACACACCTGTTACACAGATGAAGCACCCTAATGGGAGTGATACTGTTACGTCCTTCAAGTTGTTGCCCGTAGCACCTCGCAGGGTTAAAAACTTACCGTTTCCCGGGCGACGGGTTGTGGGTATATGAATTTTGGTCTCGCTGTCGGGACGCAAATATTCGGCCGTGAGCGTGTTGCTCTTCATCATCTCGACAGGAGTTCCTGCAAAGACAACGTTGCCTCCTAATCGGCCGGCTTTGGGCCCTAAGTCGACTAAATAGTCGGCCTCCATCATCATGTCTTTGTCATGCTCCACTACGATAACGGTGTTGCCTATATCGCGAAGCTCTTTCAGTGAGTTGATGAGGCGAGTGTTGTCGCGTTGGTGCAGACCTATACTGGGTTCGTCGAGGATATACAGTACGTTGACAAGTTGCGAACCTATCTGGGTGGCTAATCTTATGCGTTGGCTTTCACCGCCCGACAAGGTAGCCGATGCTCGGTTGAGGTTGAGATAATCCAATCCTACCGTAGTGAGGAAGTGCAGACGACTGCGTATCTCTTTGAGGATTTCCGAGGCTATAAGTTGTTGTTGAGGGTTGAGTTGTTGCTCGACATTGTCTATCCACTGAGCTAAGTCGGCAATATCCATAGCCGCCAGTTCGGCGATGTTCTTGCCGGCAATGCGATAATGCAGAGCTTCGGTGTTGAGGCGTTGTCCATGACAAGTGGGACAAGTGATTACCGATACAAACTGTCCTGCCCACTTTTGAGCCGAGGCCGATGCTTCGCTCTGTTGTTGCATCTCGATGTATTTCACAATACCCTCGAAGGTAAGAAAATAGTCGGAGTAGCCTTCAGGATCGTCTTTCAGTATCAGTCGCTCATCCGAGCCGTTCAATATCTCGTCGAGTGCCTCTTCCGACAGCTCTTGCAGGGGCGTTTTCAATGTGTAGCCATGACGCTCACAGATGGCTTCGATCTGTCCGAATATAAGTGAGCGTTTGTATTTGCCCAGAGCCTCGATACCACCGTTGTATATCGATTTGCTCATGTCGGGCATTAGCTTTTCTCGATCTATTACATTGATATATCCCAAACCCTTGCATTGAGGACAAGCTCCTAATGGTGAGTTGAATGAAAAGTTATGAGGGGCAGGCTCGCTGTATGATAGACCTGTGGCAGGGTCCATCAATGCTCTACTATAATGGCGTATCTCATTGGTACCTGCATCGAGTATCATAATAAGACCGTCACCTTGCTTCATGGCTGTTCGCACACTGTTTTTCACCCGTTCGCGGTCTTTGTTCGATACAATAAGTTTGTCCACTACAAGTTCTACGCTATGGTTTTTGTATCGGTCGAGTTTCATCCCTTGCAGTATCTCTTGTAGTTCTCCATCGATACGAACCGTGAGAAACCCTTTGCGTCGCATTTGTTCAAATAATTCCTTGTAATGACCTTTGCGGTTACGCACAAGTGGAGCAAGGATATACGTCTTGCGACCTTCATACTCCGATATGACAAGTTCGAGAATTTGTTCCTCAGTAAATTTTACCATTTTTTCGCCCGACAGGTAAGAGTAAGCCTCCCCCGCACGAGCAAACAGCAGACGCAGGAAGTCGAATATTTCGGTCGTAGTACCCACTGTCGAGCGAGGGTTACGATTGGTAGTTTTCTGTTCTATCGAAATGACCGGGCTGAGTCCTGTTATTTTATCAACATCGGGGCGTTCGAGGTTGCCCAACATATTGCGAGCGTAGGCCGAGAAAGTTTCGATGTAACGGCGTTGTCCTTCGGCAAAGATGGTGTCGAAAGCTAATGACGACTTTCCACTGCCACTGAGCCCTGTTACAACTGTGAGCGATTGGCGAGGGATGGTGACATCTATATTTTTGAGGTTGTGAACTCTTGCTCCCAGCACCTCGATATTTTCTTCTACTAATTTTTCTTCCATGTCAATCTTTCACAATCCAATTTTCGTCAAAAGTGCGATATTCACGTTTATCATCATAGTATATATCCTCGGTAAGAGGTATGAGTATTTTATATCTTTTTCCGCTCTTATTGGGTAAAGTACGGCTACGCAACCAGGGATTGAAGTCTTTTAGCTGTTGATAGGTAATACCTTGTTCTTTCGCCCATGCTGCAAGGTCGTCAATGGTGGTAGTAACCTCTATGGTTCGAGTTTTGATAGGTTGATATAGCTGATGGGCTCGTATTCTGAACCCATAATCCGCTGGCGAACTCATCACCTGTTTGGTTGCCAATATGCGGAATACATATCGCGACGTTTCTTGTACCAGATACATATCCAAGGCACTCTCTACACCTTGTTTGTTGCGTTCCGATGTAATGCGTTGTGTGCCGGCGTTATAAGATGCTGCGGCATCGACCCAACTGCCAAACTTGTTATATGCATTACGCAGGTATTTACAGGCTGCAACAGTAGCTTTTTCGACATTGTATCGCTCGTCAACATCGCTATTGACTTCCAGTCCATATTCGCGTGCTGTTGTGGGCATAAATTGCCATATACCGGCTGCCTTTGCCGGTGAGTAGGCTAAGGGGTTGAATGCACTCTCGATAGCAGCCAAGTAGATGAAATCGACCGGTATATTCTCTTTTTGTAAAATGGGTACTATGACGGGTAGATATCGGTTGGCCCGTTTGATGGTAAGCAGTGTGCTGCTGTGCATGTAGCATGCAGCTGTGAGTTCTCGCTCATAGCGTTCATACATGTCGTAACGTGTCAAGTCGATTGTTTCGTCGGCAAATGAAGTCCGCTCAGGAACATCGGGTATGCGATATTCTATGTTGTAATTATTATCGGTTATTGTTTCATTCGAAACAGCACAACACGGTGTTGAAATAATCCCTAATAGAATTGCAATGGCAATTCCCCCTCCCTTAAATTGTTGTCTTACTATTCGATTCATAATGAATTTATTTATTACTCTATATTGTTGTCATTAGTAGTGCTGTTTTTCTTAGAACGCATCAGGTTGATGTGACCACTGCGTTTGTACTCTACGTCGTCGGCTCCGCGAGCCTCTATTACATAGTAGTAAACACCCGGCGATGCCAAGCGACCTGCATGAGTGCCATCCCATCCTGCTCCGGGGTTTTCGCTATAATACATCTGTACGCCTTGTTTATTGAATATCCAGCAGCGAAATTCTACTATCGACTTGAATGCAACACGCCATTCATCGTTTTTGCCATCGATGGTACCCGGTGAGAATGCATTGGGGATTTCAAGACTCGATGTGCCAACGTTTATCACTAATGGTTCACATTCATACACACACGTCTCATTGAGACTTGTAACAACTAAGCGAACATAGGTAGTCCCCTCTTCGTTGAAGGTGTATCGCAATAGGTCGTCATTGTATCTGTGGGTAATGCCTGAGAAATTACCATCTTGCGAAAATTGCCATTCGGCATGTGTAACAGCATCAGTGTAATAAGCACAGAACTCAATCTCGACAGGTGCCGAGCCGCCAAGTCCGGAGGTAGGTTGACGGTCTATTTCGTTAGCTTCTTCCCTATAAGTTTGGGTGGCTTTGGCTTGTGCTTCAACTGCATAAGTCGCAAACTCGTCGCTACTCACCTCTTGTGGCATATTCCAGGCTTGCAAGAAGCGATCGCCACTGACCGTAAACGTGGTGTTGCATAGAGGTGCTGCAACGGGATAGGTCGAGGAGAATTGTCGAAGTGATACAACTTGTTGAATCTCTTCGTATTGCAATAATTCGTCGTTCCACTGCAATGTGTTATACATAATATCAATGTCGCGATGTATTTCGTGAGGTAACTTATTGTTGAAAGCATAATAATACATTTCATTACCCTCACCTGTTATGTTGAGTGTAACAATATCGCACGAATTGTTCTCGTCGGTTGTTATTGACGAAAGAATGAGCGGATGTTTGATATAGTCCACAACATATACATAGTATGTCTTATTGCCTTGCATGATTACATAACCACACTCAGTGCGTGTTAGAGGTATGGTAGAGTGTATACCATCCTGAGTCGATGGCAGTGGAGTGAGAACATCTTCATAGGTGTACCATGTGATGGGTTCGGTCGAACGCCCATCATATCGTAATACCTTATCGGCTGTGCCATATACAACCAGTACGACATTAATACCATCGGTGGCTTTGTAGTCTTCAAGGTAGGTATATGATAATCCATCTCCACCTTCTACGGATATGCGTTGGGCTTGTGTGGATTGAGATGTAAACAAGGCAACAAGTAAAAATATTGCAAATGTGAAGTTATGAATGGTAAGTTTCATAAATTATCATGTTATAAAGTTGAAATACACACGTCGTCTCACTCTATTTATTGAGGTATAAATGGTGAGTGAGACCAATCAACAAATATACTACATTTGTGTCATATATCAAATTACAAGTAGTATAACTTCCGTTAAAAAACCTTTTTAACGATAAAGATGATTTATTTAATTGCATAAGCAGTGGATAATTTGTAACTTTGTACGATTTATATCCTTTACAATAGAGAACGAACACATTAACAGATATGAACATTAGAACGATTATAACATCCATTATGTGCGGTATAGTGCTTATGGCAGCAGCACAAGTTTCCGATTTGCCTCGTAAAACCATGAATGGCAAAGAGTATTACGTCTATAAAGTCTCGAAAGGTGAAGGCTTTTATTCGATATCCAAGAAGTTCGACATATCAGAAGAAGATATTATCAAATATAATCCGGCTGCCAAAAACGGACTGAAACGCGACCAAGTACTCTTTATCCCGGTTGACAAAGACGACTCTTCACAGTCGGCTGCTTCATCATCATTTGAGCATACCATCAAGCGAGGTGAAACGTTGTATGCAATCTCCAAGATGTATAATGTCTCTATCGACGATATTTGTAAACTCAACCCCGGTGCGAGAAAGAGAATAAATGCCGGTGATAAGTTGCTCATTCCGCAGAAGAATAAAAATCTCTCGAAGCCTTCACAAGCAACGACTAAGACACCTGCGAAAACTACTCAAAAGGCAAAAACAACCGTTCAGTCCACTCCCAAGAATGAGACTCCAACATACATATATCACACTATCGCATCGGGTGAAACCCTGTATGCCATAGCCAAACGTTACGATACAGATGTGGAATCTATCATACGAGCTAATCCGGGTATTAAGCCCACCAAGTTGGCCAAAGGTGCTGTTATAAGAGTCCCCGATAGCAATGCAGGAGTGGCTGTGACTGCCCAAGAAGTTAAAGATACCCCCGACCGCTCGGTCGTGTCGAAAGATAATAAATCAGATAAAGTTGATATTAAAGAAAATACCGTAAAACAAACAACAGTTAACAATAGTAAATATCAAACTTATTGTGCCAAGAAGAAAGAGACATTTTATAGCATTGCACAGAAATTTGATATATCAGTCGAAGAGTTGCGAGCTGCCAATCCTGATGTTCGCAAGGTTAAGGAAGGTATGAATATCAACATCCCTAACAATGAGGCAAAGAATCCTATTGCTTCAAACAATGGTCAGACTGCGTCAAATGAGCATTTGGAGAATTTGTATAGCCGCATCTATTCAAAGAAAAATGCCAACTATATCAACGTAGCTGTAATGTTGCCATTCATGCTCAATCAAGAAGAAACAGTCAAGTCGTCGCTTTACACAGAGTACTATCAAGGCTTCCTATTAGCCGTTGATAGTCTCAAACGTCAAGGTTACTCTATAAATGTATATGCCTATGACACTCAGAATTCAACCGACATGGTGCGTGACATCCTTTCACGTCAGCAGTTGAAAAAAATGGATCTTATCATAGCTCCCGACCAAGATGAAGCCATTGATCTGATTGCCGACTTCGGTGAACAACACGATATCAATATCGTTAATTCATTCTCATTGAAAAATGAAAAAGTTAATACGAATGCCAGGGTATTTCAGACCAATATACCTGCTTCGTACTTGTATGCCGAAGCCGTTGCTCAATTTGTTAAAATGTTCAGAAATAGAACAATAGTATTCCTTGATAATACCAGTGACACCGAGTCGGATAATGAATTTATCGAAATATTGCAGAGTGAGCTTGCACAGCACAATATACAGCATTTAACATGTAATTATACCGATATTCTTAGTGACGAAAATCTTGCCTCTTTGACAACCTACTCCTCAATAGTGTTCGTTCCCATGTCAAACAAAAAAGAGGTCATCAACGAGATACTTCCTGCATTGAACAAATATGAAGCTGAACACATGGCTACCGATGTCTCCTTATTCGGCTACCCCGGATGGGTGCCGCAAATCAATAAGCACCTTGACAAATTCTATAAACTCAACACATACATCCTCTCTCGATTTTATATCGAACCCGACGATAGCCGAATGTACGATTTCAGCCTGAAATATACCTATTGGTACAACGAGGAAATGCGTAATGCCAGTCCGCGATATGCCATCCTTGGTTTCGATACCGGACTATATTTCCTACAAGCCATTGCTCAATATGGCAAAAACTTTGCCAACTACGACGTGGCACACGATACGCAATCAATTCAGACCGATTTCAGTTTTGAACGCATCAATAATTGGAGCGGATTTATAAACAAATCATTCTACTTTGTGCATCTCACCCGCGACATGAAGATAGAGAAATTAAGTTTCTAA
Source organism: Bacteroidaceae bacterium (assembly GCA_017531985.1). Classification (GTDB taxonomy): domain Bacteria; phylum Bacteroidota; class Bacteroidia; order Bacteroidales; family Barnesiellaceae_A; genus Barnesiella_A. The sequence goes on from JAFXJY010000027.1 coordinate 40,614, forward strand.
TAACTCTCCCATGAAACAACGCCTATTCATAGTCATCCTTATTATAGCATGTGGTACTCTCCTATCCCTATCACAGCAGCGTGATCCCAATTTCCCGAAGGAGTTATCATTGGGAGTCAAAGCCGGTGTAAACTTCCCCAACATGGCACTCTCGCCCTCGGTTCAACAAAATACATGGATAGGATACACCGCCGGATTTACCATGCGATATATCGAGGAGAAACTATTCGGATTCGTTATTGAAGCCAACTTTTCGCAGCGAGGATGGGATGAAAAGTTTGAAACCGACCCATACAACTATCGTCGCACGTTCAATTATGTGGAGATACCTTTCATGTCGCACATCTATTTCGGTAGTGATAAGTTTCATGCTTTTGTCAATTTAGGACCCCAATTAGGAATAATGTTGAATGACACCTATACTGCCAACTTCGATGTAAACAATCCCCCATCGTTTAGCGAACGAAACAAAATTAAAGAGTCATATAGTTTGCCAGTCAAGAATATCTTTGACTATGGCATAACCGGTGGTGTGGGAGTAGAGCTACGCATGCAACGCCACATTGTAGCACTTGAAGGACGATATTACTTCGGACTGGGCGACACCTTCGGCAACCACAAGTCCGACGTATTCTACGGCTCATCAGCCAACCGTGGCTTCACCATCACACTCTCCTATATGTTCCGTATATGGTGATGAAATGGACTCTATCATCAATGCATAATCTTGAACACCAGTTCTCGCAATAGTTCACCTTCGGTGGTATTGGAGGTAGAACCTATACCCTTGGAGCGGGCGTCAAATTGCCGTAGCAATGCTATGACATCAATGCACTTAAATGCGTTGTAGTTACGCATGGCAGTTGCGTAATCGCGGGCTTGGAAAGTAGTGCGTAGTTTCAATTCTTGCATGAGTCCTTGTTCACTCTTGTCGGCGGCGAAGTATGTTATCATCAAGTTGGAGAAGAAACCGAAGAGTACGCTGATGGTTACAATCAGCGGGTTATTCTTAGGATTACGTTCAAAATAATTGACAATTTGATTGGCTTTGAAGGCATTGCGAGTAACGATAGCGTTCAATAGCTCAAAGTTGTTAAAATCTTTGCTTACACCTATGTTCCGTTCAACATCATCGGGTGTAATGCATGTTTTCTCCTCACCCATCGATATGCTCAACTTGTCTAATTCGCTTGTCAGGCGGTTGAGATCGCTACCAATGAAGTCGGCAACCATCTGCATGGCTTTGTTTTCGATGGAGCGTCCACTCTCGGCAACATAGTTATTGATAAATGTGGGCAGTTGGTTGTCGTAGAGTTTTTTCGACTCATATACAATACCCACTTGTTCTATCTCGCTAAGTATTTTTTTGTTTTTTACACTGCCGTGTTTGTGGTTGATAACCAGTATGGTTGATTGTAGGGGTTGTTTCAGATAGTACGACAACATCTCGATACCTTGTATCTGTTGAGCCTCCTTCACCACGACCAATTGTCGCTCGGCCATCATAGGATAGCGTTTGGCAGCATTCACAATAACGCCATAGTTGGCAACATCGGCTCCGTACATAATCGTCTGATTAAAGTCGCGTTGGTCATCGCTGAGAGCATGCTCAATAATGGCATCGGTAATAATATCGATGAAATAACTTTCTTCGCCCATCAGGAAATAGACGGGGCGAAACTCTTTTTTGCGTATGTCTTTCAGTAGCGAGAGGTACTGATTGTTGTCTTTCTTAGCCAAGGTGCCAAAATAATTTTTCCCCAATATTTGTAGAATATGGGATGTTTGTGTAATTTTGGGTAAAATTACATATAAGATTACGAATAAGCAAATTTTTTTTGTTCGATGATAGAGTTGAATTTACCGTCTTATGATTACCGTCTTAAACGCAATGACGATGGGAGTATTTCCATCTGGGACAATACGCGTCGGCGATATGTGGCACTCACCCCCGAGGAGTGGGTGCGACAACACTTCATTGCTTTTCTTGTGGGACATCGAAGTTATCCTGCCGGTCGCATAGGTAATGAGATAGCTCTGTCGCTCAATGGTCGTCCACGGCGTTGCGATACGTTGGTATATGATGTTTATGGTTCACCGTTGATGCTCATTGAATACAAAGCACCACACATCCCCATTACTCAACAGGTTTTTGATCAGATTGTGCGGTATAATATGGTATTTTGTGTGCCATATATTGTAGTCTCTAATGGTATGTTGCATTATTGTTGTCATATTGACTATGATACCCGACAGACTACATTCTTGCAGGAAATTCCCCTTTATGCCGACTTATAGAAATAGGGTATAATGGTAAAAAGTAGTTGGTAAAACCACATGTAATTTACTAAATTACAGATATTTATAATACCTTTGATGAAACGCGTTTCATCAAAGGTATTTTTTTATGCAAAAAACAAGAAGAAAAAGATGTCCGGAATGTGG
>JAFXJY010000028.1 GCA_017531985.1 Bacteroidaceae bacterium
ATTCCTCTTCTTTGTTGCGACTGTCTTTTTTGCCATAGTTACTTATTATTTAGTAGCTTTTTTCTTGTTAGCAACTGTTTTCTTTTTACCCTTACGTGTACGGGCGTTGTTTTTGGTGCTTTGACCTCTCACAGGCAAACCGATACGATGACGGATACCGCGATAGCAACCTATATCCATCAGACGTTTGATGTTAAGCTGAATCTCAGTGCGAAGGTCACCTTCTACCTTATACTCGGCACCGATGATTTCACGAATTTTAGCTGCCTCAGCATCAGTCCAATCTTTTACTTTGGTGGCACGATTAACACCAGCCTTATCCAAGATTGTTTTTGCTGCACTGCGACCTATACCGAAGATATAGGTAAGGGCTATTTCGCCTTGTTTGTTCTGCGGCAAGTCTACACCAACAATTCTTACTGCCATATTGTATTACTTTTATTTGATTTTGCAAAAATAATAAAATTATCCCTGACGTTGTTTATATTTGGGATTTTTCTTGTTAATTACATATAAGCGACCTTTGCGACGCACGATCTTGCTGTCAGCAGTACGCTTTTTGATAGATGCTCTTACTTTCATGTCGTTATGTATTTTTATTTGTATCTAAACGCAATTCTTCCCTTGGTAAGATCGTAGGGGGACATTTCAACTCTCACTTTATCGCCCGGGAGGATGCGGATGTAGTGCATACGCATCTTACCTGAAATGTGGGCGGTAATTTCGTGACCGTTCTCAAGTTCTACTCGGAACATCGCATTCGACAATGCTTCTACGATGATACCATCTTGTTCTATTGCTGCTTGTTTTGCCATATAATTAATGTGCTTAAATACTGTTTTCTCCTAAAACTTGTTCGATATATTCGAACGACGATAATATTTCGGCTGATGAGTCGGTAATTGCCACTGTGTGCTCGTAGTGTGCCGAGGGTTTTCTATCTCTTGTGCGAGCTGTCCAACCATCTTTTTCTACTACTACATTGCGAGATCCGAGATTGATCATAGGCTCAATAGCTATACACATACCTTTTTTAAGGAGTGGTCCACAGCCACGGCGTCCATAATTGGGGACTTCGGGATCTTCATGTAACTTACGACCTATACCATGACCAATGAACTCTCTTACTACTGAATAACCACGTGCCTCACAATATGTTTGCACAGCATTGGAAATATCGCCAATACGATTACCGGCTACTGCTTTTTCAATACCTTGATAAAGCGACTCCTTTGTAGTTTTGAGCAAAGCCATAACCTCAGGGGCTACATTACCAACGGGGAATGTATATGCCGAATCGCCATTATAGCCTGCTACGATAGCACCGCAATCGATAGATACTATATCTCCGTCGCGAAGTACATAACTTGAAGGGAATCCATGCACAATGTTTTCATTAACCGAGATACAAAGGGTGAAGGGGAAGCCTCCATATCCTTTAAAACCGGGAATACCGCCATTGTCACGAATAAACTCTTCGGCTATATGGTCAAGGCGAAGTGTTGTAATACCCGGAGCAACCCACCGGGCTAATTCGCCCAGTGTTTTACCCACGAGATTATTACTCTCACGCATCAGCGTTATTTCTTCGTCTGTTTTAAGATTAATCATCTTTATGCTTTTAATATCCGGCACGACCTTTTATCTTACCCGACTTCATGAGTCCATCGTAATGGTGCATCATGAGGTGGCTCTCTATTTGTTGCAATGTATCGAGTACCACACCTACCAAAATGAGCAATGATGTACCACCGAAGAATTGTGCAAATTCGGCACTTACACCGGCAGCTTGTGCGAAGGCAGGAAGGATAGCTACGATGGCAAGGAATATTGATCCGGGCATCGTGATACGCGACATAATTGAGTCAAGATATTCGGCTGTTTTCTTTCCGGGTTTGATACCAGGGATAAAGCCATTATTTTGCTTCAGATTTTCAGCCATCTGAGTGGGTTGCACTGTAATGGCAGTATAGAAGTAAGTAAAGGCGATTATCAGTAGTGCAAAGATTGCGTTGTACCAAAAACCAGTCATTGACATGAATGAACGGAAGAATGATGAACTTGCAGCCTCGGCATTGAATCCGGCAAGTGTAATAGGAATAAACATGATGGCTTGTGCAAAGATAATGGGCATTACACCGGCAGTATTCACCTTTAAGGGTATATACTGTCTTGCACCACCGTACTGTTTATTTCCCACTATACGCTTGGCATATTGTACAGGCACGCGACGCACACCTTGTACCAACATGATTGCAAGTGCAATCACCAAGAGCAGGAAGATGATTTCAACCAAGAATATTACCAATCCGCCTTGTTGTGAAGCGAAACGGTTGATAAACTCTTGCGACAAAGCTTGTGGGAGGCGTGCAATAATACCTATCAAAATGATGAACGAAATACCATTGCCGATACCTTTATCGGTAATACGCTCACCCAACCACATGATAAACATAGAGCCGGCTGCAAGCACGATAGTAGAAACTATGAGGAATGACCATCCCGAGGGGAAGGCAGCACCCATTTGCACACGCAAGTTAACGAGGTAGGCAGGTCCTTGCAAGAGAAGGATAAGCACTGTCAGATAACGAGTGTACTGATTAAGTTTCATACGACCACTTTCACCTTCGCGTTGCATCTTCTGGAATGAAGGCAACACCATACCGAGCAATTGTATCACAATCGATGCGGTAATGTAGGGCATGATACCTAATGCAAAGATAGATGCATTAGAGAATGCACCACCCGAGAACATATCGAGCAATTGCATCAAGCCGCTACTGGTCTGGGCTTGCAGCTGAGCAAGCATGTCGGGGTCGACACCGGGGAGGACCACGAAAGATCCTACCCGATATACGAGAACCAATAGGATAGTCGAAATAATTCGCTTACGCAAATCTTCGATTTTCCATATATTTTTTAAGGTTTTTACTACTCCCATTTTTATTAGAGTTTAACGGCTGTTCCACCAGCAGCTACAATAGCAGCCTCTGCACTCTTAGAGAAGGCATGAGCAGTTACTGTGAGAGCTACTGAAATAGCACCATTAGCAAGAATTTTAACGCGATGTTTAGAAGATATAAGACCAGCCTCAATCAACACAGCTACATCGATAGCTTGCAAGTTGCGGCTTTCGGCAAGTGCTTGCAGCACTTCAAGATTGATAGCCTTATATTCTACACGATTAATATTCTTGAAACCAAACTTGGGAACACGACGTTGCAAAGGCATTTGACCACCTTCGAAACCAATTTTTCTTTTGTAACCCGAACGTTGCTTGGCACCTTTGTGTCCGCGGGTTGAAGTACCACCCATACCCGAACCAGGACCACGGCCGATGCGTTTGCGTGAAGAAACTGAGCCTTCGGCGGGTTTTAAGCTACTCAAATCCATATCTGTAATGTTTTTTAAGTTCGATGGATAAATTAGTCAATGATAGCAACCAAATGCTTAACCTTAGCAACCATACCGAGGATTGCGGGAGTTGCTTCGTGCTCAACAACACGACCCATGCGAGTCAAGCCAAGAGCATCGAGTGTACGGCATTGATTTGCAGGACATTTGATTCTGCTTTTTACTTGTTTAATCTTGATAGTTTCCATTGTATACTCCTCCATTAGCCTTTAAAGACTGTTTCCATAGACACACCACGGTTTTGAGCAACCATTGAAGCGTCTCTCAACTCAGCTAATGCTGCGATAGTAGCTTTAACCAAGTTGTGGGGGTTAGACGAACCTTTTGATTTAGCAAGCACGTCGGTAACACCGACACTCTCCAATACGGCACGCATCGCACCACCGGCTTTTACTCCGGTACCGTGAGAAGCGGGCTTGATGTAAACGCGAGCACCACCGAACTTTGCATATTGATCGTGAGGAATTGTACCTTTGAGGACGGGAACTTTGATAAGGTTTTTCTTGGCTGCTTCTACACCCTTGGCAATAGCAGCAGTTACTTCACCTGCTTTTCCGAGACCCCAACCTACAATACCATTTTCATTACCAACAACTACGATGGCCGAGAATGTAAATGTACGACCACCCTTTGTAACCTTGGTAACACGGTTGATAGCGACCAAACGATCTTTCAATTCGAGGTCGCTTGTTGATTTTACTCTATTATTTTTAACTGCCATAATGATTAAAATTTAAGTCCACCGTTACGGGCGGCATCAGCCAATTCTTTAATTCTTCCGTGATAGAGGTATCCGTTACGGTCGAAAACGACAGTTGTAATACCAGCTTCTTGTGCTTTCTTGGCAATCTCGGCACCTACTTGGGCTGCTTGCTCTTTTTTGTTACCACCCTCTATCGCACGTGAAGATGCAGAGGCGAGAGTTTTTCCGGCAAGGTCATCAATAAGTTGCACATAGATTTGCTTATTGCTTCTGAAAACAGTCATACGGGGACGTTGGGCAGTTCCCGAGATTTTACCGCGAATGCGGGTTTTTATCTTCAGTCTTCTTTCTATTTTCGTTGTCATGATAATACCGTTTTACATGTTTTACTTAGCACCTGCCGACTTACCAGACTTACGACGAACAATCTCACCAACGAAGCGGATACCTTTACCTTTGTAGGGTTCGGGCTTACGCAATGAGCGAATCTTGGCACATACTTGACCAAGGAGTTGCTTGTCATACGATTCCAATGTAATCATCGGGTTTTTATTTCTCTCAGTTTTAGCCTCAACCTTGATTTCGGCAGGAAGTTTGATAACGATAGTGTGAGAGTAACCGAGTGAGAGCTCAAGTACTTGACCGTTGCTCTGAGCACGATAACCAACACCTACCAACTCTAATTCTTTTTTGTAACCTTCCGATACACCTACCACCATGTTGTTAATAAGTGCACGGTACAAACCATGTAAAGAGCGGTTTTCTTTTTCATTATCGGCACGCGATACTTCTACTGTGCCAGCTTCAACTTTTACTGTTATTGAAGGCGCTACTGCTTGTTTAAGTTCACCTTTGGGACCTTTTACAGTTACAACGTTTTCGCTGTCAACCGAAACAGTTACTCCGGCGGGGAGAGCTATGGGCAATTTTCCTATTCTACTCATAATTATTCCTCCTGACTATTAATAGATGTAACACAAAACTTCGCCACCTATTTTCAACTCACGGGCTTCCTTATCGGTCATAACACCCTTAGAAGTAGAGAGGATAGCTATACCCAAACCATTCAATACACGAGGCATGTCTTTGTAGCCTGTGTAACGACGTAAACCAGGTGTTGACACGCGTTCAAGTTTCTTGATTGCGTTCACCTTGTTTACCGGATCATACTTCAAGGCAATTTTGATTGTGCCTTGTACGCCTTCTTCTACAAACTTGTAGTTCAAGATGTAACCTTTTTCAAAAAGGATTTTTGTGATTTCCTTCTTCAAGTTCGAAGCGGGAACCTCAACGACTCTGTGTTGAGCCTTGATGGCGTTTCTCACTCGGGTGAGGTAATCTGCAATTGGATCTGTCATAGTTTTTCTTGTTTTAAATTGATCTGGTCGTCCAGACAATATTTAACACTAAATAATAAAAGTTCTTACCAGCTGGCTTTCTTTACACCGGGGATAAGTCCTGCCGAAGCCATTTCACGGAATTGAATACGCGAAATACCAAATTGGCGGATATAACCTTTGGGGCGACCGGTAAGTTGGCAACGGTTGTGCAAACGTACCGAAGAAGCGTTCTTAGGCAATTTCTGAAGTGCGCGGTTAGCTTCGTATGCTACATCATAGTCATCGCTTTTGGCGAGTTTCTTCAACTCGGCTTTACGAGCGGCATACTTAGCAACAAGTTTTTGTCTCTTCACCTCGCGGGCTTTCATTGATTCTTTAGCCATGTCTTAGTCTTTTTTTGCGTTCTTAAAAGGGAGACCAAATTCTTTGAGCAGAGCATATCCTTCGGCATCGGTCTTTGCTGATGTTACAAAGGTAATGTTCATACCAAGAATTTTGGAAATTCCGTCAATATTAATTTCGGGGAAGATAATTTGCTCTTGTACACCGAGTGTATAGTTACCACGGCCATCGAGCTTACCTTCGATACCTTTAAAGTCACGGATACGAGGCAGAGCGACGCGAATAAGACGCTCGAGGAACTCGTACATACGTTCACGACGAAGTGTTACCATTACACCGATGGGCATTTTCTTACGCAACTTGAAGTTAGAAATGTCTTTGCGTGAGAGGGTTGCCACAGCTTTTTGACCTGTAATGGCTGTCAACTCGTTAATAGCTGTCTCGATAATTTTCTTGTCGGCAGTGGCTTGTCCAAGACCTTGATTGATCACGATCTTTTTGAGGACAGGTACTTGCATAACAGATGTATAGTTAAACTCTTTTTGAAGAGCCGGTACTATTCTTTCGAGATAGTCTTTTTTAAGATTTGCTGTATTTGTCATTACTTAATCTCCTCACCAGATTTTTTAGAATAACGTACTGTTACGCCTGCTTCATTCTTACGACGACCTATACGAGTAGGTTTACCTGTCTTGGGGTCAACCAAGTTGAGGTTCGAAATATGAAGAGGAGCTTCTTTTTTCACTAATCCACCTTGGGGATTTTGGGCATTGGGTTTGGTACTTTTAGTAACCATATTTACACCTTCAACGATTGCACGTTGTTCTTTTACGAAAACACGCAATACTCGACCGGTCTTACCTTTCGACTCGCCGGCATTAACATATACGGTGTCACCCTTTTTGATGTGTAACTTGCTCATTCTTTACGTTTTTTAGTCGATTAAAGGACTTCGGGAGCCAAAGACACAATTTTCATCATGTTATTGACAGCACGCAATTCACGGGCAACCGGACCGAAAATACGGCTGGCACGCAGCTCACCGGCATTATTTAACAGCACACATGCATTGTCATCAAAGCGGATGTATGAGCCATCGGCACGACGTACTTCTTTCTTGGTACGCACGATTACTGCTTTTGACACAGTACCTTTCTTGATATCGCTCGAAGGTATTACGCTCTTAACGGTGACTACAATGATGTCGCCTACCGAAGCATAACGGCGACCTGTACCACCTAAAACGCGGATGCAAAGAGCCTCTTTGGCTCCGCTGTTATCGGCTACTGTAAGTCTTGATTCTTGTTGTATCATAATTACTTAGCTCTTTCGATGATTTGTACTAATCTCCATCTTTTGGTTTTGCTCAGCGGACGAGTCTCCATCAAACGAACTGTATCACCGATATTGCATTCGTTTTTCTCGTCATGGGCGTGGTATTTCTTCGTTTTGTTAACGAATTTACCATAAATCGGGTGTTTCTCTTTCCACTTAACGGTAACTACGATGGTTTTATCCATCTTGTTGCTCGAAACAACACCGATTCTCTCTTTTCTTAGATTTCTCTTTTCCATGTCAATCATTTGTTGTTAAGTTCGCGACTACGAAGCTCGGTTTTGATACGAGCAATCATCTTTCGCTCATGTGTAATCTTGGCAGGATTGTCCAAGGGCGACACACTGTGATTGATCTCTAATTGATTGAGGGCCACAACAGCTGCCTCCAGGCGTTCGTTGAGTTCTTTTGTACTCAGCTCTTTGATTTCTGCTTTATTCATATCTTAGACATTTTGGCTCTCATCGTAATCACGACGAACTATAAACTTGGTTACTACGGGGAGTTTTTGAGCTGCGAGACGCAATGCCTCTTTTGCTACATCATAAGGTACACCCTCTACTTCAATAAGAATACGACCGGGAGTAACGGGAGCCACGAAACCTTCGGGCGAACCTTTACCTTTACCCATACGTACCTCAGCAGGCTTCTTGGTAATTGGCTTATCGGGGAAGATGCGAATCCATATCTGTCCTTGACGTTGCATATAACGTGTTACTGCGATACGTGCAGCCTCTATTTGACGACCTGTAATCCACTTTGCTTGCAAGGTCTTTATGCCAAAAGAACCGAAGGCCAACTGGTTACCTCTTTGGGCGTTACCTTTCATACGCCCTTTCTGTTGTCTTCTGAATTTTGTTTTCTTCGGTTGTAACATGGTTTACTGTTTCAATGCGTTTAACGATTATTTTTGGGTTTTCTGAAGCCTTTCTTGGGACCGTTGCCGGCACCGCGTGACTCCTTGGCATTGGTAGTGAACGAGGGAGCAAGATCACGCTTGCCATATACCTCACCACGGCAAATCCATACTTTTACACCAATGATACCCACTTTGGTCAAAGCTTCTACAAGTGCATAGTCAATATCGGCACGGAGTGTGTGAAGAGGAGTACGTCCCTCTTTAAACATTTCCGAACGAGCCATTTCAGCACCGTTGAGACGACCTGAGATTTGAATCTTGATACCCTCTGCACCGAGACGCATGGTAGATGCGATAGCCATCTTTACGGCACGGCGATATGCAATCTTGCCTTCGATTTGGCGAGCGATTTGATTGGCAACGATTACTGCATCAAGTTCAGGACGTTTTACCTCATAGATATTGATTTGTACCTCCTTGTCGGTTATCTTCTTTAACTCTTCTTTGAGCTTGTCTACCTCTTGACCGCCTTTGCCAATAATCAGACCGGGGCGAGCTGTACACACTGTAATGGTAGTGAGCTTAAGAGTACGCTCGATGACGATGCGTGATACGCTGGCTTTGGCAAGACGGGCATTGAGATACTTACGTATTTTGCTGTCTTCCAGCAGACGTTCGCTATAATTACCATACCAGTTAGAGTCCCAACCGCGTATGATACCTAAACGATTACTTATCGGATTGATTTTCTGTCCCATCGAGCAATTTAATTTTGATCGTTTTTAGTAATTGTATCTACAAATAAGGTTACATGGTTAGAACGCTTACGTATTCTGTAACCTCTTCCTTGTGGAGCCGGACGAAGGCGTTTGAGCATAGCTGCACCATCTACAAAGATTTTCGAGATGTACAGTTCGCCGCTTTCGGCCTTACGCTCGTTCTTTTGCTCCCAGTTGGCTATGGCCGAACGGAGTAGCTTCTCGAGTCTTTGAGAAGCTTCTTTATTTGAGAACTTAAGTACTCCCAAGGCTTTGAACACTTCCATACCTCTTACCATGTCGGCAGCCAAACGCATTTTGCGAGGCGATGTAGGTACATTGTTCAGCTTGGCGAAGTACTGAGTTTTCAGAGCTTCTTTTCTATTATCGGCTGATATTTTTTTTCTTACACCCATTTCTTAATGTTTTTTTGTATTAAAAATGTTTGGTAATTCCCTTAGGCCTTATTTTTTCTTATTACCACTGTGACCACGGAAGTTACGAGTGAGAGCGAACTCACCAAGCTTGTGACCTACCATGTTCTCTGTAACATAAACGGGAATAAACTTATTACCATTGTGAACGGCGAAAGTATGACCTACGAAGTCGGGAGAAATCATAGATGCACGTGACCATGTTTTGATTACGGCTTTTTTACCGCTTTCATTCATAGCAGCAACTTTCTTATCGAGCTTCACACTGATAAAGGGGCCTTTTTTCAATGAACGACTCATGTTCTTTTCAGTTTTTCAGATTACTTTTTCCTTCTTTCAATGATATACTTAGAAGACTGTTTCTTCGGTGCACGTGTCTTCAAGCCCTTAGCATAAAGACCCTTGCGTGAACGAGGATGACCTCCCGAAGCACGTCCTTCACCACCACCCATGGGGTGATCGACAGGGTTCATAACAACACCACGGTTGCGAGGACGACGACCCAACCAACGTGAACGACCGGCTTTACCTGATTGTTCAAGAGCGTGATCTGAGTTGCCTACGCTACCGATGGTAGCACGACAAGCTGCCAACACTTTACGAGTTTCACCCGAAGGCAACTTGATAATTGCATAATCTCCTTCTTTCGAAGTCAATTGTGCAAATGTACCGGCCGAACGAACCATGAATGCTCCTTGTCCGGGACGAAGTTCGATGTTATGAATCACAGTACCAACAGGTATATCCTTCAAAGGAAGGCAATTACCAATTTCGGGTGCTGCATTTGAGCCGCTCATTACAGTCATACCCACTTCCAAACCGTTGGGTGCTATAATATAGCGTTTCTCACCATCAACATAGAAAAGCAATGCGATACGAGCCGAACGATTGGGATCGTATTCGATTGTTTTTACTACTGCGGGTACACCGTCTTTTGTTCTCTTAAAGTCGATAATTCTGTAGCGTTTCTTGTGACCGCCACCGATATATCGCATTGTAAGGTGGCCTTCATTGTTACGACCACCTGACTTTCTCACACCATAGGTAAGAGATTTTTCAGGTGCGGTAGCAGTGATATTATCGAACGCACCTATAATTTTGTGTCTTTGCCCCGGTGTAGTGGGCTTTAATTTACGTACTGCCATTACTTAATTAAATATTGCTGAAAAAATCTATCGTTTCTCCTTCTTTTACTGTCACCAAGGCTTTCTTATAGGTAGCTGTACGACCTTCGATGATACCCGACTTGGTGTAGCGGCTCTTATTCTTACCTGCTACAATCATGGTATTAACGGCTACAACCTTTACGCCATAGAGTTTCTCTACAGCGTCTTTAATTTCACACTTGGTAGCTTTAAGATCAACACGGAATGCAAAGCGATTGTATTTCTCGCTGATGCGTGTCATCTTTTCAGTTACTATAGGTTTGATAATGATTGCCATCTTTAAGTCTCCTATACATTAAAATTCGTTGATAACTGCCAAGGCACTCTCAGTAATTACAAGTGCCTTATTATCAAGCACTCTATAAGTATTGAGGTCCGAAATAGTTATCACTCGAGCATTTGTCAAATTACGAGCTGACAAATATACGTTTTTATTTTGATCTGACAAAACCAAAACGAGCTTTTTATCAGCTACTTGCAAATTTTTTGTCAAAGCAACGAAATCTTTTGTCTTGGGAGCCTCAAAAGAGAAGTCCTCTACAACTACAATGGCATTCTCTTGAGCCTTATAAGTAAGAGCCGATTTACGTGCTAATGATTTTACTTTTTTGTTGAGCTTAAAGCGGTAATCACGAGGTTTGGGACCGAATACACGACCACCACCTACCAATACAGGCGAGTTGATATCACCAATACGGGCACCACCTGTACCTTTTTGCTTGTGCAACTTGCGAGTACTACCCGAAACTTCACTTCTTTCTTTCGACTTGTGAGTTCCTTGACGATTGTTGGCAAGGTACTGCTTCACGTCCAAATAGATAGCGTGATCGTTAGGCTCAACAGCGAAAACAGTGTCATTCAGAGTCACCTTTCTACCGGTGTCCTGACCTTGGATGTTATATACGCTCAGTTCCATTACTTCTCAATTATTACGATTGAACCTTTACAACCGGGAACCGAACCTTTGATAACAAGGAGGTTGTGCTCCGGCATTACATTTAACACTTGAAGGTTTTGCACTGTTACGCGATGGTTACCCATTTGACCGGCCATACGAGTGCCTTTAAAGACACGGGCGGGATAAGAACACGCACCGATAGAACCGGGGGCACGCAGACGATTGTGCTGACCGTGTGTGGTTTGACCAACACCACCGAAACCGTGGCGTTTTACTACACCTTGGAAACCTTTACCTTTCGATGTGCCTACTACGGTAACAAAGGTTGAATCGGCAAATAAGTCTACACCGATTTCGTCTCCGAGCTTGTACTCGTTCTCAAAATCTTTGAACTCGGCCAAGTGTCTCTTGGGTGTTACTCCGGCTTTCTTGAAGTGACCGGCCTCGGGCTTGGTTGTGTGCTTGTCTTTCTTATCCATAAAGCCAAGTTGCAACGCATTGTAGCCATCAGTCTCAACGGTCTTAACCTGAGTAACTACGCAAGGACCAACTTCGATAACTGTGCAGGGTACATTCTTACCCTCACTGAAAACGGATGTCATTCCGATTTTCTTTCCTAATAATCCTGGCATTTCTTTACTTTGTTAATAATGTTGTATTACACTTTAATTTCTACATGAACACCACTGGGCAATTCCAACTTCATCAAGGCATCTACTGTTTGAGCAGTAGAGCCATAGATGTCGATGAGACGCTTGTATGAACACAATTCAAATTGCTCTCTCGATTTCTTGTTTACGAATGTAGAGCGGTTTACTGTGAAGATGCGTTTGTGTGTAGGTAGAGGCACAGGACCTTTCCATGTTGCACCTGTTGCTTTCACAGCGTCTACGATCTTCTTGCTCGACTTATCAACCAAGTTGTGATCGTAAGATTTCAGCTTAATTCTGATTTTTTGTTCCATTTTATTTTATTCTTCTATTTTTTACAATAAATCTACACGACCGTTAACCTCAGCCAACACAGTCTTGGCGATTGACGAACTTACCTCATCGTAGTGCGAGAATGTCATTGTTGATGTTGCACGACCCGATGTGATTGTACGCAATGCTGTTACATAACCAAACATCTCGGCAAGCGGAGTTTTGGCTTTAACAATGCGTGCACCCGAACGGCTCGACTCCATACCCTCAACTTGTCCACGACGTTTGTTAAGGTCAGAAATTACATCACCCATGCTCTCCTCAGGAGTTACAACCTCTACTTTCATAATGGGCTCCAACAACACGGGACGAGCCTTGGCACATGCCTCTTTGAAGGCCTGAATAGCACACAACTCGAACGACAATTGGTCAGAGTCAACCGGGTGATACTGTCCGTCAATAACAGTCACTTTGAGCGAATCCAAGGGGAAACCTGCCAACACACCGGTCTTCATTGCCGATGTGAAACCTTTTTGAATAGCAGGAATGAACTCCTTAGGAATGTTACCACCCTTAACTTCGTCAACGAATTGAAGACCGCCTTCAAATCCGGGATCGGCAGGTTCGATACGCACTACGATAACGGCGAACTTACCACGACCACCCGATTGCTTCTTGAAGGCCTCGCGGTGTTCAACTGCTGTTGTAATGGCCTCTTTATATGTAACCTGAGGACGACCTTGGTTACACTCTACCTTAAACTCGCGACGGAGACGGTCGATAATGATATCCAAGTGAAGCTCACCCATACCGCTGATAACTGTTTGACCAGTCTCTTCATTACTTTGTACGCGGAATGTGGGGTCTTCCTCAGCAAGTTTTTGAAGACCAACACCGAGTTTATCAAGGTCTTTCTGAGTCTTAGGCTCTACCGCGATACCAATCACAGGCTCGGGGAAGTCCATAGCCTCGAGAATGATAGGAGCATCCTCAGCACAGAGAGTATCACCTGTACGAATATCTTTAAATCCTACACCGGCACCAATATCACCGCAACCGATTACATCACGAGGATTTTGCTTGTTAGAGTGCATTTGGAAAAGACGTGATACACGCTCTTTCTTACCCGAACGAGCATTGAGGATGTACGAACCGGCAACCATTTCGCCTGAGTACACACGGAAGAAGCAGAGACGACCTACATAGGGGTCGGTAGCAATCTTGAATGCCAAAGCACACATAGGCTCACTCGAAAGGGGTTGACGAGTAATTATAGCCTCGGGGTCATCGATGGGGTGACCTTCAACAGCAGGGGTATCAGCAGGACTGGGAAGATATGCACATACCGAGTTAAGCAATGTTTGCACACCCTTATTCTTGAATGACGAACCACATACCATGGGAACAATCGACATAGAGAGTGTACCCTTGCGGATAGCGGCACGAATTTCATCCTCGGTAATTGCAGCTGGATCCTCGAAGTATTTCTCCATCAAGGTCTCGTCGCATTCTGCAATAGCTTCCAACATTTTGTCACGCCACTCCTCAGCCTCATCTTTCAACGAAGCAGGAATTTCAGTAACATCAAAGTCGGCACCCATTGTCTCATCATTCCACACGATAGCCTTCATTGCAACAAGGTCAACTACGCCCTTGAAAGTCTCTTCGGCACCAATAGGTATTTGTATAGGACAAGGATTAGCACCAAGCACCTCTTTAAGCTGACGTACAACTTCAAAGAAGTTTGCACCCGAACGGTCCATCTTGTTTACATAACCGATACGAGGCACATTATATTTATCAGCTTGACGCCACACAGTCTCTGATTGAGGCTCAACACCACCTACCGCACAGAAAGCAGCAACGGCACCATCAAGCACACGCAACGAACGCTCTACCTCTACGGTAAAGTCAACGTGTCCCGGGGTGTCAATCAGATTAATTTTATATTTCTCATCACGATAATTCCAGAATGTGGTAGTAGCAGCCGATTGAATGGTAATACCACGCTCTTGCTCTTGCTCCATCCAGTCCATTGTGGCAGCACCATCATGAACCTCACCAATCTTGTGAGTAAGACCGGTATAGAACAGAATACGCTCCGAAGTGGTTGTTTTACCGGCATCGATGTGAGCCATAATACCAATATTTCTGGTATATTTCAATTGTGCATCAGAACTTGCCATTTTCCTTTTTCCTTATTACGTTAATAATTAAAATCTAAAATGAGCGAATGCACGGTTGGCCTCAGCCATTTTATGCATATCCTCTTTACGCTTAAAGGCACCACCCTGCTCATTGAATGCGTCAACAATCTCAGCAGCCAATTTGTCTGCCATTGTCTTACCGCCTCTTTTGCGAGAATAGTTAATAAGGTTTTTCATTGAAATCGACTCTTTACGGTCGGGACGAATCTCAGTAGGAACTTGGAATGTAGCACCACCGATACGACGAGATTTTACCTCTACTTGAGGTGTAACATTTTCGAGGGCTTTTTTCCATATTTCGAGAGGAGTCTTCTCCTCATTAGGCATTTTAGACTTCACAATCTCCAATGCACCATAGAAGATAGTATAGGCAGTATTCTTCTTGCCATCATACATCAAGTGGTTTACGAACTTCGTAACCCTTACATCACTGAAAACAGGATCAGGTAAAACGACCCGTTTTTTAGGTTTAGCTTTTCTCATTTCTTTTTCTAAATCTTGTTCTTTTTTTTGGTTGCTTATTACATCTTCAACAAGAGCCTCCGCTCTTATTTACTCAACCCAATCAGCCTATCCAAAAACGCGAACCTGCGTTTAACACTAATTTTTCTTTAACTTCGCTGACTCTGACCGGGATTATTTCTTACCCTTAGCCGCAGTGGCAGCACCTGCTTTAGGTCTCTTGGCTCCGTACTTCGAGCGACGTTGCAAACGACCATTCACACCAGCTGTATCAAGTGTACCACGTACAATGTGATAACGAACACCAGGGAGGTCTTTCACACGACCACCACGAACAAGTACAATCGAGTGCTCTTGCAAGTTGTGACCTTCTCCGGGAATATAAGAGTTAACCTCTTTTCCATTGGTCAAACGTACACGAGCTACTTTACGCATAGCCGAGTTAGGTTTCTTGGGAGTTGTAGTGTAAACACGCACACACACGCCACGACGCTGAGGACATGCATCGAGTGCGGGCGACTTACTCTTGTCTTCCAAAACAACCCTTCCTTTTCTTACTAATTGCTGAATCGTAGGCATTTTAGAACTTTTTTTTAATACTTTGTTAGTTATAAATTTTTAATATTCTTTCCTTATCGTTATTCGTACAAAACAACCCTTATCCACACATTTTCAATGCCTTACGCATTACAAAAGGGAGAACAACGGCTTATTCCGGACGAAAAAGCGATGCAAAGATACGAACTAATTCATTTAAAACCAAACAATTTGAGTATAAAATTGCGTTTACGTTATTTTTTTCAACTATTTTCGGCAATATAGACTTCACCATTACCCGTCGGACAAATCATCTTAAAAAACATTAATTTTACTCATTACCCGACTCAATGGAGTCCAAATATTAAACACACACAATTCGATGCATCCTATCATTTTTATACTCTACGGCTGTTTGACATTCAAAAGCGTCTACATGCATTCAACATTTGATGCAGCGAAACACACTTCCACAGCAATTGCTCATCACACTGGCATCCGTCATTAAATTTACTTCTGAAATGCTCCATCGATGCAACATCGAACCACAATCGCAACACTCCGCGACACAAATCACTGATACTGTCATTAATCCACTCTTTTACTGTTCCTTGCATCCACATTGGCAACGTCGATGCTCCACACTCTCCGCTCACATGACAACTGTGGTGCGATGCCACGCAATCACGAAAAATAGAACTTCTATTCCTACGCAATACCACGGGCATGACAAAAGCTAGGACCACTAAGTCGCTATCAAGGAAAGGCATACGCATCGAGACATCAACCTCTGCCGACAATCGGCTCATAAAACGCAATATATGGGGCATACGTTCTCTACACAACTCACAGTAACGATTTTCATCCATTTCGCCACCGAAATAATGCGAATGCCGCGGTGCTGCCACCATCGATGTAAGATAGTCCGAGAAAATATCATGCTTACGATTATAATTGTATTGCAAACCTCCCACATCCCATAATTCCTGCCATAACACGTCAAGCCCCAATCCACTGCTCAGCACCGAAATTCCATCGCGATGCACCCTTCGCAATATCGCTATTCGGGCAAATGTCTCTCGACCATCAAAAGGCTCCTCAATCCAGTGGGGCATCTTCTCCAACTCACTGACTATTTCACTCTCTGTAAGCCACACAGGAGTAGCAATCGGCTGCCGCCCGACACTTTCTATTTCACTTGTAAAGGCATGCACTTTCCAATGGTGCTGACCGCGATTGATTATAGAATGTAACAACCGCGATTCCACTCGTGCCGCTACTCGCAAGCCACAACTTGACACATCGGAGAGCGACCGTTCGGCTCGCTCTTCAAGCGACTGAAAGAAGATCTCGCTCACCGTTTTTACATCACAACTCTCCACGCTATTCATTATTTCGTCATGCAAGTCATACCATCGATTTTCAATCAATGAATAGCCATTACACCTCATCAAAGTACCTGCCGGCAACTGATAAATACCCTCCCAAAACGTAGCATAATCAGGTCCATAGGTCGAATAAAGCAAATAGCCCGCCCATCGCTCGGCCGACACCGCCGAAATTACTCCCGATGAAAAAATAGGACGTATCTCAGAGGCAAAATATAACACTCCACGATGTGTCGTGTAATAAAGTGGTTTTTCGCCAAAACGGTCGCGGGCAATCAACAGCACATCGTTCGATTTATCGTATATCACTATCACGAACGAACCTTTAAGCCTGTGAAGAAAAGCCTCACCCCACATACAATAAGCCTTAGAGATAACCTCAATCGAACTTTCGGTCGAAAACTGATACTTCGCCTGCAACTGCACTCTCAGTTCGCGATAATTACTAATATCACAATCGGCCATCACTACCAATCGGGTATCTTCATCGACATATGGCTGCCTCACAAATTCCTCCACCTCACTCACCGTCCTACTGCAACAAGACAGCCCCAACTGCCCATCGACAAATGAAGATATCCAATAACCATCCTCTCCATCACCTCGATGCTTCTGACATCGCTGCATCGCGACAAGACAATGCTCCAAGTCGACAACATCGCCCACTATTCCCGCTATTCCGCTCATCTGTTTTATGTGAAGTTCAAAAAAATTATTACCTTTGACTGCCAATAGGCCGACATCTTTCACAACACCGATACTCATTCGGTAGTTTGAGTTGTCACGCTGCTTTTTAGTAAATAATAATTCTTTATAACGTATGAATATCATTCTTTTTGACACCCGACAGGAACACTACAACTTGTTACCTCTCACTTTCACACGCCCCATTGCCGAGCTACGCATCGGTATCGACACCATCCGAGCCAAATGGGAGAAACTCCTCCCCGGAACATATTCTTACCTCACCCTCCCATATTTGGCAACAAAATTTCCATTACACAACACCGACGATAATATTTTCATAGCTGCCCATATACTTCCCACCCCCACATTAGCCCAACAGATTGCTTCGCTCAACTACGATGAAGCCATTGCCGATGAGAATGAAACTTGGGCTTACAGAGGGAAGTTCTTTACCCCGAGTGAAACCATTCCGGGAAAAACTTATGCACCCGATGAAACCCCCGATGCAATTCGCTTCCCATTCGATATTTTCAGTAAAAACGGCAAAGAAATAGAGGCTGACTTTCGACGTATTACCGACGGACGCACATCGGCACCGCTGAGCGAAACTTGCACTCTCATCGGCGACCCCAACCTGCTCTTCATTGAGGAAGGTGCCACCATTGAATGCACTACCTTGAATACCAAAAACGGTCCTATCTACATCGGTCGTGATGCCGAAATCATGGAAACATGTGCCGTACGAGGACCGTTAGCTCTCTGCGAACATGCTGTTCTCAACATGGGTACTAAGGTATATGGTCCTACCACCTTAGGCCCCTACTGCAAATGCGGTGGCGAACTCAACAATGTTGTCTTTATCGGTTACTCCAACAAAGCCCATGACGGTTTCTTGGGAAATGCTGTAATAGGCGAATGGTGCAACCTCGGAGCCGACACAGTAGCTTCCAATTTGAAAAACACTTACGATGAAGTGCGAGTATGGAACTATCCCACACACACATTCCGTCCGTCGGGGCTGCAATTCTGCGGACTCATCATGGGCGATCACAGCAAAGCCGGCATCAACACCATGTTCAACACTGCTACGGTCGTGGGTGTGGGATGCAACATTTTCGGACCGGGATTTCCTCGCACCTTCATTCCCTCTTTTAGCGAAGGAGGGGCAAGTGGCTTCAAAGAGTTGGGACTGACCCGATTCTTTAACATTGCCGAACGTGTCATGGCTCGCCGACACAAAGAACTCACCGATATCGATCGCCAACTCTACTCCTACCTTTTTGAAAATAGAGAGGGCTAATACACAGGATACAAGGAGATAATACACAATTCAGCAGCGAGAAAGCTCCGTCAAAGTGCTTTCTCGCTGCTGTTCTACGCTTCCGGCTCAACGGCAACCACACTCTCACATGGAGAGAATGCACCTAAACCTCAATGTGACAAAATATTTTATTTGTTAAATATAGTAAACAACAACATCAATATTGGCAGAAATGTTGTTATTTTGCACCATATTGGGAGTAAATGTGTGCTTACACACAGGACTCATTATCCCAACAGCGAAACCATTTATCGCAGAAGCCCTATCTTTTTCTTACTGATATGACAGCAAACCACATCAAAAACTGCCCCATTTGCAACGGCAACCACCTGATACACAAGTTATCATATACTGATAATATTTCAAGCCACACATTCGAGATATTACAGTGTAGCGATTGTGGCATGCTCATAACACAACACGCACCCGGGTTATCGGAGCTATCGCAATACTACCCCGACAAAGAGGCTGCTTGTTACAAACAGCCGCAAGACAAAGTGGGGAAATGGCTTCTCCGCTTACACAACCGTTGGAACAAAGAGCAAGTGCGTATCGTATGCGAAGAAGCCGAACGGCAAAGTGGCGTACTGCTGGAAATGGGATGCAAACAAGGTCATTTTGCCAACACCATTCGCAACAGTGGATGGATAGCTCATGCCGTCGAACAAGACAATACTGCTCGCGAATATGCCAACGACCGCTTTCAACTGCAAGCCGAGAGTGTCGAAGTTCTTTTCAACATCAAACCTCGGTCATACAATGTAGTCGTTGCATGGGACACTTTGGGCGAAAGCTATGACTTACATCGCACTATCGAACATTTATCGCAACTCATCGTCTCGGACGGAACTCTTATCATAGCATTTCACGACGCCTCATGCAACGAAGCAAAGTGTGCAGGCAGCAACTGGCAGGGATGGGATGCTCCTCGCAAGCGTTGGCATCTGACACCCGAGGCTTTCGAACGACTTGCCGAGCAACACAACTTGGTGATAACCAATCGTCGCAATTCTCTATTACGTTCTTTCATCACCACTTTGACAACACTCATGGCAAGCAACCCCAATAAAAAATTCCTTGCCACCTTGTGTGACAGTTTTTTCAGGAGTTTCAAGAACAGCGACACATATTATATATATACAATCCAAAAACGTCAATAACCACCCCTCATGAGTACACCCAAGAAGAAAAAACGCTTTACATTTCTCGAAGCACGCATCACATCGACGCTGAGCGTGTCACTTGTTCTGTTCATTCTGGGCATCATGGCCATGCTGGGTATTCTCACCAACAACTTGTCGGTGTATGTGCGTGAAAATATCGGGTTTTCCATCCTGCTTAAAGATACAGCTTCCGAGCAAAACATAGCCTCACTGCAACAAACGCTCGAAGACGCCTCATACGTCAAGGCGGCACAGTTCATCTCGAAAGAAGAGGCTCTCAAAGAGGTCATGATTGAATTAGGCGAAAATCCCGAGGAAATTATCGGAGTCAATCCCATGCAGGCCTCCATCGAGGTACGACTTCGAGCCGACTATGCCAACCCCGACAGCATCACCCTTATCGAGCAAGAGTTACTACAACATAAGAGCATCGACCGCATCATGTTTCAGAAAGACTTGATACAATCGGTCAACGACAACATGCACACCATAGGCATTATCTTGCTCGCCTTGGCATTGGTACTGATGATTATCTCATTTGTTCTCATCAGCAACACCATCCGACTCACTGCTTACAGTCAACGATTTATCATATACACCATGAAGTTGGTAGGTGCTACACCGGCTTTTATTCGCCGTCCGTTCATCCTTTCCAACATCATCTGCGGCATCATTGCATCTATCATTGCCATCATCATGCTCACCGGCTGCATATCGTACGTTGTCAATGAGTTTGACAACTTCTACTCACTCATTACCACACCCATGCTGCTGAGCGTCTACGGCATTGTATTGATATTGGGCATATTGCTCACAGCCATTTCATCATTCTTTGCCGTCAATCGTTACATCGGAATGAAGCGTGACGACTTATATTATGTATAAACTTTTAATATTATCTATATGAACAACAAGAGAAATACCGAGAATCGACTCTCCAACGAAGAGAAACAGCCCATACAATACGCCTTGAATAAAGGTAATTATCTATTGATATTACTTTCATTGGTACTTATCATCGTAGGCTTTGTCCTGATGATGGGCGAAGGTTCGACCGACACTTTCTACAACCCCGACATTTTCAGCACTCGCCGCATAGTCATTGCACCCACCATTACCTTTATAGGATTTGTGTGCATCATATTTGCCATCCTATACCGTCCCAAGAAAGACTGACGACATCCACATCAAGCAATAATACCTTATGAGTTGGTTTGAAGCACTTATATTGGGGCTGATACAAGGTCTCACCGAGTACCTGCCTGTCAGCAGCAGCGGACATCTTGCCATAGGCTCGGCTCTCTTCGGTATCGAAGGCGAAGAGAACCTTGCTTTCACCATCACCGTGCATGTGGCTACCGTATTCAGCACACTCTTCATCCTCTGGAAAGAGGTCAGTTGGATATTCAAAGGGCTGTTCCGTTTCAGCATGAACGAAGAGACCCGCTACGCTATCAATATTCTCGTATCGATGATACCCATCGGTGTGGTGGGGGTATTCTTCAAGGATCATGTCGAGGCTGTAT
Organism: Bacteroidaceae bacterium; assembly: GCA_017531985.1. Classification (GTDB taxonomy): domain Bacteria; phylum Bacteroidota; class Bacteroidia; order Bacteroidales; family Barnesiellaceae_A; genus Barnesiella_A. Next base: position 21,464 of record JAFXJY010000028.1, read on the forward strand.
TCGGATCGGGACTGACCATCGTGGGCTGTATGCTTCTGCTCACAGCCGCTCTTTTGGCATTTTCTTACTATGCCAAGCCCCGACCCAAAGAGAAAATATCGGTTCGCGATGCATTCATCATAGGTCTTGCACAAGCATGTGCAGTCATGCCGGGACTTTCTCGTTCGGGAAGCACCATTGCCACAGGACTTTTATTGGGTAACAAGAAAGAAAACCTCGCTCAGTTCTCTTTCTTGATGGTCATTCCTCCCATACTGGGCGAGGCTCTGCTCGACATCATCAAGATGATGGGCGGCGAAAACATCGCCGGCGACATCACCACTACATCCCTTATCGTGGGCTTTCTGGCTGCCTTCATTTCGGGCTGCTTGGCTTGCAAGTGGATGATTAACATTGTAAAGAAAGGTAAACTGATATACTTTGCCATATATTGCGTTATAGCAGCTATCTTCTGCCTCATCTACGCACACTGTGCATAACACTTTTACAAATATGAATTTCACCGAAGGCGAAATATTTTACATCAACAAACCGTTGAAATGGACATCGTTCGACGCTGTCAAACGTGTACGCGTGGGCATACTGCGACGACTGCAACGGAAGAAGATTAAAGTAGGACATGCCGGCACTCTCGACCCTCTGGCCACAGGGGTAATGATTGTATGCACCGGCAAGGCTACCAAGCTCATCGACTCGCTACAAGCTCAGACCAAGGAGTACATCGCTACCCTGCAACTGGGTGCTACCACTCCGTCGTACGACCTCGAAACCGAGATCGATTGTACCTACCCCTACGAACACATCACACAAGAACTGATCGAACAGACTCTACCCCGATTTACCGGAACCATCCAACAAGTACCGCCTGCCTACTCGGCTTGCAAGGTAAACGGTACGCGTGCCTACAAGATGGCTCGCAAAGGCAAGGAGGTAGAACTTAAAGCCAAAGAACTCGTTATAGACGAAATAGAACTTCTCGACTTCACCGCACCCATCGCCCGCATACGGGTAGTGTGCAGCAAAGGCACCTACATCAGGGCTTTGGCTCGCGACATCGGCGAAGCACTCGGCAGTGGGGCTCACCTGACTGCTCTCGAACGCACCCGAGTAGGCGATGTTCGCATCGAAGATTGTCTCAACATTGATGCCATCGATGCTCTCCTGCAACTGTGCGTTGTCGAGGACGAAGATGCAATAGTAAAAGAGTAATAACATTAAGATAAAAAACGAAATGAAACTTTCGCAATTCAAGTTTAAACTTCCCGAGGAACTTATTGCCCTCCACCCCGCTCGCAAACGCGACGAGTCACGCCTCTTGGTCATCAATCGCAAGACCGGCACTATCGAGCATCGTATCTTCAAAGAGATTATCAACTACTTTGACGACAAAGACCTTTTCATCTTCAACGATACCCGCGTATTTCCGGCTCGCCTCTACGGCAACAAGGAGAAAACAGGTGCCAAGATCGAAGTATTCCTGCTACGCGAACTCAACGAGGAGAATCGATTGTGGGACGTACTGGTTGAGCCGGCACGAAAGATACGCATCGGCAACAAGTTGTACTTTGGCGAGGACGACTCGATGGTGGCAGAGGTCATCGACAACACTACATCGCGTGGTCGCACACTGCGTTTCTTGTACGACGGTCCGCACGACGAGTTTAAGCAAGCCCTATACCAGTTGGGCGAAACTCCGCTACCTATGTACATCAAACGCGATGTCGAAGAAGAAGATGCCGAACGCTACCAATGTATCTTTGCCCGCAACGAAGGTGCTGTGGTAACTCCTGCCGCCGGTCTACATTTCAGCCGCGAGTTGTTCAAGCGTATGGAGATTAAAGGTATAGAAAGCGGCTTTATAACCATGCACTCGGGATTAGGCAACTTCCGCGAGATCGACGTTGAAGACCTCACCAAGCACAAGATGGACTCCGAGCAACTTATCATCACACCCGAGTTGGTAACCCAACTCAACACTACCAAGGACGAAGGTCACCAGATATGTGCCATCGGTACATCGGTCATGCGTGGACTCGAGAGTGCGGTCAGCACCAACGGTCATGTCAAGTCGTACGACGGATGGACCAACAAATTCATATTCCCTCCCTACGACTTCACCGTTGCCACCAGCATGGTGTCGAACTTCCACATGCCCTACTCTACCATGCTCATGATGGTAGCCGCATTCGGTGGTTACGACTTGGTAATGGAGGGATACAACGCTGCTCTCAAAGAGGGATACCACTTCGGTGCCTACGGCGATGCCATGCTCATCCTGTAAGAGACCCTGCCCATAACACTCACCCCCGCTGCTCACACAAGACGTAGCGGGGGTGGTGTATTAATGAGCCTCATGCAAGGGTACTTCGCCATCGGAGGGGGTCGATAGCGATACGTCTGCGACGTATTGGTTGCTACCATCTTCGCCCCTGTGTTTTCGCATGAGGTAGGGACGCACCAGCGGTGCGTCCTACGGCTATGGGCTGACGCATCGAGATGGTGGAACGTCCGGAGGACGGGAAAGCGAAGCGATAGCAATAACCGGGGGTTGAGGGCGTAGCCCGATACCCTCGGACAACGTACTCATCCGATACTTGCGTCTGAAAGACGCGAAAATCGGATATAAATCCTTAATGGGCTGTTTCCCGTCTTTCAGACGGTGGGGCGGTTAGTGCATCTCACACTCCCCCAACTTCGCCTTCGCTCGTTGGGGGTTATTCATACTCGGGCTGATGCCCTCGTCCCGTCCTCCGGACGCTGAGGCTGATAGGGTTACCATTTTCGCCCCTGTGTTCTCGTGAGAAAATATAGGGGAGACGTCGAGCCTCAGCGAGACAGAGGGGTTAAAAATAATAATAAAAATCAGGTGGATAGACCATGCTCGCTTGAACGCATCCGTTAGGTCTCAACCCCTTCTCCTTACGGGGACTTCCCCTATCTCGCTTCGCTCGCAGGGGCAGAAAAGGTTACCTTTCACCAGTGGTGCGTCCTACGGCTATGGGCTGACGCATCGAGATGATGGAACGTCCGGAGGACGGGAAAGCGAAGCGATAGCAATAACCGGGGGTTGAGGGCGTAGCCCGATACCCTCGGACAACGTACTCATCCGATACATGCGTCTGAAAGACGCGAGAATCTGATATAACTCCTTAGTGAGCTGTTTCCCGTCTTTCAGACGGTGGGGCGGTTAGTGCGTCTCACACTCCCCCAACTTCGCCTTCGCTCGTTGGGGGTTATTCATACTCGGGCTGACACCCTCGTCCCGTCCTCCGGACGCTGAGGCTGATAGGGTAACCATTTTCGCCCCTGTGTTTCCTCTGAGGTAGGGACGCACCGCTGGTGCGTCCTGTATTATATATATTATTGATTTTCATATAATTATGCCATCAACGCACCAGTGGTGCGTCCCTACTTGCGAGGGTACAATAGTTAAAAAAATCACGCTCGCAGGAAAAGGCGAGCGTGGAAAGATTTAAAGGCTCGTTGCATAAGCAACTCGCTGAAAGCCTAAATTCAGGGAACTTCTATAAATTCCACAGATTAATCATTCATCGGTTTTTAGAAACTATCTTTTTGTTTGCTTGATGTTTTTTCTTGGTATCTTTTGGTCTTGGCCTCAATCGCATAGCCCGCTATGCTCAATCGGTCAAAACAAAAAATTTACTCAACAAAAATTCATCAATCATAACAAAGCAATTGATAGAAGTCCCCTTAAAAAGCGGCAGCTGCGCGGACAGCGTTATAGTCGTAATACTTAGCGTGGTTGCGGGTAGATCCATTATACATATTGACATCCCACGCACTCCGACCGCTGTATTCAGTTGATGACCAATACCAATTGTCAAGTAACGTACCGCCTTGCTTAGAGAGGGTGGCATTGATTTTATCCTTGTTGCGGTACATTGTCAATAGTTCTTCCTTCGAGGGCAGATACCAGTTGCTACCCTTGTTGCGACACCACATAAAGGCTAGGTATTCATCGCGGTCGCTGCGTGAAAGTATCTTATCGGTATTGGACTTGCCGTTCCATTCGCTCGATGCTCCGGTGGTAATGTTTTTATCGTACTGCGAAGAGGTACACCAGCAAGTTTGACCTCTATCCATACTCAACACTTTACCATGACGTCCCCCATCGCTTACCTCAAAGACTACGCCACGTATGCCATTGCGGTCGTAGTAGTCGCCTACCTGATAGGTCTTTTCGCTGGATACTACCTGCTGTGCCGTGGCTTTTTTTGCCTCCTCGGCTTTCGATTGATAGCTATTTGTTCCTACTATCGTTAACAAAATTCCTGCTATACCCACAAGTGTTACCCACAGCCATGTAAGATTCTTGCGAGGATTGGGTTCGGGTGTTGATGTAGGGTCTTCTACTTCTATTACCTCTATGACTTCTTCGTCATCGGGTTGGTGGTAGCGTGTATCGTTACCGCTATCGAAATGAGTTTCGTCACTTTGCCGGCTGTCGTCGAAGTGGGTTGCTCCGCTGACGGCTTGGGCAAATGCGGACACAGACTGATAGCGTTTCAATCGCAACGACATCGCCTTGGTAAGGCAACTGATGAGGTGTTCGCTCACTCCATGACTGCGTAGCATATCCACCGGCAGACCCTCCTCGGCTACCTCCGAGGCATCGGGTGGTGTGACTCCCGTTAGCATCTTGAAGAGGGTTGCCCCAAGGGCATAGACATCGAGCGTGGCGGCAAATTGCTTGCTATCGCGTCGATGACGAGCTTGCTCGATGGGGGCATAGCCCGGTGTGCCTGCACCTATTCTGGTACTCGACTCGGGGTTTCCGTCAGTATCGTATTGCTTGGAGAGTCCGAAATCAATCAATACCAATTCGCCGTTCTCTCGCAGCACTATGTTGGCAGGCTTGATGTCCAAGTGCAGCATCTTGTGGGCATGCATGTGCGACACTGCCGAACTCAATTGTCCGAAGTAGTGAAGTGCCTCCGCCTCGGGAAGTTGACCTCTGCGGGCTATCACGTTGTCGAGGCTGCCACCGCTGCAATACTCCATCACATAGTAGTAGGTGTTGTTGGCTTCGAAGTATTCGAGTACTTTCACGATGTGGCGATGATTGAGCTTACCCAAGTTGCTTGCTTCGCGGGCAAACATCTTCTTGTAGGACTCGAAGATGTTGTCGCTACCGCTGTAAGTTACTTCGCTGCCGTGGCGATTGTTGTTGGACTTCATGAAGAACTCCTTTATCGCCACATTTACTTCGATAGCTCCCAAAGGTCCTTCCATCTTGGTGGTAGCTCGGTAGGTGATGCCGAATGTACCTTGCCCCAATGCCTTGCGGATGCAATATTCTTGTTTCGCTCCTCGGAGGATTGTTCCCTCTGCCAAAGGATTGACGATTTTTTGTTCTCTATATGTCATGTATTATGTTTGAGTTGGTTTTATACCATTAATGACCACAAAGGTAAGCAATATCTGTCAGTGCGATGAAAATGATTTTTTATTTTTTGAAAGTTCTCCCAATATCGGTTGAGCATCGGTATAAAAAGAAAAGAAACCGATTGGCAGTTCTCAGGAAGTGTAATCGGTTTCTTTCGGGTTATTTTATTGTTGTCTCATCGCACTACAACCTTCTTGACAACGGTCTTGCCATTGCTTACGATGTGTACCAAAGCTACGCCTCGGTATTGGGCAGCATCTAAGGTAACAGCTTGTCGACCGGTATTGCGAGCCAACACACGTCCGTCGAGGGCTATAAGTGTAGCGGTCATCTCTTCGTCGGTCGAGGCTGCTACGGTAATGACACCATCGCCTGCCAGTGTCCGCACACGGAGTTCATCGCCCATCACACTCTCCACCGACTCGGGTGCATCGGTGATGCGTATCATGTCGGCATTGATTACTCGTGCAGTTTTACCATCCACTACCATGGCTATGAGGTTGAGTTTGTCGGCATTTTGCACGATGGTATATGACTTGGAATTGCCCGACTTATCGTAAACGACGGCTTCGTAGGGAATCTCTATTCCGTAGCTATACTCCACTACATCGCCGGCAGCGATAGTCGAAGGCAGACTGCCACTCTCGCCATAGAACGACGGATAGATGCCACGAGCCAAATCGTTGAAAGTCATGCTCACGTTGCGACCCTTATTCTGCCAGCCGCCTACCCATTGCTTCATACCCGAGTATCTGTTATTTTGGAAGAAACCGGTCACACTATCCTCAGTGAGGACAAAGATAACACGCCAGTCGATGTTCTCCTTGGCCTCAGCCACACGCACCTTGGCACGAGCTGTTGCCCAGCTTCGGTCGCCATTGAAGTAGGCTTCTACCTTCACACCGGCTTCGGGTTGTTCCTTCATGATATTGTCAAAGAGTGATACCCATGAGTTGGGAGCATCGAAACCATACTGACCGCTACCCCAAGGATGCTCGATATAAGTACGGTTGATCCATCCCGAGGGGAATGCTGTACAACCCGCACCCGAGAGACCACCATCGTACTCGTCGACAACGAGCGAGGGGTTGGGCATACCGTTGTTGTTTTGTACGGCAATGGGAGCTATATTGTCGGGGGCAACCTCTTTGAGCGAATCGATACCCCATATACCGGCAGGGCAGTTATCGCACCACACTCCGGTGTGATCCTCTATCACTACTCGACGACGGAAGGTATTGGTTACCGACGATATGTAATCGGCTTGTACATCCGAGCCTTCAACTGTGGCCACAATGCTATAATCGATGGTCTCATTCAAGGCAATGGGAGCTACATGCGACAAGGTGAAAGAGGAGCTGCTGCCCGACTCGGCATCGACAGCGATTGTCTCGTTATACTCTACATCTTTATATTTCAAGCAGAAGTTGACGTTACCGAGCTTGGAGGATTGGAAGTTCTTGATTTCGCCACCGAATGTGATTTGCTCTTGTTCATATACCACTCGGTCTAAGTCGATGTCAATGGCAAAATCGGTATCGGCACGCACCACTCTTACATCGTCGACACAGATAAGACTCTTGTCATAGCTCTGGTTGACAAGTGCAATGTAGATAGTCTCACCCACATAGTCGTCCAACGAAATAGAGTGCTGTATAAATTCGCCTTCAAAATAGTCCTCCGTAGCACCTATCTCCTCCTCGGCAACCTCCCATACAGGAGTTGCAGGGAAGTCCTCGGGCTTGCCACCTTGGGTCGAGATGAACACTTTCAGTCCGTCACGTTTGTTGGCATAGAATGCTTGCGACTTCCATTCCAAGCTGAAACCATGACCGGGGATAAGCGTTGCCGGCAATACCAACCAGTCGTTGGCTTGTCCCGCAGGCTTGTATTGTGAGGTACTACCCACAAACATGTCGGTACTCGTATTGGTATCCTTGATAAGAATCCATGTATTACCCACCGAGAAACCTATCTGTTGCATAAAGTCGGAAGGAGTAAGATTGTCGACATCGTAGACACCAAGACCACTCTTGTCGCCATCATTAAAGTCGTAATCGACCAAGACGGTCTCGGCATGAAGGGCACTCACTGTCAAAAGCAGTGCCGAGAATAGCGTAAATATTTTTTTCATATGTTTAGGAATTGGTTTTATCTGTTACAGAGTGCAAATAAACGAAAAAAGTAGCAAACACACACTATACACTGCTCTATTTTTCATTTTTTTAGGGTAACATTCATGAATTGCAATGTGCATATATAGAAGTTTCTTTACATCCGACACACCGCCATCCATCAAGAGGGAAGGCATTGCCATCATAGCAATGCCTTCCCATCCGGTTGTATCAATGAATCATCAAGGGAGTTTCAACAACTTGGGCTAATGAGATCTATTTCATCGCCGGCTGTGCCACCCTTGGGATTAAATCTTATTTTTATGACGCGATTGTTGCTTCACAGCATCCACCACATTCACGATGTAGTCGCCCAGACTCTCAGCCTCGGCCACAACATCCATGTAGTAAATACCTTCTTGATAATCATACAACTTGGTATTGATATTCTCCATGTTGGACGAACGCAACTGATTACGGAAGTTATTTATCTCATTCTCCTTGTTGTAGGCTGCAATAATATCGGCATTCTCACCCTTCGACAAGATGGTTACAAGACCTTCAAGAGCATCGGCATCGAGCGACAAAAGAGCATCGATGTTCGACATAACCGGTTCGCTAAACTTCACACCGGCCTCCTGCTTGCGTACAAGAGTTCGAGCCAGGTTATAACAACAGTCACCTATACTCTCTATCTCGGTAACCATCGTGAGCATGGCATTTACCTGCAACTTACCATCATAACTCAATCGGCCACTCACCACCTTGTTCAAGAACGATGCAATCTCTATCTCCATGCGGTCGCATATCTGCTCATACTTCTCAATGCGACTGTACAACTTAGAGTAATCCTCACTACCTTCCTTCTCATGCAAGAGGTCTTGCACCATACCAAACATGCGACGCACACGCTCGGCATAGACTACTATCTCTTGACGAGCCTGCGGCAAGTTAAGTTCCGATGCACCCATCATACCGGTATTGATAAACTTGAGCTGGAACTCCTCGTCGTTGTTCGACTTCTGCTTGATAACCGATGTAACAATCTTCTCATACAGATTGATAAACCATATCATAATCAAGACATTGCACACGTTAAATACCGAGTGGAACAATGCCAAAGAGAATGAAACAGTCGTTACCTCCTCGGGCGAAAGACCACCACCACTGGAAGCCGAATTGAGAATTTGTGCCATCTCCTCAGTCGAAATTCCGTTAATCTGACCCACAAGAGCCGCAATCATGCGTGTAAAAGGATAGAACAATATCAGCATCCAACACACACCGAACATATTGAACAAGAAGTGAGCAAAGGCAGCACGCTTGGCCGACACGTTGGCCGAGAGGGCAGCCATATTGGCTGTAATGGTAGTACCTATATTTTCACCCAACACCATCGCCGCGGCTATCTCAAACGATACCCATCCTTGGCTACACATAATTAATGTAATGGCCATCATGGCACTCGACGACTGCATGATAACGGTAAGTATCGTTCCTATAAGCATAAACAACAATACCGAACCATAACCCATGTTGGTGTAATTATTCAAAAATTCAAGAGCTGCCGCATTCTCTTTCAAGTCGGGTACAGAGCTCTTCATCTCACCCAATCCCATAAACAACAGCGAGAAACCTATCAGGAACTCACCCCAGTAACGCCACTGATTGTTCTTAGAGAAAATCAAGGGAATGGAGATAGCCAGAATAGGAAACACCATTGACGATATATCGACCGAAAAACCAAACAAGGATACAATCCATGCCGTTACCGTAGTACCCACATTGGCACCCATGATAACTGCGATAGACTGTGTCAACGACAACAGACCGGCATTGACAAAACTTACCACCATTACGGTTGTTGCTGACGATGATTGAATCAATGCTGTGATAAGAATACCGGTAAATACTCCGGCAAAACGATTGTTGGTCATCGAGGAGAGAATACCTTGCATGCGGTCTCCGGCAGCCTTCTGCAAACCCTCACTCATAATTTTCATACCATAGAGAAACAGGCCTAACGAGCCTATAAGTTTCAATAAATCAAAAAACGAGTAATCCATTAGGTTTAATTTACATTAATTATTGGGTTCTTTCGACAATTAATCTTATTTTAGCAACGTAAAACCAAGTTGCCGAATTTGTTTGCAAAAATAAACAAATAAAAATATTTGTAACAAGATTGTAATAACGATTTTGCATTTGTTTCAGATTTTAACATTTTAAACCCACCCATTATGGAGAAAACTATCAAGGTGTACTGCCATAACACCCACTCTTACCTTAATGTAGATGGTGGTGAAAAACTCATCTCCATCATCAAGCGGCTCGATATAAAGAACGAATACCGTCACCTCACAGCAAGAGTCAACAATAAATCGGAAAGTCTCGATTTTCGCGTGTACAACGCCTGTGATATAGAATTTGTCAACATATGCGACCCCTCCGGCCGACGTGTCTATGAACGTTCGTTGTGCTTTATCCTCTACAAAGCCATTCACGAACTATACCCCGATGTAGACCTTCGCATCGAGCATTCCATCTCCAATGGCAAATATTGTCTGCTAAACGATGGCAAAACCGTTCCATCGATTGAGATGATTGACAACATACGCCAACGCATGCAAGAGATAGTCGAACGCGATATACCCTTTGAGCAGCACATCGCTCACACCGAGGATGTTATCAAGATTTTTGAAAAACAGAACCTCCCCGAAAAGGTCGATTTACTACGCTCCTCGGGCGACCTTTACACCACATACTATCTCTTGGACGATCTGGCCGACATCTATTACAGCTGGCTTGCCCCATCGACCGGCTACATACAAGTCTTCGACATTCGTCCGTATGCCAACGGTATTCTGCTACTTCCGCCCGATAAAGCCCAGCCTCACAAAGTTGCTCAACCCATCGAGCAAATCAAGATGCTGAAAGCATTCGATGAATACAACACATTCAACCAAATCATCGGACTCAATGGTGTGGGAAAACTCAATCGTGCCATCGACGAAGACAGAGCTTCCACCCTCGTTCAAGTAGCCGAGGCTCTTCATGAAAAACAGATCGCCTCCATCGCCGAAGAGATAGCCCATCGGTTCCAAGAAGGAAAGTCTCGCATCGTTCTCATATCGGGACCTTCCTCTTCGGGCAAAACGACATTCTCCAAACGACTCTCCATACAGTTGATGACCAACCGTCTCATTCCGGCAGCCATCTCACTTGACGATTACTTTGTCAATCGTGTCAATACACCACTTGACGAAAATGGCGAGTATGACTACGAATCGCTATACGCTCTCGACTTACAACGATTCAACAGCGACTTGAAACGACTCATCGATGGCGATACCGTAGCACTCCCCACCTACGACTTCAAAAGCGGAAGCCGCGTAGAGACCGGTAAAACCATGCAACTGACACCACACACCGTTCTTATACTCGAAGGCATACATGCACTCAACCCCGAGCTGACAACATCGGTACCCGAGGAACAGAAATTCCGCATCTACGCATCGGCTCTCACATCACTCTCCATCGACGATCACAATTGCATCCCCACTACCGACAATCGTCTGCTGCGACGCATCGTTCGCGATGCCAAGACCCGAGGAGTATCGCCCAAAGATACCATAGCCCGATGGGAAAGTGTACGTCGCGGAGAAGACCGCTGGATATTCCCTTACCAAGAGAATGCCGATGCCATGTTCAACTCATCGCTGCTCTTCGAGCTTGCCGTTATTCGCGACTATGCTATTCCGGTGTTACGCTCCGTTCCCCGCAACTGTCCCGAGTATGCCGAAGCTGCTCGACTACTGAAATTCCTCCACTATTTCCGTTCATTACCCATGAAAGAGATACCACCCACCTCCCTTTTGCGTGAATTTCTGGGCGGAAGTAGTTTCAAATACTAAGAATCTGTTTTAATTTTATTTCGAGATTATTGGAGGACTATTTTTGAGCAGATATTCATTGGGGAGATGCCGGGAATAGCAAGCTATTTTCAAATTCCCGAAATGAATATCTGCCGAAAAGAGGCTCAATGAAGCCGAAACTATTCTTAGCAATAGCGAATTAACTTGTTTAATAAAATTCAAAACAGATTCATAAATCACACAATTCATTGCGATTTATATTATCTTTGCAGCTATAAATATTTTGAAGAATCTTTATGAGAAATCCAACCCTGACCCATAGCAACACCGACATCCTTTCGATGGTCATGCGGCAAGTATATGTACGCATGTTTATAGCACTGCTTGTCACCGCCTTTACAGCCCTGTTTACAGCATCCAACCCTGCTATTTTTACCACCATCTTCGACAATAGGATCTTACTCGTCAGTATCTTTATCGCCGAGGTAGCTCTGGTTGTCGCTCTATCGGCAGCCATCGATCGTCTGAGCAACACCATGGCCAATCTCATGCTACTCTTATATGCGATTCTCAATGGTATTACATTATCATGTATCTTCTTTATCTACACGTTAGGCTCCATTGCTTACACATTCTTTATAGCAGCCGGAGTCTATCTCGCTATGTCGATATATGGATTTGTTACCAAGAGCAACCTCAACACCTTTGGTACCTACTGCATCATGGGATTACTGGGTATTATCATTGCCTCGCTTGTCAATATTTTTATCGGAAGCGACACAATGCAATGGATTATCAGCTTCTTGGGTGTTGCTATCTTTATGGGTCTCACAGCATGGGACACACAGAAGATTAAACAGGCAGCATACTATGCCGACCCCTCACAAGTGACTCGTCTGGCAGTTATAGGAGCATTGTCGCTATATCTTGATTTCATTAATATATTCATATATTTATTGCGTTTCTTCGGCAAACGCAACTAATCACCCCACAAGACAACACTACATATGAGAAGAGAAGAATTTGAAATAATGGCACCGGTAGGTTGCTATGAGTCACTGCAAGCAGCTATTCAGAGTGGAGCCAATTCGATATATTTCGGTATCGAAGGGTTAAATATGCGAGCCCGTTCATCGGTCAATTTCACCATTGACGACCTGCATAATATAGCCCGAATATGTGAAGAAAACGGATTGAAGAGTTATTTGACAGTCAACACCATCATCTACGACAATGACATGGAATTGATGCGTAAGATTATCGACGCAGCCCATCAAGCCGGCATTTCAGCCATCATAGCCAGCGATGTAGCAGCCATGACCTATGCCCGCAGCGTGGGGGTTGAAGTACACTTATCGACACAACTCAACATCTCGAACGTCGAAGCTCTGCGTTTCTATGCACAATTTGCCGATGTCGTTGTATTGGCTCGTGAACTGAACATGGAACAAGTAGCACACATATACCGAACCATACAAGAAGAGAACATTACAGGCCCTGCCGGCAAACCTATACGCATCGAAATGTTCTGTCATGGAGCATTGTGCATGGCAGTATCGGGCAAATGCTATCTGAGTCTGCATCAGATGAACCACTCGGCCAACCGTGGTGGATGTATGCAGATATGTCGCCGTTCTTACGATGTTACCGACCGCGAGACCGGTGAAGAACTAAACATCGAGAACCAATACATCATGTCACCCAAAGACCTTAAAACCATACACTTCCTCAACCGCCTTGTCGACTCGGGAGTGAGAGTATTCAAGATTGAAGGTCGAGCCCGCGGACCGGAATATGTCAGCCAAGTTGTATCCTGCTACAACGAAGCCATTGAAGCATGCCTTGACGGCACATTTACCGATGAACGCATCGAACAATGGAACTCTCGACTCGCCACCGTTTTCAATCGGGGTTTCTGGGATGGTTACTATCTGGGACAACGACTGGGCGAATGGTCAAAGAATTACGGTTCATCGGCTACCAAACGCAAAGAATACATCGGCAAGGGTATTAAATACTTCTCCAACATTGGTGTGGCCGAATTTCTCTTGGAGAGTGGCGAACTTGCTGTGGGTGACGAGATACTTATCACAGGTCCTACAACAGGTGCCATTTTTGTAACAGTCGAAGAAATACGTGTTGCTCTCAAACCCGTCGACAAAGCTGTCAAAGGACAACACTTCTCTATCCGTCTTGACAGCAAAATAAGACCGTCCGACAAACTATACAAATGGGTTGACACCAACCGCCAACAATAACCAATCATCCAATCACCAAATCAAATATGAATAGGGTTTATTTGATACTCGCCATCATCACATGCAGCCTTTGCTCACAAGCCCAGGCTCTACACACCACCGATGCTGCATCCGATTACAATAGAGGTAAGACTATGTACATCGAAGGTAATTACGCGGGATGTCTCGACATCATGCAATCGCTAATGCGTCGCGACGATGCTGCTTTTTATCATGAAGAGGCGGCCTTTATGATTGTCATGTCGCAAGCTCAACGCGATATTGACCGTACCCCCTACCTTCTGAACGAGTATCTATATATGTACCCATATTCTCTTCATCGCAACGAGATATACTTGGCATTGGGCGATTATTATTATCGAGTGGGAAAGTATAGTGAAGCTCTTGAAAACTACCTGAAACTCGACATCGACAACATCAACAAGAGTCGACAAGACAACTATACTTATCGCGTAGCTTTCTGCTATGTACAGACAGGCAATACACAAGCTGCTCAGACACTCTTCCACACATTGGCTCAAAATTCCAACCAATATCGAAACGAAGCTCGCTACTACGAAGGATACATCTATTACGAAAATAAAGACTACAAGAATACTCGACGATGCCTTTCGTTAGTACCATCCAACTCGGAATATGGCTACGAGGCTCAATACATCTTAACCAACATCGATTTCATTGAAAAAAAGTACGCTTCAGCCATTGCTCTTTCTGAAAAATTGCTCAACGAATGCATCAACCCCGTTCACAATGCCGAATTGCATCGTATTGCCGGCGAAAGTCACTACCAACTGGGCAATGATGCCAAAGCCGAGGAACATCTCTCCTTCTACCTCTCTACAACCCCTGAGCCTCTACGCAACACACGCTACATGGCAGGTATTATTGCCTATCGCGAAGGTCAATACGACAAGGCTATTAAATTGCTGACTCCCATTACCGAAGCTAACGATGACATGGCTCAAAATGCACTGTTGCACATCGGATTATCACACACTCAGCTAAATGACAAAGCCAAAGCCCTTGTTGCTCTCGAACAAGCTGCGGCCAGCGACTGTGATGCTACCATCCGCGAAATTGCCATGTACAATTATGCCTTATGTGCCTACGAAAACGAATATTCGTTCTTTGACCACACTATATCCATCTTCGAGGCTTTTCTCGATGAATACCCACATTCGCAATACGTTGACGACATCAACACCCGGCTCTCCGATTTGCACATCACTTCTCGCAACTATGAAAATGCTCTCCGATATATCGAACGTATCAAAAACCCCTCTCGCAGCATCCTCAAACAACGTCAACAGCTGTTATATCTACTTGGTACCGAAGCATTTGCCAACAATCACATCAGTGAGGCCGGCAAATGGTTTACCGAAGCTATTGAAGCAGGCTATTACGCACCCGAATATCGAACCCGTGCCATTTATTGGCTGGGGGAATGTTGTTACCGCAAAGATGCTTACAACGAAGCTGTCAAATGCTACGACCGATTTATCAGCGAAGCCATCACCACCGACGACTTGACTATGGCTCTGGCTCATTACAGCAAAGCATATTGCCTCTTCGAACTACGCGAATACGACAAGGCTCTGACAATCTTCGACCGGTTTATCAAACTCCAAAGCAACTCCACACCACTGCTGACCGATGCACACAACCGCATCGGAGACTGCTATTTTGTCAGTCGACAATACTCAACTGCTCTCAAATACTATAAAAAAGCAGCTGAGTACAAGGTATCGGGCAGCGATTATGCCATCCTCCAACAGGCCATCATTGCCGGAGTAAATAAGAAAAACAAAGATAAAGCCAAGTTATTGAACAAACTCATTAAGGATTACCCTCAGTCCGAGTATAATGAAGAGGCTTTCAACGAACTGGGACAAACCTACCTGACCATGAACAAGGCCAAAGAAGCCATTAACACTTATCGTCAACTCATGGATAGGCATCCGCACAGTGTATCAGCCCGCAAGGCCATGTTGCAACTGGGTGCCTTATACTACAATCGCAACGACATAGACAACTCCATCGATGCCTATAAAACACTCATACAACAACACCCATCGAGTAGTGAAGCTCGCATTGCTGCCGACGATCTCAAATCGATTTATATCGAGCTGAACAAAATAAATGAATTAAGTGCATTCATGCAACAACAAGGTTATAAATACCAGACCAACGAACTCGACTCACTCTCCTACCTCGCAGCCGAGCACAAGTATATGACCCATGCCGAGACCCAAGCTCTCGAACAATACCTATCACAATACCCACAAGGAATGTATGTGGCCAATGCAGCATTCTATATGGGCAATGTAGCCGATGCTGAACAAGATGAGAACAAAGCTCTTACCTACTACCTCACTTCGCTACAAGCCAACCCCGATAGCGAATTTGCCGAGGATGCCCTCATACGATGCTGCGACTTGCAATACAACCTGAGACAGTTTGAGCAAGCCTATAAATCTTTTCTACGTCTTGAAACAATCGCCTCCACCCCCGATACCCGGCAAGTCGCCCGATTGGGAGCAATGCGATGCAGTGCCATACTAAGCAACCACAGCGAATCTATCGATATAGCCAATCGCTTACTCGCCAACGAAAATCTCTCGCCCGAATTGCAACAAGAAGCACTCTACTGCCGAGCCTCGGCATACACCGCTACCGGCGACTCGGCTGCTGCACACAACGACTATACCCTCCTTGCCAAGGATGTTCGCAATGAGTATGGTGCCGAAGGTGCTTACCGTACAGCTCAATATCTTTTCGACCAAGGCAACATCCAACAAGCCGAGAGTGCCGCTAACGATTTTGTCAAAAATGGTTCACCCCACGCCTATTGGCTGGCACGTACATTCATTCTACTGGCCGATATCAACCTTGTTAATGGTCAGAATTTTATTGCCGAACAATATCTTTTGCAGTTGCAGGATAGTTATCCCGGTGAGAACGATGATATTTCATCAATTATTGACGAAAAACTTCAACTTATTCAAGCTAACTCTTAATCTACTTTTACCATGAAACGCATTATTGCCATCACCACTTTACTATTTACTACATGCTGCATGGTATTTGCCAATGACTCCATACAGCGAGAAGTTACCATTACCAAAGATTTTACCCCCATTGTCCGCGATGCAGAGAAAATCAATTCACTGCCCCCAATAGGGACACCCGACTTTGAACGCCGAGCTGTCAACTACTGTTTCGACGCTGCTGCAACACAAGTCTCCACCATTGCAACTAACGTCAACATCCCCTACTCTCCGATGTACGAAAACATTGCCAAGAGACATCGCGGATACTTCGACCTCAATATAGGTACCTACTTGGCAATGTCGGCCAATGCCGGCTACCGTTTTGTCGACACCAAGAAAGACCAACTCAATATAGGGTTGCAATTTACATCACTCAACTGGGATATTCCTGTCAATTCTCACGCAACAACTATACCCGAAGAAAAAACACGACAAAACTTCTACGACGCTCGTGCCGGATTGCATTATGCCCACATTTTCGACAACAATATCACTGTTGCTCTCAATGGTGCTTATCGTTACCTCGACTTCAACTATTATGGCGTATCGGGAGACCCCATCGCCACGCTTCCCTCACATCCGTTCCAGAAAGTTCACAACTTCATGGCCGAAATCAAAGTCGACAACAGCGAAGCCTATCAATATGATTACGAACAATGGCACATCACAGGTGGATACAGCCTATACCGCAACAATAACGGCACCTATCTTCCCGATGCATCGGGCGAACATCATGCCTACATAGATGGTGCTTACAGCTTCATGCTCGACGACTATTGGAGTGTTGGCGGTGATGCCGAGTTGGACTACCTCCTCTACAACGGACTCATTCCGGCCGGCAGCGACATCGATGACCTCATTGCCGCCGATAACGACTTGAACACTCGCACCGAGTATGTCTTCATGGCTCGAATCAATCCTCACGCCGACTGGCGAGCCAATCGGATGCACTTCCGAGGCGGTATTAAGGTAGACATTTCGGCAGGAGATGGTACAATATTCCGCTTTGCCCCCGACATCCACTTCAACTGGGAATTTGTCGAGAACTACTTCGTCTTTGCCTCTATCGACGGTGGTAAGCAACTACACACATGGAACGACATATCACAATACTGCATATATTTCGACCCTTCACAACGCATACCATCGAGCTACACGCCTCTCGATAGCCATCTCGGAGTAAAATTACATTTCATCCCCGAACTTTCACTATCGCTACATGGAGGCTATGAAATTGTTGCCGATGCTCTTTTTCAATCCATCGGACACTCATCGCGTGCTATATCATGGCAAACCATCGATGCCAACTGCTTCAAAACAGGAGCCCGCATCGATGCCAATATTAGTAGCTATGTAACCCTCACCCTGGATGCAGCTTACCGCTTGTGGAAACATGACGGGACAGCCATTACTTATAACCGTCCCCGATGGGAAGGTAATGCACACGTCACCATACATCCACACAATCAGTTCGATGTCGAGCTGGGCTATAACATGCAACTCGACCGCAACTTCGGTGTCTACGGCTCGTTATCCGACATTTACAACCTACAAGCATCGGTTATATACAGTCCACTGCACTGGCTTTCCATCAAGGCTCATGGCAATAATTTGCTCAATAGACGATACGACTATTACTACGGTCTGCCCGCCCCTCGCATACAAGCCATGATAGGTGTAGGTATAAAGCTATAATACAAGCACACACTTATAAGCAGCATAATGTCCTGATAACTATTTTTTAGCCCAACTTCACTCTATTACTTTGTTATAACTGATATATATATTATCATTGAATGGATTTCAGAATATGACTAAAAAGCAATTGAGGTCAAGGCTGAAAGAGACCAAGGGAAAGACATAAAACCGATAAAAAGAATGTTTTCAATAATTAATGAATCATTAATGTGCCGATTTTATAGAAGTTCCCTATAAATAGTATCAAGAATATTTCGTACCTTTGCGACCGTAATGATTGTGGAAGGATTTGGCTGCTTGCAACCACACAAAAAAATTGCTAAAAATGTCTATATCGACACATCTCACTTCTGAGTGTTGTCGTTGTGAGTTATCAAGTGTGCAATTCCCTCCCCATTATTATGTTGGTCATTATATCTAACCAACACTCCACTTATAACAGCAAACAGATAACTTACAACCACATGAACTATCTATTCACCTCCGAATCGGTGTCAGAAGGACACCCCGACAAAGTAGCCGACCAACTGTCGGATGCTATACTGGATGAGTTCTTGGCACAAGATGCCAACTCAAAAGTAGCCTGCGAAACGTTAGTAACTACCGGTCAAGTGGTACTGGCAGGAGAAGTCAAGTCGACCGCATATGTCGACCTCATGGACACAGCCCGTCGCGTAATCAATCGTATAGGATACAACAAGAGTGCATACAAGTTTGACGGAGACTCTTGCGGTATCTTCTCGGCCATTCATGAACAAAGTGCCGACATTAACCGCGGTGTAGAACGCCACGATCCCATGGAACAAGGAGCCGGTGACCAAGGTATGATGTTTGGATACGCTTGCAACGAGACCGACAACTACATGCCCCTTTCACTCGAACTTTCGCACATACTACTGCTGGAACTTGCCAAGATACGTCGCGAAGGAGAGATGATGACCTATATGCGTAAAGGTCGCATTACATCATACCTTCGCCCCGACTCTAAGTCGCAAGTAACCATCGAATACGATGAACACAACAAGCCTGTGCGTATTCACACCATTGTCATCTCAACACAACACGACGAGTTTATCGTCGCCGAGGATAACACCCCCGAAGCACAAGCCAAGGCCGATGAAGCCATGTTATCGACCATCCGACAAGACGTCATGGATGTACTATTACCTCGTGTGATAGCCCAACTTCCCGAACGCGTTCAGGCCCTTTTCGACGATCAACTGATTCTTCATGTCAATCCCACCGGAAAGTTTGTGATAGGAGGTCCTCATGGCGACACCGGACTGACCGGTCGCAAAATCATTGTCGACACCTATGGTGGCAAGGGAGCTCATGGCGGTGGTGCATTCTCGGGCAAAGACCCATCGAAAGTAGACCGTTCTGCTGCTTATGCTGCCCGCCACATAGCAAAAAATCTCGTAGCCGCAGGCGTAGCCGATGAGCTACTTGTGCAAGTATCATATGCAATAGGCGTGGCTCGTCCGGTAAGTATATATGTCAATACTTATGGCACTGCACATGTAGACATGAGCGATGCCGAGATTGCTTCAATTGTTGACAAGCTCTTTGATATGCGTCCGCGTGCCATCGAACAACGCCTCAAACTGCGTAACCCCATTTACGAAGAGACTGCATCATACGGACACATGGGACGCACTCCTCGTACAGTGACCAAGACCTTCGCTTCTCGATATATGCCCGAGCCTATCGTTCGAGAAGTCGAACTCTTCACATGGGAGAAACTCGACTACGTCGATACCATTCGCAAAGCTTTTGCTTTATAAAATACATAACCACCTTTAATGGACTGACTTGTTTCTGCCAAGACAACAGCTACATAAGCATGTGGCAACATTATTAGGTAGTTGCTAAAAAATGAGACTGCACCCAATGAGTAAATAATATCTCATGGGTGCAGTCCTTTGTAGTATAAAACGATTCGTTATCGAACGATGATCTTTTCTTCAACGATATGAGATGCACATCTCACCTTGGCGATATAAAGTCCTTGTTGTAAATCTCTTAAAGAGACAACCTGACGGTTAGTTCTATTTCCGTCCTGACTCATTACCAACATACCACTTGTATTGTATATATAAACATTTTCAATCGGCTCCACAGCAGCAATACTCAACTCATCATTACCACTGTTTAATGAAATCATTGCACACTCATTGCGAGTAGCTTCTACACCCATATTATCGGTAACATAGATTCTGAAATTATCAATAATCACATAACCGTCACCACAACCATCATATACAAATCGGAACATAGGAGAGCCACTAACAGTTGCCGATGTCACATCTATTTCATATTGATAATCCTCAATATCCGAAGGATATATATCGGCAAGCCACTCCCACGACTCTCCACCATCATTCGACACTTCCATGCAGAAGTATGCCATTTCCCATAGCGAACTAAAATCCATTGTGCATGAAATTATAACATTTTCTCCGGTCGGCACATTGGAACAGTCGAAGATAGGGGTTGCAAGAGAACTGATGATATTATAAAACTCATTCGCCTCACTTGTAATGGATGCAAAACCACCTTCAACCTTATCGCACAGAGTCGCTATTTCAAACCAATTATCGAAACGCCAAGTGTACATGGCATCAATTGTATTCAGCATCTCGGCTTGCCAATTGTCGGGTGTAAGATCACCATCAAACGTCTGACTATAAGGAAGTGATTCGAAGAAATATTCTTCGCCGAAGATTGTTTTCTGTACAGGCAATGAAAGTTCACCATCACTATATTGAGCTTTGACCGAATAAGTGTAACAACCACTCAATATATTAGTATCGACATACGATAATGGCTGATCCGGTTCGATAGATGCGATCTCGGTATTACCACGATATACTTTATAGGCTTGAACAGCTACATCCGAGGTCTTAGCAGCTTCCCACGAAAGGCTAACCTCTCCTTCATCGTTAATCGATGCCTCCAAGTTGCGAGGGGTGAAACGAGTGTCTATGGCTGCTTGGTCACCAACTCGTTCCGACTCGCCCGAGGGATATTCATACACAGCTGCCACTTCGTAAGTATAGACTCCCTTGGTAACCCATGTATTACCCATCTCGCCCACAGGAAGTTCTACACCCGATAATATTCCATTAATATATACCGAATAACTCGTAGGCTTACGATTACCCTCCGGAGCTTCCCACGATATTATAACCTCGCCCCAGTCTTTATCCTCATAGAAAGTACTGGTTACCTGAACGTTGGTAGGAACATTAAACGTACTTTCCTCCACAATCACTTCTATCGCAGCCGATTCCGAAGTACCTTGCTTGGTCACATACTTCACTTCATAACTATAAGTACCCGGTGCCTTCTCTGATACATCAACATATTGAAGCGAACACACCTTATCGGCAATGATCTCGCCATTAAGCAAGATTTGATAATATGAAGTAACACCAAGCTCCTCTTGAACAATGTTGCGACGACCACCATCGGTATAATTACTCTCAAAGACTCTATAAGACTGCATAGCTTCATTAATAGATTTATTTCGGCATTTTGCACCACTGAGAGATGATACATTCGATGCACCCTCCGACGAGATAGTCACATCATCAATAGTCCATGAAAAATAGAGCGTCGAGTAGTCATTCACCATGTCACTCTGAGCATGGAATGCAATACGAGTATTGGGAGTAGGTTCACCCAAGTACAACGACACCTGTTGCCATTCGTCCAGCCCACTGTGATAATCACGAGCATCCCATATTACTTCCCATGTTTCGCCTCCATCATGACTCAACTCTACACAATACTTATCCACAAAATCGGAAAATTGTGCATATTCAAGGAGCATCGGATTAATGTAATACCAGAAGTCGAGATACACCGCATTGTCATAAACAGGCGATATAAGCCATTCATCTTGATTATAAGATACGTTTTCATGGTAACCCATGTCCATATATACCATTGCACTGCCTTCGCCATTATTGATATAGTATTCCCAGTTACCCAATTCTTTAAAATCGTCGCTGGGATAATGAAACCATGAGCAACGATAGTCGGTTGTATTATAGGATTTCATCTCCCATCCGGGCGAAGGAAAAGCCTCCCCTTCAAAACCCTCATTTTCCAATACTGCTACTTCTCCACCTCGTTGCCAATGTAAAGAGACTTTGCAACCCTCTACGTCGGCTTGAAGCTGAGTTGGCACTGCGGGTGTTTGTGCCACTGTTGTGATAACCGAACCGATTATCATTCCAAGTCCCATAAGCATGTGTCTTTTTCTTTCCATAATAGAAGTTTTTTAGTTTTAATTAATATGTATATTATCTCTCCATTATCCTTTTACGTTGGTGACAAATGTATGGATTATAAGAAATTGTTACAACTTTTCAATAAACTGTTTATTACTATTTCAAGAAATAGTAACGAATTGAACTAAACAAAAATGATATTTTACTTACGTTCGCGTGATATTTTCTGATACATCGAGGGTTTTATGCCTGTATATTGTGTAAAGACGCGTATAAAATTGGCTTGCGACTTATACCCCACACTCTCACTGATAGCCTTGATAGTATATAGCCCATAATTTTCTATATCCGAAATTCGCTTCATGGCAACTTTTACCCTACACTCATTGAGCAAAGAACGGAAATTCATACCATACTCATCATTAATTACCTGTGATACATAGCGTGTATTACTGCCTATCAACGTGGCCAGACGAGTAATATTAAACTCATTGTTACATATTTCCTCTTCTTTCTCCATAACCTTGATAATACCATGCAGTATCTGTACTCGCAACTCATTAGAGATAGCAATACCTATATTAGCATTCTTTATTTCATCATCCTCTACCTCCGGTGAGTGTATATCCGATTCGTTACTACCCGACTCATACATTTCTCGCATCAACAGCATGTGATTCTTGTAATTTTCCTCTCGTCTGATAGCTTCTTGATTGCGATTATACAACTCATTGTAAGCCGTTGTAAGATGACGCTTCTGAATCCAGATATAGACAAGCAATATACCACCCAACAACATTCCTAACAATATACTGACAATGAGCAATCGTTGCCTATATATCTTCTGCTCATGCTCATACTTCTGCTCGGTCAGTTGCGTTATGATTTCATCACTACAATTTAATTCATACAAGAACTGAGCATTTTTCAGACTGTTGAATTTACGTTGATTGAATATTGAATCATTCAACTCTACATGCAGTTTCTTATAAAAGTTATAATTTTCCACATCGTTAGTACGCTCATACATACCAGCCAAATTTCCTAACGATACGGCCAACAAGTCGATGGTACCCGTTCTACGTGCCAATTCTTCATTTAGATGAAATATCTTTAATGCCGAGTCCAACTTATTTTCATGTGCATATATTTTGGCCATGCCATTATACGCAGCACCCACACATTGTGTTCCCAAGCTATCGCTGAGAGCTACTTGCACAGCCTTCCGATAATATTCAATTGCGGCATGGGGTTGCATTTCGACCGACAATAGTACAGCCTTGCTCATAAGCAAGTCATATTGATACCTACTACATGTATCAGAAGCATTCTGACGTAATTTTTCATAATAAATATGTGCCTCATCTACTTTATCACAATAGCATAAAGAGAATATCAGATTATTTAATACATGGTTCTGCTGCTCAATATCATTACATTGTTGTGTCACTTCGAGCGATTTCTTGTAGAATGCAACACTCTGCTCGTAATCATTATGCACACTATATATGTTGCCTATATAGGTATATATCTGAGATAGTACATGTTTAAAGTTATTACTCTGGCTTATTCTAAGACCTTTGAGCCATATATTCATTGCCTCGGAATAATTATTCTTTCTGTAATACAATATACCGGTATTGAGCATAGCCTCAGCACACGACTGCTTGTGTGCTACCGACATTGACTCACTATACCTGTTATACAAGATACTATAATATATGATAGCACTATCGGGGTAAGTAGCTTGATACATTTGACCACGATGATACAATGTATCATGCGGCATAGAAGCCAGATACGATATATCGGAGTTGGCTCTCACCATCAGCGGCAAGAGTAAAAGAGTTGTATAGAATAATATTTCGACAGCTCTTTTCATCCTGATAACATTTTCAAGAGATTTCTGCAAAGATATATATTTTTCTCAACACATTATAGGTTTTATACACTTTCAAACACAAAAGCAACATCCTAACCATTGTGCAATAAAAATAATAGTTTTTTTCATTTTTTTGTTGTATCTTTGAGTGCATTTTCAACACAACATATATCATATTTTATGAATACACACACCTACCGATTGATAATATCAGGCATGATATTACTCTTATTAATAGGATGCACCCCCAAGAAGGGCTTTGAGAACAGTGATATATTTACGCACGACTACGAGACTCGTAGCCACACATTGCAAGAGAGTGGTTATCTCGACATTTTCGATACAGAATTATCGACCCAACAGCGACAAGCATTGCAATTTCTATACGCCTACATGCCTTTACCCGATATTAGCGACTATTCGGGCGAATTTCACTTGATGAATGTCGACTATGCATTGCGAGCTCGTGCCGAGATGCCTTGGGGAAAAAGTGTACCCGAAAGAGAGTTCCTGCACTTCGTTTTGCCTCTTCGTGTCAATAACGAAAACTTAGATGAGTGTCGTAGCGTATTCTATGACGAATTAAAAAAACGAGTCGAGGGGCTATCGATGTACGATGCCGCACTTGAAATAAATCACTGGTGCCATGAAAAAGTTACTTATACTCCATCCGACGAACGTACCAGCTCGCCTCTCGCCACCATACGCACTGCTCATGGCAGGTGTGGTGAAGAATCTACCTTCACCGTCTCGGCATTGAGAACAATGGGCATTCCTGCCCGACAAGTATACACACCCCGCTGGGCACACACCGACAACAACCATGCTTGGGTCGAGGTTTGGGTCGATGGAAAATGGTACTTCCTTGGTGCTTGCGAACCAGAGCCGGTACTCAACCTGGGATGGTTCAATGCCCCTGCCTCTCGCGGTATGCTCATGCACACCAATGTATTCGGCAATTACAATGGCGAAGAAGAGGTGGTAGGTCGCAATGCATGTTATACCGAAATAAATGTAACTCCCAATTATGCACCCACTGCAACTACTACGGTACAGGTTGTAGATACCTGCAATCAACCGGTAGAAGCAATCGTAGAATTTAAAATCTATAACTACGCCGAGTTGTACACAGCGGCAACCAAAGTGTGCAATAAAAATGGACAAGCCTCATTAACGACAGGTTGTGGCGATATGGTGGTATGGGCTTCGAAGGACGGCATGTTTGGTTTTACCAAGGTTACAGCCGGAAAAGACAATAATATAAAGATAGTTCTTGACAAGAGTTCGGGCTATCAAGCCACGTTGACAATGGACATTGTACCCCCGGCCGAACGCAACATAACACCTCAACTGACAACCGAGCAGATCGAACTGAACAAGAGGCGTTTTGCACAAGAAGACTCTATTCGCAATGCCTATATTGCCACATTTCCCACCGAAGAGGAGGCTATCGCTCTGGCTCAATCGCTGGGTACCGACAAGCAACTGACTGCAACACTTATCAAACAATCACGAGGCAATCATGCCATTATCACCCAATTTCTAACGGAATGCCCCGCCGACAAACGCAATAGAATATTAAAAGTACTATTCGAAATGTCGGAAAAAGACCATCGTGATGTAACAATGGAAGTTCTCAAAGACCATTGCACTGCATGGACCTCATCTGATAACGAACAGACTTATTATTATCAATATGTACTCAACCCCCGAGTAAGCAACGAAAAACTCACCCCCTATCGTTCATTCTTCGCATCGGTTATATCGACTGACGAAGCTGCCTACTACCGCAACAATCCCGAAAAATGGGTCGAGTGGTGTCGCAACAACATTACAGTGGATAACCAATGGAATCCACGCAACTTCTGCATGTCGCCTCGCGGTGTGTGGACTTTGCGTACAACAGATGCTCATTCTCGCGACATATTCTTTGTAGCTGCCGCACGCAGTATGGGCATACCGGCTCGTATAGATGGCGTAACCGGCAAGACTCAATACCTTGTCAATGAATATCAGTGGCGTGATGTAAACTTTGAAACAACCTCATGCACAACAACTTCCGCAAACGGAAAACTCATCGCCTCATATACCCCCGATCAATTTATTGACAACCCTCGTTACTACTCTCACTTTGCCATTTCGCGTATTGTGGAAGGGCGAACAGTAGTGCAAAACTACCCCGAAGATGCTACTTGGAACGACCTGTTACGCAACGGTCTGACGGTTGATGCCGGCGATTACATGCTCATGACCGGCACACGCATGGCCGATGGCAGCGTTATGGCAACACTCAATTTCCTACAAGTACCGGCCGGAAGCAACACCTATACCACTCTCACAATGCGACAGAGTCAAGACCGACTGCAAGTGATTGGCGACTTCAATAGCGAAAATCTATTTTATAACCTTACAACCCAACACACCGGAAGTCTCTTATCGACAACCGGCAGAGGCTATTACATACTGGCTCTTATCGACCCTAATAGCGAACCATCCAACCACTTCTTACGCGATGTAATGCCATATAAAGATACTTTTGAACAATGGGGGCAGAAGATGATACTTCTCTTTGAAGATACTGATGCCGCAACACGTTTCAAAGCCGACGATTTTAGCAACCTACCCTCCACCGTTGTAATGGGTACTGACATCAATAACACCATTACACAAGAACTGGTATCAGGCATGAAACTATCCAATCATAACTTACCTATCATTATCGTAGCCGATACATTCAACCGCATCGTTTTCCTATCACAAGGCTACTCGATAGGCTTGGGCGAACAACTCGCCAAGGTTATCAACCAATTATCGCAAGAATAATAAATTCTGGTATAATGGACAAAAGCCGTTGGCAAAACTCTATATAAAATACTCTAATACAGATAATTATAATACCT
The DNA here is from genome assembly GCA_017531985.1 of Bacteroidaceae bacterium. Lineage (GTDB taxonomy): Bacteria > Bacteroidota > Bacteroidia > Bacteroidales > Barnesiellaceae_A > Barnesiella_A. The sequence continues at coordinate 48,886 of JAFXJY010000028.1, forward strand.
TTGATGATACGTGTTTCATCAAAGGTATTTTTGGTAATGTGGTAAAAAGTAGTTGGTAAAACCACATGTAATTTACTATATTACAGATATTTATAACACCTTTGATGAAATGTATTTCATCAAAGGTATTTTTTGCCACATTACCTAAATTCTAGAAAGAACAGAACCGACTCGCCAACATACTGTTGATGAGTCGGTTCTATTATTTACTATCGGCCGTTCTCTCTATTCATCTTCGATTTATGGCAGCAACGATGCGTTGTACTTCCTCTTTATGGGTCTCTTTACGGGCATACTCGTCATCTTCATTACCACCCATACTCACTCCACGATGTCGATATAACATACCACTCTCGACACTTCGTCGAGCCGATGCATGTATCTCTTCGGCTCCTGTGGCATCCAATATGTAACTTGCGTTATCGGCATTAACACCACAACCGGGCATGATAATTATACGGTCACCGGCAGCTTCAACCAGCTCTCTCAGCAACACAACACCTTCACAAGCAGTACCGGTCTGACCCGATGTAAGAATGCGATGGCAGCCCAACTTTATCACATCTTCGAGAGCTTGCATGGGATTGCGACACATATCAAATGCTCGGTGAAACGTAATACTCATGCCTCCGGCAGCCTCAACAAGACGACGGCACACCGACACATCTATATCACCTTCGAGCGTCAAAGCTCCTATCACAACACCATCAGCACCACTCTTGCGTGCTGTTATAATATCTTGCTCCATACAAGCCACTTCGGCTTCATCATATAGAAAGTCTCCTCCTCGTGGACGTATCAGCACATGAAGTTTCAGCCCTTCTATGGCTCGCACTTTATGTATCAAACCCAACGAAGGTGTTACCCCTCCCACTTCAAGAGCCGAACACAACTCCACTCGTGCAGCTCCACCTTCGCGTGCAGCCTTGGCACTCGCCACACTGCCCACACACACTTCGAGTATTCGCTTCATAAGGGGTTCTATTTGGTTATCAACTCTACAATGTAGTCAGTACCTTGTGGAGTCTCGTCAAAGGTCAGCCTAACCCCCTCCTTGGTTTTCTTCAACTTGACCGGCTGCTTATCGGCATAAGTAAAGGCTTTTACCACCTTGCAGTCGAGAGGCAACAACAACTCGGTACTTTGTAAGTCAAAGATGTGAACGAAAAGGCGATTGCCCTTGCGAGTGGCTACCCCCCAGTCTTGTGCAGGAATATCACCTGCCACCGTACCATACACCGTCTCGCCATTAATCGCCATCCATTCACCCATCTCTTTGAGGCGTTCAACGGCAACTGCCGGCAACTCTCCATTGGGTTGAGGTCCGACGTTCAGCAACAAATTGGCACCTTTACCGGCGGTACTCACCAAGTAGCGAATAAGTGTTTCAGTACTCTTATAATTCTGGTCAACCAACTTATAGCCCCACATACCATTCATCGTCTGACAAGTTTCAAGAGGCAATCGGCTTATATCTTGTCCCGACAGTCCGGCTTTATTTTCACCCGGAATATCACGCTCAAATATCTGGATATCCTCTCCGGCATGAGGTGTAATGTGGTGATTGTTACCCACCAGACAGGAGGGTTGCAAGCGATGTACCAATGCATACTGTTCATCAAGTTGCCAATTGAATGGGATGGTATCTTGATCTCGATCCCAATGACCATCAAACCATATAGCACCTATCTTGCCATAGCGAGTGAGCAACTCCGTAAGCTGTCGGTTCATAAAGTCGTAATATTGAGACCAATTCTCTTTACTCCGATCACGACCTATTACTTTATTGCCAGTACGCCCCATAGGATAATCGTCGCGACCCCAATCGATATGCGAATAATACAGATGTAATCTTATACCTTGTCGTTCACACTCATCGGCGAGTTCTTTAAGTACGTCACGACCAAAGGGCGTAGCATCCACAATATTATAGTCCGACTCATCACTATCCCACATCGAGAAGCCATCGTGATGCCGCGAAGTAAAACAGATATACTTTGCTCCCGAAGCCTTGATAGCCGACACCCATTCCGCGGCATCGAAACGATGGGGATAAAAAGCATCGGCTGCCTTGGCATACTCATACTTATCAATGGGATAATTCTGCAAATACCATTCACCTTGGGCAAAAAGGCTGTATATACCCCAATGGATAAAGATACCAAAACGACTCTCGTTAAACTCCTGTCGTGATGCCACATTCTCGGGCGATGGTGTGTACTCTTGTGCATAAGCAGCACTTGATGTAAGTAGCAGCATCAGCATAGCTGCAACTGAAAATTTCGTTATTCTATTCATAGTACTTTTGGTTATATCTACACTGAGACAGACAAAAATAGCCTATCGGCGTGAAATGTGCAATAATATCCTTAATAAAAATAAAAAAAAGGGTTGCCTATTGTGATAAAGCAACCCTGGTAAAAATAACTTTACATGATAATGTTACACCTTATTGGCACGCTTACGTTCTATCTCATCGAGGATGATTTTGCGTAAACGTATGTGATGAGGTGTTACCTCTACATACTCGTCTTCCTTGATATATTCGAGAGCCTCTTCAAGACTGAACACAACAGGAGGAACGAGTTTTACCTTGTCATCCGAGCCTGAGGCACGCATATTGGTCAGTTTTTTCGACTTGGTTACGTTTACCACTATATCGTTATCCTTGGCATTCTCACCCACTACCTGTCCGGCATATACCTCCTCTTGGGGGAAAATGAAGAATCGACCTCGATCTTGCAACTTATCGATGGCATAAGCATAGGCTGTACCGGCTTCCATTGCTATGAGTGAACCATTGGTGCGACGATCTATATCGCCCTTCCACGGCTGATATTCGTGGAAACGGTGTGCCATGATAGCTTCACCGGCCGAAGCCGTAAGCACATTGTTGCGAAGACCTATGATACCTCGTGAGGGGATGTAAAATTCAAGATGAATGCGGTCATTCTGTGTAGTCATCGATATCATTTCACCCTTGCGACGTGTTACCATATCGATAATCTTACTTGAATACTCCTCGGGCAGATTGACCGTAAGCAACTCCACCGGCTCACACTTCACACCATCTATCTCCTTGATAATAACTTGTGGTTGACCCACTTGCAACTCATATCCCTCACGACGCATGGTCTCGATCAGTACCGAAAGGTGCAGCACACCGCGACCATAAACGTTCCACACATCTTCCTTTACACCCTTCTCTACACGCAGAGCCAAGTTCTTATCCAGTTCGCGAGCCAAGCGGTCGGCAATGTGACGCGAAGTTACATACTTGCCATCCTTCCCAAAGAAAGGCGAATCGTTGATAGTAAAAGTCATCGACATGGTAGGCTCATCAATAGCAATACGCTCCAATGGTTCAGGTGCTATCGGGTCGGCTATTGTATCGCCTATCTCGAAGCCATCAAGGCCTACAATGGCACATATATCGCCCGAACCCACGCGATCGGTCTTGGTTCGAGTCATTCCCTCAAAGATGTCAAGCTCTTTGATTCGTTGCTTAACAACTGAGCCATCACGCTTACACAAAGCTACTTCCATGCCCTCACGCAGCTCACCCCTATGCACACGACCCACTGCAATACGGCCCACATACGACGAGTAGTCAAGTGAGGTAATAAGCATCTGAGGTGTTCCTTCACGATATTCGGGCTCAGGAATATGCTCAATAATAGTCTCCAACAAAGGCTCAATGGTACCGGTAGGTGTGTGCCAGTCGGTACTCATCCAACCCTGCTTGGCACTACCATAGATGGTGGGGAAATCGAGTTGTTCCTCAGTAGCATCAAGGCTGAACATAAGGTCGAGCACCATGTCTTGCACCTCATCGGGACGGCAGTTGGGTTTGTCCACTTTATTGATAACCACAACCGGCTTCAATCCCATCTCGATAGCCTTTTGCAATACAAAACGGGTCTGTGGCATAGGACCCTCAAAGGCATCTACCAGCAACAGACAGCCATCGGCCATGTTCAGTACACGCTCCACTTCACCTCCGAAATCGGCGTGTCCGGGTGTATCAATAATATTGATCTTATAATCCTTATATTGAATAGATACATTCTTGGACAATATCGTTATACCTCGTTCACGTTCGAGGTCATTATTATCAAGAATCAACTCACCGGCATTCTGATTTTCTCGAAAGAGATTGCCGGCCAACAACATCTTATCGACCAATGTCGTTTTACCGTGGTCGACGTGAGCAATAATGGCGATATTCCTAATCTTCTGCATATAACCTATTGATTATCATTTCATCTCACCTATATTATAATCGCATATATTCAACAATCACAATATTTAAAGGCGTGCAAAGGTACGAAATATTATTAAAAACCATATACTGACAACTCAGTTTTATGACTTATTATATTGCAAGCATCAATTGCGAATAGAATATTTGTTGTAATTTTGCATCTTAAACAATACAGGGAACTTCTATCAATTATTTTGTTATGATTGATGATTTTTTCTTTAAGTAGATTTTTGTTCTGACCGCAAGAGCATAGCGAGCTGTGTAATTGAGGTCAAGGCTGAAAGATACCAAGAAAAAACAAGGCAAACAAAGAAGAATGTTTCCGACAACCAATAAAATTAATCTACTGAATTTCAACAAATTCACCAATAACGATTATATGAACAAACAAGTAAAAGGCTACATCGCCGCGATTGTTGCTGCGGCAACATACGGTATGAATCCCTTATTTGCACTACCTCTATATCAAGGTGGCATGGATACTTTTTCGGTGTTATTTTTTCGTTATTTGGTAGCTCTTCCCATTATATGTATCATGTTGCATGTGAGAGGACGAGGCATTAACATCGGTGGTAAAAATATACTGCTATCTCTTGTCATGGGCTTACTCATGGCAACATCCTCTATTTCACTCTTTGCAAGCTACCTATATATGGATGCCGGTATTGCCTCGACATTGCTGTTTATCTACCCGGTAATAGTGGCATTGATAATGGCTCTTTTCTTCAAGGAACGCATTACCTTGCAACTGGCATTGTGCATTATTCTCACACTGATGGGTATCGGATTGTTATATAAAGGTGGTGCCGGCGTCACTCTCGATACTACCGGCATTTTACTGGTAATGTTATCCTCTCTTACATATGCTATACATATTGTGGCCATCAACAAGAGTAACTTACGCAATATAGCCACTCTGCAAGTTACATTCTATGTACTGCTGATAGGCATCGTCGTATTCTTTATAGGCACCGGTTGCGGTCGTAATATCACACTCCCATCGCAATGGTGGCATTGGCTGTGTGTAATCTCACTTGCCATTTTCCCCACCGTCATTTCATTTCTATGTACAACCGTAGCCATACAGAACATCGGTTCGACCCCCACAGCCATATTGGGAGCTTTGGAACCGGTTACAGCTCTTATCTTCGGAGTAACATTGTTTGGTGAAATACTTACCACTCGCGACTTATTGGGCATTATCCTCATTATCGTTGCAGTGACAATGGTAGTAGCAGGCAGTCACATCACCCGCCCGCTCACACACATTCGCAAGCTGTTTCCTCGCATAAAGCGACACTGACCGACCAATGAATATCCTCTCTTCGCCCGGGCTATACTTAGTGGACGACACATTTGTTTCAAGAAAATTCACTACCTTTGTAGCTCATTAAACTTCAACCGACTGCATCATGAATATTCGTTTCAATCTGAAATCAAGCCTTCTTGGCATGCTGTTTATTGTGTCATTACTATCACAAGCAGCCACCTTCTCCGGTACCGTACCCGTAATGTACATCAACACCGAGAACAATACTCCCATCACATCAAAGGAGGATTACCTATCGGCAACCTACTATCTCGATGCCATGAATTGTGAAGGTGTTGAATCCTTGGGTAGCATCGATGCACAACTCCCACTCGAAATACGTGGTCGCGGCAACTACACATGGAGCGGATTTGACAAAAAGCCTTATCGCATCAAGTTGGCCGATAAAACAGCCATTATGGGCATGAACAAAAGCAAACACTTTGCATTGATGGCCAATGCCGATGATGAACTATCGGGATTAAGAAATGCCGTAGGATATGAATTATCACGCATGATAGGATTGCCTTGGACCCCGTCGGCTCGTCCTGTCGAAGTAGTGCTTAATGGAGATTATATAGGACTCTATTTCCTCACCGAGACCATTCGCGTCGACAGCGATAGAGTAGACATTATCGAACAAGCCGACGAAGAAACCGACCCTCTTGCCATCACCGGCGGCTGGCTGGTCGAGATAGACAACTACGACAGCGACCCACATGTACGCATTACAGAGGGCAATGGCGAACGTATTATTTTCACCTATAAAACCCCCGAAATACTATCGACACAACAAGAGGAATATCTACGCACCCAAATGGAAGCCATTGATGAGGCAATATACAACAAAGACAAGAACTCCACCACTTGGGAGGAATACATCGACCTCGACCGACTGGCTCGTTTCTACATAGTGCAAGAAATACTCGACAATGCCGAGTCATTTCATGGCAGTTGTTACATGCACCGCCAACAAGGAGAGCAAGAAAAGTGGATGTTCGGTCCTGTGTGGGATTTCGGAAACACCTTTCGTCGCGGTTCGGGACTTTTCATATACGAATATCCTCCCTACGGACAGACCTGGATTGCCGAAATAGCCAAGTTCCCTCGTTTCCAAGAAAAAGTCAAGGAAGTGTGGAAGGAGTTACGCGAAAACTCCTTTGACGACATATACACCTTCATCGACAACTATGTAAACCAGTACGAAGCAGCAATACAAGCCGACGACCAACGTTGGCCAGACTATGGTAGCCAGAATGTCGCAGGAGACGGAACAACGATGAAAAACAACATCCGCACTCGTGCCACATTCTTGGTAGAGCAATGGGGAGATGCCGAGAAAGAACCCACACCGACAAGCTACACAGTATATTTTACCCCCGAAGGAACCGATTGGGAAGAAATATATGTGTACAGCTGGGACAACAACAACGGCAATGCCACACAACTATTAGGTCGATGGCCGGGTACTCCCACAACCGCCAAGACCACCATCGAAGGTAAAGAATACTATTACATAACATTCGATCCCGGATACACTCCACTTCAACCCATGATAATCTTCAACGACGGACATAGCGGTGTAGGCGAACACCAGACCGAAGACCTTGTTCTCGAAAACAATACCATATACAACCACAAAGGGAAAATAGGAGTTTACTCGGCATTGCACGACATTTCCGATAACAGCAACACGATAAGAATCGAACAACTTACCATTCGAGGAAACGGAGAATTGGCCATATACAATATGCAAGGCATCCTCATCGCCTCAGGACAAAACAGCATTACAGCACCTTGTCGAGGCATATATATCATCGTTCACAACAATCGTGCATCCACCATATACCTACACTGATTACAACATAATATACACTAAAACAACTCGATAAATAAAAAAAACATCAAAAAAACATGCATTGTGACTTGCTATTACAAAAGAAATGCTTACCTTTGCATGCTCAAAATATTTAATCACATAACTAAAAACTCAAAGAAATGTATTTAACATCTGAGAAAAAACAGGAAATCTTTGAGAAATACGGAAAGTCTAATACTGATACTGGCTCACCCGAAGCACAGATTGCATTATTTTCATACCGTATTACTCATTTGACTGAACACCTTAAGTCAAATCACAAAGATTATACTACACAACGTGCTCTTAAAATGTTGGTAGGTAAGCGTCGTCGTTTGTTGGATTATCTCATCCGCACCGACATCAACCGTTACCGTGCCATCATTGCTCAAAAAGAGCTTGGTATCCGCAAATAATGCGATACCGGTAAAGGAAAAGAAAAGTGTGTCATACCGATGTGTAAGACACACTTTTTTTATTATCATGCCAATGATTCATTTTACGGCAGTTTAAAACATTGAAAAATGTAAACCACCCTTATCAAACAAGAAATAACTCCCTCATATTGAGCTGTTCATTAGGCACGTCATTACACTTTTTAAGCTACACTATAAGAAAATTACACATCTTTCACTTCAAAAATCCTTGAAGTATTATGTACTTTTCACTCATTTTCCGTATCTTTGCACTTACCTGAAATAACAAGGTATGGATGAATTTAAGAAAAAATTATCGTTAGAAGCACCATTCAAGCTATCCGATGAGATGATGAATGTTTTCTGTGCATCAATGGAAGAAGTAAAGCTCAAACGTTACGATCTTCTCATCAAACGTGGTGATTTTGACAATAACATATATATAGTAAAAGAGGGTATTATAAGAAGAGCCTACGAAGTAGGCGAAAAAATAATCACCCAGAGTTTTGCATCAAGTGGTTCTGTTATCATTTCATGGCATTGCTACTTCTCGGGCGAAGACTCATTCTCAATCTTCGAAGCCTGTTGCGACTCGGTAGTGATGCGTGTTACCAAAGAACGTTTCGACGAACTGATTGCCACTTCACACGAGTTCTCTCAATGGGTATTAAGTATACTCAGTGCAACACTCTATCTCCGCGAATTTAAGGCAAAAAAGATAAGAGGCAATATCAAAGAAAAATACATCTCACTCATCAAGAACCGCCCCGAAATAATGAGAGACGTACCCTTAGGTTTTATCGCTTCCTACTTAGGCATTACGCAACAACATCTCAGCCGCATTCGCAAGGAACTTGTTAGCACCTAATTAGTTATATAGGAGTCTTCTATATATTCGGTCGATTGATAATACATTAGTTGTCGCAATTTTTTTTGAGGGAATTTGCGTCAAGGTTTTTTATGGCATCTTCCTGCCAAGAGTTCATTCACATACCTTATTTCATTAATGACTGAATTTATAGTTCCGACAATAAAATTTCGTCTTTTTTAATAATTGATAAAAAATACCCCTTTATTTTATATTATGTAATAAGAAGATAGTACCTAATTTTGTACCATCAGTATAGTTTATTGCTTTAAAGGAGACTCAATACCTATTTCGGCATGCAACACAATCAAAATTCAAACGCAGATATGAGAAAGACTTTTACATTACTAATTATTACGTTAATGGCTCATATTGCATTCGCCAATGAGACCAATGTAATATTTTCAGCCGACTTTAATGACGGTTATACAACCGAAGGCTGGGCTACACACGATGCCAACGGTGATGGTACATCATGGAGCATAGATAACCAATTGAACGGATATGTTTACAACGGCATGAATACATCGGAAGGAGCCAACGATTGGTTGTTTACACCTGCCTTCGAAGTCAAAGCCGACAAATGCTACATTCTGACATACGCTGTTGCTCAACGAGGTGCCTACGACAAGGATGTAATAACCATCAGCTACGGAAAAGAGGCTCAACCACAATCCATGAACAACACAATCATTGAAGATGAATACAACATGCACGGTGGTATGCAGGTTCGCAGCCGTCGCCTATCTTTTCCCGAAGATGCCTCATATGTATTGGGTATAAAATTAACTTCAACCCCCGACAACGGTATAGTATCTATCAAGAACATCTCTATCGTAGAGTCTCAACCCAGCACTCCACAAGCCTCTCCGGCAATGGTTGCCAACATAGATGCTGAAAATCAAGCCGTAAAACTGAAATGGGTGAATCCTCGCAAAGACATCGAGAACATATACATCGCCAATAAAATGGACGCTCGCGTCTATGAAGACGACATACTCATCACCACCATTGAAGGTGTTGCCCCCGGCAAAGTACAAGAATACACACTCAGCCCCACGACATTCTCGGGCAAACACAATATCTCTATCTCGTTTGTTGTCGACGGACTTGAATCGGAGAAAACAACCAAGACTGTGGACTACGACGATATAAACGGCACATTACAACCGGTCTATACATTCCCCTTGTCATCACAGTCCGACTTTGAATTATGGAAAGTATCCAACTTCGACAACGACGTATGCAAGTGGCAATATTACTCTCGCTCGGTCTATATCTCGGCCTTTGACAAGAACGTCAACGATTGGATTATCACTCCCGGATGCGAACTCGAAGCCGGCACTCGTTATGTACTGACTTACGAATTGGCCTCAGGTCGAGACTTTCCTGCATCGCTCGACGTAACAATGGGAAATCAACAGACTTCAACCTCTCAAAGCACCATCTTGGCATCATATAGAGATATGTATCAGAACGGATTTGCTTTATACGAGTCGCCCCAATTTGAGGTTGAAAGTGCCGGCACTTACTACTTCGGTTTCCACGCTTTGTTTGTAAGTAACTCACTGGATCTAAGAAATGTAACTCTAAACATCATAAACGTTGGCGATGGCTCACAAAGCGAAGAGGAACTCGTATGGGAAGAACCTCAGGAAGAAGTTCTACCCGACAATATCAATGGAGACCTAAACTTCCAAGAACCCTACCATCAACGCCTCTCGTCGGAGTGCGTCGAGCTATATGCAGCCTATACTTACGCCGCAATAGATGAATACACATTGGCTCCACAAGGAATATATCACATGACGTCGAGCGAAGATGGATATGCTGTTGACTTTAAAAACCCCGATGCATCCATGCTTATATCGGGTGGTGCTGTCTATCATGACGGTAAAATATACTGCAACGAATATGATGCTTCGGGTAATTACCAAGAAGCGTTCCCCATCTGGAAAATATTAGATGCCAAAACTTTCGAAGTAATCTCACAAACAACACTCAACAACAATTGCGAAAACACCACCGTTGCCATGGCTTATGATGCAACAACCGACAAAATATACGGATTGGTTAAAGACTATATCGATACATATCTCGTCGAAATAGATCCGGCCACCGGTGCAATGACACGTCTGGGCGATCGTCTCGACTATCACTATCGCTACACAACCATTGGCTGTAATATTCATGGTCAGCTATATTGCATATATATGACCGAGGATAATATCGATGGTACACAGACACAATACTTGGCTCGAATCAACAAGTCGACCGGTGCCATAGCAACCATAGGTCAAATAACCGGAGTGAATATGATGCCCGGTGACTTGCCTCTGAACATGAAGATGCGACAAGCATTGTTCTTCAATAACCAGACCGGAAAAATGTATTGGTACTTATGCAGTTCAAGTAGTGCATTAGGCAGCCAATATGGTGCTATATTTGAAGTAAACACGCTCAATGCCAATGCAGCACTTCAAACTTGGCGAACCGATATTTATGCCATCAGCGGTGCATTCTTTGCCGAACCCATGATGCAAGCTCCCGGTATTATAACCGATGTAAAATACACCCCCGAGGAAGTAGGCTCGCTCAATGGTGTCATTAATTTTACTCTACCCGATGTCACTTATTCGCTCGAACCTCTTAACGGAACTGTTGGTTACAAACTTCTCAAAGCCGACGACCGCAGCGTATTATATACCGGCGAAGGACAACCCGGAGAGACCATCGCTATCAATCACGCAGCAGAGGAAGGTATATACGATGTACTTTTCATTGCATATAACGACAAGGGCGAAAGTGCCGAGAAAGTATATTCAATCCTTGTGGGTTATGACCTTCCCGGTCCTCCCGAAAATCTTTTGTTGACCGACGATGGCTTCACCACAACAGTTCTTACTTGGGATGCTCCCATAACCGGTATTCACAACCAAGCATACGACAAGAGCCGACTCACATACAACGTATATCGCTATCCCGATGATGCATTGATAGCTGAGGGATTGACCGAGACCCGTTTCGTAGACCATCATGGCGATGAAATGACGCTATACAAATATATCGTATTCTCTTGCAATGACGGAGAACAAACAATGGGTCGACGCTCGAACGAAATCGTTATAGGTGCACCCCTCAGCGTACCTTACGGTGGTGTGTTTGCCGAGCCAAACGACATGTACAACTATTATACAATCCTTGATGAGAATGACGATTATTACACTTGGACCTACGATGGCTCTACCGGTGCGGCATTCTACCCTTACAACTTCCAACGCCATGCCGATGACTGGATGATTTCGCCTCCTATCAAGTATTATGAAGGTGACGTGTACACACTTCAATTCTCGGCTTTCTCGCTTAGTGAAGATTATCCCGAGTCTCTCCTCGTTACCTTTGGTAGTGGAAAAAATCCCTTCTCACAATCTACAATATTGTTAGATATGCCCGAACTTCCGGCTATCGACGAAGAAGACAATGTCAATGTTTACTCAGTGGATATCACCGTTCCGCTATCGGGTGTCTACTATTATGGCTTCAAAGCCTACTCACCCGAGTGGAGTTCATATCTCTATCTTTACAACATCACCATGAAGATGAAGAGCAACGGCTCGGTGAACGGTGTTCAATCTTACAACCGCGACTTTGATGCCTATTACTACAATGGTGGTATCTCGGTAATCAACCCCAATGCTCACGATATTGCCATCTACAACATCAATGGTATCATGATGCATCGATCGAATGAGACTCAATACAACGTTACACTCACTCCGGGTGTGTACATGGTACGCTCAGCTCAGTCGGTAGTAAAGATTGTGGTTCGATAATATTATTGCAAACTATTTGTTCAACTAAATAATTAAACCTATGAAAACATCTTTAAAGAAACTTTTAATGTTATTCTTTGCGGTGCTAAGCTCAGCAGGAATAGCAATGGCCGGCGAACCTACGGCCTTTGAGATCTTCGAAGACTTTGACGATGCTTCGCACTTCTCACAAGGCGGAAGCGTTCCCGATGGTTGGTTGGCTACCGGTAGTGATAGCTATACTACTCCTCACCGTCAATACGCTTTGGACGGTGGCGTTTTTGCTAACAGCGGTGATTATGTTTTGTTTTCGCAAGAACAAATCGGTGCTGAACGCAACGAAGTACTTTTCACTCCTATGATGAAACTCGCTGCCGGTAAAGAGGCTTCTATTTCATTCTTTATCTATGCCCCCGGTGGTTCTCCTGTGGCTACTTTCTATTCGTCGGTC
>JAFXJY010000029.1 GCA_017531985.1 Bacteroidaceae bacterium
AAAGTCGCTACACCATTCTTGTACATTGCCACTCATGTCGTATATACCCAACTCATTGGGCATCTTCTCACCCACAGGAGCTGTTTTTCCATGGCTGTTTGAGCCATAGCAAGCCACCTCCTCGACGTTGTTGCTACCACTATACAAGCAGCCGCACGACTTGTTGCCACCACGAGCGGCAAACTCCCATTCGGCCTCGGTAGGTAAGCGATATTCAATACCCGTAAGTTTGGAATACTCCTTACAGAAAAGTATAGCATCTTGCCACGAAATATTCTCAACAGGATAGTCGTCGGAGTTTTCTTGGTAGTAAGAGGGATTTTTACCCATTACAGCTCTCCACTGTGCCTGAGTGATAGGGAACTTGCCTATCTTGTAAGACGAGAGAGTAACTTGGTGTACAGGAACCTCCTGCATACTCGCCTCATCGTGCGGATTAGGATTACCCATATTGAATGTGCCACCCTCAACCTCTATCATAGGTATAAGATCGCACCATCTTTGTTGCTCATTGCTTATTAATACATCTCCGTTCATATATTGTGATTTTTATGGTATGCATGTTCTTTATGACAAATATAAAGATTTTCGTTCAAACGAAGTGTATTGTTTGTAGGAAATGTGAAAAATTTGGATTTTAAGAGTGAGGAGGGTGTATATACGAAAAAAGAGGCTGACTAAAAAGTAATTTTTTAGTCAGCCTCCCTTTTGTACTCCGGATTTTTTTTGTTAAAAGGATTTAATGCGGATCAGTGGTGGAAAAAGTGTGGAAAATCCATCTAAGTTATTGTCTTTGAAATTATAGAAACAAAGATATTAAAACTATTTCTTCACAGCACGAATGCAACGTCCATAGCAACGGTTGCCCGAACTCATGTGGTGGCTGTTGTAGTTGAAGCAGAGTAAAAGGGCATCGGATGTAAAGTCGTGGTCGGGGGTGTTGCTCCAATAATATCCGTATGTACTCCTCTCATCCCATTCTTGGTCGTAGCGGTAGCCGGTTGCCGGCAGGAATATTGAGTTGCCATTGATGCCGGTCACTTGGTAACCGTTTGCACCGTTTACCGACTTCCAAGTCCACTCGCAGCACTCGCATAGTTCTTTCAGTTGAATGGGCGAGGGTGTTTGCCAATTATCGCCACAGTGACGGTGTGCTGCATCGAAAAATGCATTCAATGCAGCTTGTTGTCGCATTCCTATGGTATTACAGTTGCCCTTACTATATGAGGTTTTATTTTGGGTTTCGCCCCATGCAAAGTAATAGCCACATTCATCGGGACGTTTTGCTCCGATGTTGCATTCACCCCATAGTGTCCCCGAGGGTAATCCTAAGTCGACCCATCGACAGCCGTTATCAACGTTGTCGGTAGAGTCTTGTTCATGGTGAACAATGCCGTGAATTCTTTCTTGATAAATATTGTTCTTTTCCTCTGTGTTGACCTTCTCGCTCTCTTCGTTAGGGTGGCATACGGGGCGGATGCTCAGCCCGTAATACCGTTCATAGGAACGAATGGAGAACTCTTGTGGTGTAAGGTATAGGCATTCGCCCGATTCGTAAAAGTCGGACTTTGATGACCAATATTGAGCATTAAACATATTGATAACACTCCCTCGGAAGCAACATCCCACTCCGGGAAGGAATATCGAGTTGCCATTCAGTCCTGTTACCTTATACCCCCACACATTGTTTTGTTGGGTAAGTGTGAAGCTACAATTTTGGCACAACTCTTTGCACTCGGTGTAGGTGGGCAATCGCCATCCCTCGCCCCATTTGTGGCGTGCTGCATCATATCGCTCATTGTTGCCAATGTTGTATATGTCGCGATGGAGAGTTTTGCTATTATAATCCTCATATTGACTTTTGTACTCAATTTCGCCCCATGCATAGTAGTCTCCACATTCCTCGGGATTATTGGCTCCTACATTACATGTTGCCCAACATGTTCCTGATGGTAGACCCAGATCGACCCATTCATGGTCGTTGAGTAGATGTTGCTCTGATGTGTTTTTCTTGTTCATAGAGTATATGTTTGGTGGTACTGTAAAAGTATAGACGTTAGTGTGTACATAAATCTATCGGTTTACTGTAAAAAAATTATGCCTTTGCTCCATCACTCTTGGCACGACTATTATTCACAATAACGACGCCGGCAAATACTGTCAAGGCTGCAACCACCTTTTGCCATCCGAGTGTGTCCATGCCTATGGCGATGCTGATGGTTGTGGCGATGATGGGTTGAACGTAGGAGTACATACTCACCAATGTGGGTCGGATACGTTTCTGTCCCACAGGTATGAGAAAATAGGTAATGAACGTTGAGCAGACGATGAGGAATGAAAGTTCCGCAACAATGTTAGAGGGTAGGGCAGTGTAGTCGATGGTGATTACCTCATGGGCTGAGAAGGGGAGTGCTATTATGGTAGAATATAGAAATATCCACTTCATAAACGTAACAACCGAATACCGTGCAATGACCGGCTTGAAAATGCCCAGATAGAGTGAAAAACAGATGCAATTGACAATCATCAGCAGTAAGCCGGTAGTGGTTGTCTGTGTTACACTGCTATTACCGGCACTGTTGATAATGAGAAAGACAACACCGGCAAAACTCAATGCTACGCCTCCACCCTTCTGCCAAGTGATGGGTTCGTGCAGAACAATTGCGGCGATGAACATGGTGATGATGGGCGATAAGGCACTGATGATGGAGCAGTCGAGTGGTGTAATGTGAGGAATGGCTATAAGGAATGTCATCTGCGTAAGAAAAAATCCCAATATCGAAGCTGCCAATATCTGTAAGTGGTCTTTAAGAACTACTCGCTCGCGAGGCATAAAGAGCGATATAATACCAAATAACAATCCTGCTCCTATCGAACGCAGGGTAAATAGTGCCAGAGGCGAGATAAGTCCGCTGCCGGTCAGGTCTTTGCATACAATGATGTTAATACCGAAAATGGCATAAGCGATAAAACACGCTGCATGACCTATGATTGTATTTCTTGTGTAGTTGCTATTCATCTGTTATGTAGGTCGATAATCAGTCAGTGAAATATATTGAACCACCTTCGGGAGTTTTCCATTTGATAGAGATGGCTTACTTGCTATTTATATCTCAATCTTCTCGCCCAAGAAGTGTGGTTGCTTACCGGTAATGTGATCGATAATCATGTTGACACGCGACAGACTTTCGCGTAACAACTGTTTGTACCAAGTGCGACGACGAGCTACATCCTTGGCATTATATCCTATCACCTCTATGTCATTGAGCCTACCGATAAATATAGATCGCTTGTTGTGAAAGGGTTGAGATATAACGATGAAACTCTCTTGTCCGAATACTTCCCGAGCCCGTATGATAGAGTCGAGTGTGCGAAATCCAGCATAATCGAGTACGATGCGACTTTCCGGTACACCCCTCTGTATGAGAGCATCACGCATGGCTGTGGGTTCATCATACTGCTTGATGTGGTTGTCGCCACTCACCAACAGATAATCGACCTTGCCGGCTTTATACAACTCGGCTGCGGCATCCATCCGGTACTTGAAATAATAATTGGTGTAGCCCGATGCGACTTTCGGATTAGTACCCAATACCAACCCTACGCGGCGATGTGGTACATCGTGAGCATTGTCGTACACTTTGCCATGTGCATACAACTCTACCATCGCATAACAACCACCTACAATAAGTATAGGTAGCAGTGCTATAATAATGCCGATAGTAATCATTCGTTTCATATTTATTGTGTTAAACGATCTTGACTAAATGGGAACAAGACTCTAATTAATGATGTAAAGATAGCAAAGGCGAGAATTATTGAAAAGAGTCATTATAGCTCTTTTGGATTATTGAGAATAATCGTCAATACTTGCCTTGGCCGTTACACATAAAGCACTTTTTGCTACCATTACAAGATGGGCAGGGAATCCAACTTTTAGAGTCTTCTCCAATGTAATATCCGGTATCTTCCCACGAGCCTCCCGCTCCGTGGCAGGAGGTGCATACTCCTGTGCCACCACATGTGCTGCACTGGGTGTAGGATGAGCTGCTACTGTTGTCGTTGTAGCTGTTATTGCTGCCGTTGTTGTAATTATTGTAGTTGTTATAGTTGTTGTAGTTATTGCTACTCTTATTGTTTTGCTTATTACCGCCTTTATATATAGTTATTGAGCCTGCACCATTGCATGAGAGGCATTTGAGCTTTCCTGTTCCGCCACACAAGGTACAAGGTACCCACACATAGTTGCAGGAGTAGGTAGGGTAGTATGAAATCTGAGGAAATTGTTTTCCTCCGTTACCCATGCATGTCAAACAAGTGGTGTAACCCACACCGTTGCACGATGTACACATATGTTGGGTATATTCTGACCGGTCTGATTTCGACTTTGATTTTGATTTTGACTTTGATTGGGTATTCGAGTGGGAATGAGAGTGGGAATGAGAGTGACTTTTGCTACTGCTACTACTACTACCTTTCCCGGTCAGTGTATAGGATCCGGCATAGGTGAGATTGTGTATCTTCCCATTATAGTGGACATATAAGTACACCTTGTATGAATGTTTGCCTTTTTTGGGTGCCAACTGATTGTGATACAGGTACACCGATATGTTTTCCCACACTGTATGCTCATATGGAGCATTGCATGTATAGTGATTTTTTACGATATTACCTGCTTGGTTTCGATGAAATACTCCCTCATCGTCTTTAACAATTGCAACTAAATTGAATTCTCGACCCTTTAACCCCGATACAGTCAATTGGGTATTCACTTTAATAACTTTATTGCCTTTACTATCCTTGGCATTGATGTCGATTGATGGATTTTCAATTTTTACTGTGAATGCAAGGGCTGACCATGTAAAAAGCAAAGATACGAACAGTGTTAGAAAACGATACATAATAGTTTGTTCCGAGTGGTATGATAATTTTAGACTCATTACCAAGTAGTCAATACCTCATTGAGACTACTATTGACGAGTGCATATTTGTGCAAATTTAGTATAATATTCCGAATTATTCACACCGATACCAATATCTTTTGATAAGTCGCAAAAATTATCAATCATAACAAAGCAATTTATAGAAGTTCCTTTAAAAAAATTCAAAACAGATTCTTGCTATGCGGAATTTATAGAGCTTAGCATTAAATAGCAGCTGATGATGCTTTTGTCGGAAAACTTTCTTAACTTTGTAGTATCAAAAGCGTATAACATAACACCCTATTTAATATGAAAAGAATAGTACTCTGTGGCTTAGCCATCATTATCGTAATTATTTCCGGTATAGTAATATACAAGCACCAGTGTTGTCCTGCACAATCGGTCAAGCAGCAAGTGGTTTCATCGGGTACGATTGACAGTTACCCCGACTTTCCTTCGCAGCACATTGTGCCACGCAATGTTACCGTGTGGAAGCCCCAAGGCTATACCATAGGTGATACTTGTCGTGTCATATACATGCACGATGGACAGATGCTCTTTGATGATGCCGTTACATGGAACAAACAAGAGTGGAAGGTCGATGAGGTGCTGGGACAACTCATTGCCGATGGAACTGTTCCGCCTTGTATTGTTGTGGCAATAGACAATACCGATGACCGATTGAATGAATATTTTCCTAACGAAACATTGCGATATACAGCCGATAAGATTTCGGACTATGGCAAGATGACGCCACAAGGCGATGCCTATCTCAGCTTTATTGTCGAAGAGTTGAAGCCCTTTATCGATGAGCATTATCGCCCGCTTACCGATTGTAGCAACACCTATGTGATGGGTTCGAGTATGGGTGGACTTATATCCATGTATGCCTTGTGCCAATATCCCGAAGTATTTGGCGGTGCCGTCTGTATGTCCACACATCTTTCGTTCGGACATCTGCCGTTGGCAGGCGACAACCATCAATGGGCTGTGGCTTTTGAGAAGTACATGAGTGAGAAGTTGCCCGCAGCCAATACACACCTCGTGTATATGGATCGTGGTACAGTGGGCATAGACGAGCCTTATGCACCCTATCAGATACAAGCCGACAGCCTCTTCCGGGCAAAAGGTTGGGACGACAGCCACTTTGTAAGCCTCGTATTCGATGGTCACGAACACAACGAAACCTGCTGGGCTCAACGATTGGATATACCTTTGAAGTTTATACTGAAATAAACTTCTACTACTCCCACCGATTAAGTGGCTACCTCGAAACCACATTTCGCAGAATGGAACTGACCATTTGAAATATAAGTATTCTCAATGACAATAGAAAAGGTCGTATCAAGCTCTGTATTGAGTAAGATACGACCTTATAGTGATGTAATATCTAATACTTATTAGAGTACTCATTTCAGTTTTGAAGCATCCTCATCAATGGTGTTCCTTCTTATTGTATTTGCGACAAAGGTGACGATGGCTTGTGGTAGAGCCGACACACAAGACCGATGCCTAAAATGACAACTATCAGAATAAGCACTATTCGTCTAATGGCTTTTTCATGAGTAGAATCTAATTTCGTCTCCCACTCGTTCCCCTCCTTGTTATACTATCATCACCACACTATTATCTCGGGACGAGCCTCTAAGTCTTTCAGCACTTGCTCCTTGGTAATACCCGAATTTTCATCGTCAACCCACACTTCCCTTACTTCATATCCGGTAACAACCTCTTTTTCAATATCGACAGAACTATAAACCCAAGCCGAAAAAATGACGCTCGGATTGTCAATAAAGAAAAACAGAATATTGGCACCTCCATAAATTGCTTCATTCATATAACAAATCACAAATTTGCCTTTTACATACTCATTATAAGGTATAAAATTAATAATCCAAGTCTCACCTCTGTTGTGTGCATCGATATGCTTGCGTAGGGTTCTGATATACTCATTGTCCGACCACTCTTTTTCGCCCCATCCATCAAAACGGATTTCGTTGAGCGACTTTTTCTTACTGTCTTCGTCGGTTGTCGTTTGCGAGGTCTCCTCCTTCGCCACAACAGCCACCGAAGTTGTTGCATTGGCACATACAGTTGCACACATTGCCATAATCATCGCAGAGCAGATGACAGGAAAAAATCTTTTTCTCATAATGTTAGTTTTTTTTATTAAGGAAATATTTATCAATTGGGTAGGTTAGTATCGACACACACCTTACACCATCAAAGGTATCCTCTCTCGATGTATTGTGCAAGCATTTTCACCCCCAATGTACCAACACCCCTACGGAGTGTATGAAATCACTCCGTAGGGGTAAAGTTGTACGCTTGTAGTGTTATTTACTTACTCGTAATGTTGCCTATGTAGAATGTATTGGGGTGGCAATTAAATAGAAATTTGGTTACATTACATAGCCAGATAGAGTAGGATACATTCTCGGCATGATATGTACCACCGATGGATCTTCGTTGGTCTCAGTCAGTTTGTACAGCACATTGTCTATGGGTGTTGTCGATAGTTCTATTGTAACCACATGTTTGCCACCGCCCACTTCATCTAGAAAAGTGTCCAATTACTGCTTTTTAAAATATATGTGTAAAATATACGCAAATATGTTGAAGTGTATGTGCGTTTTCTACGCAAACTGAAAATTGCTAAATAGTCTGTACAATACATCTGTTCTTGCTTTCAAGAACTATTGTAGAGGTAGAAATAAATTTTATTGCTTGTTTCTCTTTGGTCTATTTAATTTTATGTTCTTAAACACAATCCCCCTCCGACGCGGTGCGTCGGAGGGGGATGTATGGTCAAATCCTATTGTTGTTGGATTTTCTCTTTGGGATAGTATATTACTTATTGAGAGCTTGTGCTACGTCTACGGCACAGGCTACGGTGCAACCTACCATGGGGTTGTTACCGATGCCGAGGAAGCCCATCATCTCGACGTGTGCGGGTACTGATGAAGAACCGGCAAATTGTGCATCTGAGTGCATGCGACCCATAGTATCAGTCATACCGTACGAGGCAGGACCTGCTGCCATGTTGTCGGGGTGGAGTGTGCGACCTGTACCGCCGCCCGATGCTACCGAGAAGTATTTCTTGCCACGTTCGTTGCACTCTTTCTTGTATGTGCCGGCTACGGGGTGTTGGAAGCGGGTGGGGTTGGTTGAGTTACCTGTGATCGACACGTCTACGCCTTCGTGCCACATGATGGCTACGCCTTCGCGTACGTCATCGGCTCCGTAGCATTTTACCTTGGCACGGTCGCCTTGCGAGAAGGGTACTTCGCGTATTACTTTCAACTCGCCGGTGGCGTAGTCGAGTTCGGTCTGTACATAAGTAAATCCGTTGATGCGTGAGATGATGTATGCAGCGTCTTTGCCCAGTCCGTTGAGGATGCAGCGGAGGGGTTCTTTGCGTACCTTGTCGGCTTTGGCGGCAATCTTGATGGCACCTTCGGCTGCGGCGAATGATTCGTGACCTGCCAAGAAGGCGAAGCACTTGGTTTCTTCGCGGAGCAGACGGGCTGCGAGGTTACCGTGACCGAGACCTACCTTGCGATCGTCGGCTACCGAGCCGGGGATGCAGAAGGCTTGCAGACCGATACCGATGGCTTCGGCTGCATCGGCTGCCGATGTGCAACCTTTCTTCAAGGCAATGGCAGCACCTACAACGTATGCCCACTTAGCGTTCTCGAAGCAGATGGGTTGAGTTTCTTCACAAGTTTTATAGGGGTCGAGACCATAAGACTCACATATAGCGTTAGCCTCTTCGATGTCTTTGATGCCGTTGGCGTTCAAGGCTGCAAGTATTTGCTTGATACGACGGTCTTGGCTTTCAAATTTTACTTCTCTTATCATAGTTTCTTCCTCCTATATATTATTCGTGACGGGGGTCAATGTGTTTAACTGCACCTTGCTCGGTTGTGAAGCGTCCGTAAGTACCGGTGGCTTTGCGGAGTGCTTCGTTGGCATCTTCGCCTTTCTTTACCATGTCCATGAATTTGCCAAGGTGTACAAACTCGTAACCTATAATTTCGTTGTTTTCGTCCAAGGCAACGCGGTTGCAGTAGCCTTCGGCCATTTCGAGGTAACGAGGACCTTTGGCGAGTGTGCCGTACATCGTACCTACTTGGCTGCGGAGGCCTTTACCAAGGTCTTCAAGACCGGCACCTATCATTAAGCCACCTTCGCTGAAAGCCGATTGTGTGCGACCGTAAACGATCTGCAAGAACAACTCACGCATGGCGGTATTGATGGCGTCGCATACGAGGTCGGTATTAAGAGCTTCGAGGATGGTCTTGCCGGGGAGTATTTCCGATGCCATAGCGGCCGAGTGAGTCATACCCGAGCAACCGATTGTCTCTACCAAGGCTTCTTGGATAACACCTTCCTTCACGTTGAGGGTGAGCTTACAAGCTCCTTGTTGTGGTGCACACCAACCCACACCGTGTGTCAAGCCCGATATATCTACCACTTCTTTTGCTTTCACCCAACGACCCTCTTCGGGGATGGGTGCGGGACCATGGTTTGCCCCTTTTTTGACAACACACATGTGTTCTACTTCGTGTGAATAAATCATAACTTATAACGTTTTTATTATTTGAATAGTATTTTTACCTATTGGTGATTGAAAATCCGTTCGTTTTTTACCTCTTTTTGCGGCAGTAGCACTTCATAATGGATACTCCTTACGCTTTGCCGAAATTGTGTGCAAAGGTATAAATTTTTTTTGACATTGCTACAACTTAATATTGTGAAACTTTATGAAATGTCAGTGCATCGTTTGTCTTGTTTTTGCATAAATTTGCCGTGGTGTGGGTTGCTTCTTCACGAAAAGTTTAGTACCTTTGCAGCTCCTAAAAATCAGATAGAGTATTAATTTAAGATAAAAAGATTTCATCCAATGAAAAAGAGTGCATTGCAAATAGCCCGAGCTGCTTATTGTCCTAAGTTGCCTGAAGCTATCAAAGCAGGAGTACGTTGTGTGGAAGGTGATGCCACATGTTCGGTGGCCGATCAAGAGGAGATTGCACAATTATTCCCTCACACCTACGGCATGCCTGTGCTTCGTTTCGAACCCTGCGACGAGGTGCGTCATTGCCCCGCCATCAACGTGGGTGTTATTCTCTCGGGTGGTCAAGCCCCCGGCGGACACAATGTTATATCGGGTCTTTTCGATGGCCTCAAAACGCTCAATCCTGACAGCCGTCTTTATGGCTTTCTCTTAGGTCCTGCCGGTCTCATCAATCATCAGTACAAAGAACTTACTGCCGACATTATCAACGAATATCGCAACACCGGTGGTTTCGACATCATCGGCTCGGGACGTACCAAGTTGGAGACCAAGGAACAGTTTGACAGCGGTCTTGAAATATTGCGTGCCCTCGACATCAAGGCTCTCGTTATTATTGGTGGTGACGACTCCAATACCAATGCTTGCGTACTGGCCGAGTATTATAAGAAAATCAATGCCGGCGTGCAGGTGATAGGTTGTCCCAAGACCATCGACGGCGACTTGAAGAACGAGATGATAGAGACTTCATTCGGTTTCGATACTGCCTGCAAGGTATATGGCGAGATGATAGGCAACATACAACGCGACTGCAATTCGGCACAGAAATACTGGCACTTCATCAAGTTGATGGGTCGTTCGGCATCGCACATCACACTCGAATGTGCCTTACAGACACAACCCAACATCTGTCTCATATCGGAAGAGATAGAAAGGGAGCATATGACTCTCGACGGAGTAGTTACCTACATAGCCAATATCGTAGCCGAGCGTGCTGCTAAGGGACTTAACTATGGTGTAGCCATCATCCCCGAGGGCGTTATCGAGTTTATCCCTGCCATGAAGAAACTCATTGCCGAGTTGAACGACTTCTTGGCCAAGTATGCCAAGGAATTTGCAAGAGTGCCTCGCAATGAACAGATTAAATACATCATCGACCATATCTCGCCCGAGAATGCTGCTATCTATGCCAGCCTTCCCGAGCGTGTGGCTCGCCAGCTTACTCTCGACCGCGACCCCCACGGCAACGTACAAGTATCGCTCATCGAGACTGAGAAACTCCTTGGCGAAATGGTTGGTCGCAAGCTCGCTCAGATGAAGGAGGCAGGCAAGTACAACGGTAAGTTCTCAACACAATACCACTTCTTCGGTTACGAAGGTCGTTGTGCCACTCCCTCCAACTTCGATGCCGATTACTGTTACTCGCTCGGTTACACAGCATCGTTGCTCATAGGTGAAG
Source organism: Bacteroidaceae bacterium (assembly GCA_017531985.1). Taxonomy (GTDB): domain Bacteria; phylum Bacteroidota; class Bacteroidia; order Bacteroidales; family Barnesiellaceae_A; genus Barnesiella_A. Next base: position 11,177 of record JAFXJY010000029.1, read on the forward strand.
GCAAGACCGGTTATATGGCAAGTGTTCGCAACACCACACGCCCTGCTGCCGAGTGGATAGCCGGTGGTGTGCCTGTAACCATGATGATGAACATGGAGCGTCGCAACGCTACGATGAAACCTGTCATACAGAAGGCTCTTGTCGACCTCGAAGGCGAGCCTTTCAAATACTTTGCTTCGCACCGCGACGAATGGGCTCGTGAGACAATGTATGTATATCCCGGTCCCATCCAATACTTCGGACCCACCGAAGTGTGCGACCAGCCCACTGTGACGCTTGCTCTCGAACAGCAGACACACACCAAGCATGGCAAACGCCTCGACTAACACGCATGTTTCTTTGCACCACATACGGATTACCCACCTCACAGCTTGCATATAATCGAGGGTAATCCATTAAAAGACCCCGACGCTCGGTTGAGTATCGGGGTCGGTTTTATTTCCTCATGTTGGTATCATTCCCTCAGCAGCGAAGCAGATAGGAGAGGTGGCACGTTAGTGCCGGTGCGTTTGAGTAAGCATAGGCATTACAATCAACAATATGACCATCGGACACATTGCCACCAAACGTAACAACAGCCACAGGAAAAAGCCTGTTGGCGAGGTAATCAACTTTATTAACTCCTTTGTTTTCTCAATAATTATATTTAACTTTGCATTTGGTGTATTATGACCGTTGGAGCGGTAATGCACAATGAGCGAATGAAAATAAATTATTAACCCCTATAATTGAAACGAAATGGGAAAAGTTCTTATCATTGGTGCCGGAGGTGTGGGTACGGTTGTGGCTCACAAGGTGGCACAAAATCCCGATGTATTTACCGAGGTGGTTCTTGCGAGCCGTACTCAATCGAAGTGTGATGCTATTGCCAAGGCGATAGGCGACCCTCGTATCAAAACCGACCATGTCGATGCCGACAACGTCGATGACTTGGTACGCCTGTTCAATACGCATCGCCCCGATATCGTTATCAACGTGGCATTGCCTTACCAAGACCTCACCATCATGGAGGCTTGCTTGCAATGTGGTGTCAACTACCTCGATACTGCCAACTATGAGCCTCTCGATGAAGCTAAGTATGAATATAAGTGGCAATGGGCTTATCGTGAGCGATTTAAAGAAGCTGGCTTGACGGCTATCCTCGGTTGTGGATTTGACCCCGGTGTGTCGGGCGTTTTCACTGCCTATGCGGCTAAGCATCATTTCGGTGAGATGCACTACCTCGATATCGTTGACTGCAATGCCGGTGACCACCACAAGGCCTTCGCTACCAACTTCAACCCCGAGATTAACATCCGCGAGGTAACGCAGAAGGGTAAATACTACGAAAACGGTGAGTGGATCATGACCGAGCCTCACGAGATACACAAACCATTGACCTATCCCAACATAGGTCCTCGTGAGTCGTACCTCATATACCACGAAGAGTTGGAGTCGCTTGTTATCAACTATCCTACTATCAAGCGGGCTCGTTTCTGGATGACCTTTGGTCAGGAATATCTTACCCACTTGCGTGTGATACAAAACATAGGTATGGCTAGCATCGAGCCTATTATGTATAACGGTGTGGAGATTGTTCCTATCCAATTCCTCAAAGCCGTACTTCCCAACCCCGGAGAACTGGGCGAGAACTATACCGGCGAGACTTCGATAGGTTGTCGTATCAGTGGTATCGACAAGGAGGGTAAACCCCTTACTTACTACATCTACAACAATTGCAGCCATGAGGCCGCCTACAAGGAAGTGGGTGCTCAGGGCGTGAGCTACACCACCGGTGTGCCTGCCATGATAGGTGCCATGATGTTCCTCAAAGGCGAGTGGCGTAAGCCCGGTGTATACAACGTTGAGGAGTTCAATCCCGATCCCTTCATGGAGCAACTCTCCAAGCAAGGTTTGCCATGGCATGAAGTGTTCAACGGCGACCTCGAATTGTAATAGCATCTTATTCTCATATAGAACGAACCGTATCACTCCGATGCGGTTCGTTTTCATTTATTTTCGCAATTGTCAATAATACCAAACCACCCGATATCCACCGGTGGTGTCACCCTACGGCTATGGGCTTACACCCTCGTCCCGTCCTCCGGACGCAGGGCTGATAGGGTTGCCACTTTCGCCCCTGTGTCTTCACATGATGTAGGGATGCAACAGTGGTGCGTCCTACGGCTATGGGCTTACGCATTGGGATGATGGCACGTCCGGAGGACGGGAAAGCGAAGCGACAGCAATAACCGGGGGTTGAGGGCGTAGCCCGATACCCCCGGACAACGTACTCATCCGATACTTGCGTCTGAAAGACGCGAATTACTCCGCCTTTGGGAAATATGGTGCATCTGGCGATATACCCATCTCTATCAACCATTGCCGGTATTCATCAATAAACGTTAGCTTTTTATGATGTTCCTTTTGATTACTGATATACTTGACTACGCTTGGTATTTCGCTCATGGAGTAAGTAAATGCTCCATACCCCTCTCCCCATCCGTTCCATTGAGGAAATGACCCATCTTGCTTTATCAAGAAACTCGACTCTTGTTTTAAACTCTTTACAAATTCGGTTAACGAAACCTTTGATGTAATATCTACTAAGATATGTACATGGTCGGGCATTCCACCTACGCGATAAACAAAAGCTCCGCTTTTTTTCATTAAATCGTAGAGTATTTTATACAATTTACGTTCTTCCTCTTGGGGTATAGTTGCTTGGCGATACTTAGTACCAAACACAATATGATAAACCGATTTTGTAAAACTCATAATTCTCTATTTTGATGCGAAGATAATCAATTTGAGCAAATAAAGGTACTAAATGTTTAAGTTTTCCCGTCTTTCAGACGGTGGGACGGTTAGTGCGTCTCACACTCCCCCAACTTCGCCTTCGCTCGTTGGGGGTTATTCATACTCGGGCTGACACCCTCGTCCCGTCCTCCGGACGCAGGGTTGATAGGGTTACCACTTTCGCCCCTGTGTTTTCGTGAGAAAATATAGAGGAGATGTCGAGCCTCAGCGAGACAGAGGGGTTAAAAAGAATAATAAAAATAAGGTGTGATAGACCTTGTTCGCTTGAACGCATCCGTTAGGAACCAACCCCTTCCCCCCTATGGGGACTTCCCCTATCTCGCTTCGCTCGCAGGGGCAGAAAAGGTTACCTCACACTCCCCCAACTTCGCTCGTTGGGGGTTATTCATACTCGGGCTGACACCCTCGTCACGTCCTCCGGACGCAGGGCTGATAGGGTTATCATTTTCGCCCCTGTATTCTTGTGAGAAAATATTATGAGGATGCTCTTAAACATTTACGCCATCTTGATGTCTAATGTCATATCGGTGTGCCGATAGAAAATAAACACCCCCCCCCTAAAAAGAGGCGATATGAAGCGACTTATTTTACCCTTAATAACCATAGTAATGCTGTGTAGTATTGCAGCGATGGGTTATACACAAGAAGATGATCAAGTGACCAAACGCCTGATGGAGCAGCCACGAACGGTGCTGAAAGAGGCTCGACAAGCACTCGAAGATGCTCGCAGCACAGGACGTTCACCACAGTTTGTGGAGGCTCTCATGCAGTTGTCGGCAGCTCAGTTGCTGATAGATAGTGACAGTATTACGACAGTGGTGCGTGAGATAAAAGAGGCAATGGACAATTGTGCATCGCCTGTCGAACGCAGTGTGATAGCTATCTATCTGTGTGACTTGTATCGTTATGCACAAGATATTAATGCCGGGGCTTATCGCAATAGTTATATTCCCGACAATCAGAACATGGCAACGTGGAGTATTCGTAATTATAGTGATGCCATCGACTCGCTAAGGATAGTAGCCGTAGCACCTGCCCAACAGTTGCAGGACGTCCCCATTGCCCGCTATCGCAGTGTAATAGGTATTGAAGGCTATGATGGAAAGGATGCATGGAAGTTGGTTACGAAGTTTTATCCCACCATGTATGACTTTATATTGACACAGATTATCGCTGATGATGCCGATGCCCACTCCTTTATCGATGATGCCATCTCCTTTCACTCTCGAAGAGGTGCGGCTCGTTTCGTGTGGCAATTGAAGAAGATTACTGCCGGTTGTGACCACATGAGTGACCATCCCCAACGTGCCATAGCTGCATTAGACAGCCTTATAGCCCAATATGCACGACACGACTATGTAATAGAAGCTGTGGCCGAACGTGCTGCTCTTGCTGTACCGCGTGCCGATGATGTATTATCCCGAAGGGCTTTGTACGAAGACTTGCAGTCGTGGATTAAGAAGTATCCGCAATACTATCGTACGGGCTGTTTGCAACGTATGTGTGCCGAACTCTCCCTCATGCAGCTCCATGCCACACTACCTCTGGTCAATTATCCGCATCAACCCATCGATGTGGAGCTTACTTACAGCAACGCCACGGAGGTATATTATAAGTTGGAACGATGTAATAACAGGTACAAGCAATCGGGCGTGGCGATAAAGGAAAATATATTGCAAGACTTATCGGATGTGGAGCAGTGGCAAGATGTGACATTGTTGTGCGATAGCAATCTGTCGCTTGCGAATGAGGGCAATGCACTGACATTCGATACACGCCAAGCCACACTTTCGCTGCCATCATTGCCTTGTGGCATATATATGCTCACCATAGCAAGTGGGCAGGAGATAAGAGAATTGCCCTTTGCCGTAGCTTCACATTTGCTGTATGGTATCGAAGCCACTCGCGACGAACTGTGGGCTGTTGTTGTCGACAATCGCTCGGGGCAACCCATCGAGGGAGAGGTGGTGTACTTGTTGTCCAACCAAGGCGATACTGTGCAGTCGGCTGTTACCGATGGTGATGGAATATGCCGTTTTGGTAATCGTTCTCAATCGAACTACTACTGGTTGATAATGAAAGATAGGAGTCATTATCCGTTTGCAGTGCGGACTGACTTTGCCTCGCCGGGCTATCGTTACCAAGAACCCCACATTCAACTCTTTACTGACCGTAGCATCTATCGTCCCGGTCAAGAACTGCACTTCTCGGCATTGCTATATCGCATGGATAGTGCCGAACGCAACGTATTGTCGCACAAAGAGGTTACAGTACTACTGCGAGATGCCTCCTATAATGAATTGTGGCGTGATACACTTACAACCGACTCGTACGGTTCGGTGCATGGAATGGTTGCTTTACCCAAGGGGGCAACGGCTGGCGATTGGCGACTGATGGTAGAGTATGGTAACACTCGCCGTAGCTGTTCGGTTACTGTCGCTGAGTATAAGCGACCGCAATTCAGTGTCGAGTGTAATCCTATTGAAGGAACATACTCCTATGGCGATACAATCGCGGTGACCGGTAGGGCTGCAAATTATTCATCCGTTCCCGTTGCACACGCCGCTGTCAGCTATACCATCAAACGCTCGTCATGGTATGGATATAACAATGAAATATTACACTCGGGTACAACACAGACCGATGCTCATGGAGCTTTTGCATTCGACTTTGTAGCCACAGCCGCCGAGGAAAGTGTGTGGCGAATGTGGGGAACTCGTTATGTGGTCGATGTAAGCGTGACATCGCCCACCGGCGAGACACAAAGCAACGTAACCGTACTCTCCATATCGGGTACATCGGTAAGATTTCGCATCGAATTGCCGGCTCTGTTATGTCGCGAAGAGGTATCACCATTTGACATTTTTATGGTCAATGGAGAGGATGTCGTACAGCAGTTGCCCATGCAACTGGCACTATACACTCTTACAAGCGATAGTATAGGTGAGCCTATCGGAGAGATGGAAGTGAGCGAACAACCCATCTGGACACACACCTGTGATGCCGGCGAGAGCAGGGTGCAGCTGCCTCTATCGCTCATGAACTCGGGAGCCTACCGACTGAGAGTGTCGACACACGACCACAGCGGAGAGGCAGTGGCTGATAGCACCGATTTCGTACTCTACTCTCAACACGACATCCACCCACCTGTGCCGGTAGCTATGTGGTTGCCCATCGATAATATAACTGTCGATGCCGATGAGGTAGCAACTCTGCGTGTCGGTTCGTCCTATCCCGATGCCTCGCTCATGTATATCATAAAAGAAAATGATAACATCGTAGATGCACAACGTATAGCACTGAATAATAGTATTGCTACTATACAATTGCCATATTGCGATGTGTATGGCGATGGAGTGCGAGTGGAGTTGATACTTGTGCGAGACAAGACTATCTACAATGAGCATGCAGTGATATATCGTCGACAGCCCGACCTGAATCTGATCATCACACCCACAACCTTCCGCGACAGGACGCAACCCGGCAACTCCGAGAAGTGGCAATTTACCGTGCGTGATGCTAAGGGTAACCCTGTCGAGGCTCTATTTATGGCCGAGTTGTACGATGCTTCGCTCGATGCACTTCGCTCGCATTCGTGGCACTTCCATCCGCACTACTCACTTTATGTGCCTTATATAAACATTTCGCGGTATTGGAATTATCATCGTACACAAGGCAGCTACATCAGCTATTACACGCAGTATAAAGATGCCAAGTCCTATAACACCGTCGTGCCATTTCTGAACAACTATATCAATGGCGGTTCGGGTAATTGGATGGGAGAAGTATATTATGCTGCTCAGAGAGTGAATGGAACATCGCTGAAAATGACCAATGCTTACGGACGTGAGGAGTCGGTGAGAAGTATGTCATACGACATGGCCGTCGCAACAGTTGAAGAAGAGTCGATTTCTGAAGAAATAAGCGACGCACAAGCAGTCCCGCACAGCCCGATACAATATCGAGCCAACATGAATGAAACAGCCTTTTTCTACCCGCATCTTACCACCGACAAGAGTGGTCATGTTGTGATTGAGTTTACTATGCCCGAGGCTAATACCACATGGAATTTTATCTCCCTGGCAGTAACTCCAACTTTGCAAAATGCCATGTACAACGCAACGGTTGTATCCAATAAACCTTTGATGGTATCGCCCAACATGCCTCGGTTTGTACGACAAGGCGATAGAGTAGTGTTATCAATGGATGTGCAGAACATGACCGATAAGGCATTGAACGGACAAGCCGAGTTGACACTGTATAATCCCCAAGACGAGCGAGTTATTACCTCTTTCAAGCGTGCAGTTGCGATAGAAGCCAAGGGGGCATCGACACTCCGATTCGAAATAGACGTGCCACATGATATTTCGCTATTAGGTGTGAGGGTAGGGGCATCGACTGCGATGTATAGCGATGGAGAACAACATGTTATAGCAGTACTTCCTGCTACACAGCTCATGACCGAAGCACATCCGTTCTATATCTCGCCCTCGATAACCGATACGACTATCGTCTTTACAGCCATGCAGCAGAATATGCAACGACCTTCGGTCGACAATTATAGAGTGACACTCGAATATTGCGACAATCCGGCATGGTATGCAGTTACGGCTCTACCGCCCTTGGTACAACCCTCCGATGAGAGTGCAACCGCATGGATGGCTTCGCTCTATGCCAATACGGTGGCAGGTGGGATAGTCCGACAGAATCCTCTCATCGCTTCGGTAATGCATGAATGGCTTGATGCTCATGACAATACGGAGCTTACTTCGCCCTTGATGAAGAATGAAGAACTCAAACAGATTGTTCTCTCGCAGACTCCCTGGCTGCTCGATGCCACGAACAACACCCAGCAGATGCACCAGATAGCCTCACTCCTCGATAGTGCGAAAATTGTCGAATTGAGCCGTATGGCTGTCGATCATCTTGATGAGTTGCAGTGTGACAACGGAGGCTGGTCGTGGTTTAAGAACATGCCGGCATCTTACTGGATGACACTCAATATACTCAATGGCTTGTCGCGACTTGAATCATGGGGCGAAACATCAAATGATGAAGCTATTGCCCGGATGGAGTTGGACGGATTGAGGTATATCGACTCCGAGTATATGTCGCTCAATAAGCAAACATCCTCCGATATCAGTTATCTCGACTTATGCTATCTCTACGTTCGCAGTTTCTATGCAAATGTACCTATGAGTCAGGAACTCCTGTCGGTACATCGCAAGCAGCTTAAACAACTTGCACAAGAGTGGTATCGACTGGATGAGATAGAAAAAGCCTATGCTGCCATTGTATTCCATCGTCATGGATATACAACCGAATCGATTGCTATCATTAACTCGCTACGGGAGTATGCTACCATCCATCCGCAGCAAGGTATGTTCTGGGCAAACAATCGCAGCAGTGCTTACTATCGCAACAGTGCCATACAAGTACATTGTGCCATATACGAGGCATTTGAGCTGATTGACAGCAAGCGTTCCGAACTCGACTTGATGCGTCAATGGTTGCTTATGCAGAAGCAAACACAATCGTGGGGCAATCAGCCCTCGACGCTCGATGCCGTACGCATCTTACTCGCATCAGGAAGTAACTGGTTGGGGCAAAATGCTGAAAGCACCATCGAGTGGGGTGGTAAAACCCTCTCATCGACAACACAAGCCGAGTCGGTGATGGGATTAGGAAAATGGTCGAGGGAAGGTCGTACAATAACCGATGACGATGCACAAGTGTCGATTGGTCATCATCAAGCTCAGCCCTCATGGGGTGCAATCTATTGGCAATATTATGACGATATAACTCATGTCACAGCACAAGGAAGTAACGAGATAACGTTGCAGCGTCGTTACTATGTTAAGCGAGACGGAAAGTGGATGCCTATCGACACAACCACCCTGCAAGTGGGCGATGAAGTATTGGTGCGATTAGAGTTCTACACCGACCGTGATATGCAGTTTATGACGCTCAACGATCCGCGTCCGGCATGCTTCGAACCGGTGCAGCAACTGCCATGTTACACCTCGACATCCGATGTGTGGTATTATAGCGTACCCTCCGATGCTGCCAATACCTTCTACTTCGACCACCTTACGCGAGGAACGCATGTTGTGCAGTACCATGTCTATGTCGACCGCGAAGGTTGTTATCAATCGGCTGTTGCTACCTTGCAGAGTTATTATGCACCTCAATTTACAGCTCACACCGATGGAGCCAAAGTGACTGTTTTGAATTAACGAAAATTAGTATTTACGGAGCAAAATTCCACCATCTGTGCGATGAGTGGAATTTTTTTTGTGGCAAAAATCAATTTATGTTAAGATGACGCTTGTCTTTTCTGAAAAATATATAAATTTGCAGAAAAATATACCATAAAATATATCACATTATGTTTAAGGAAAATTCTATGATTCGCAAGGTGCGAGTAGCCATGGGATGCACACTGATAGCAGCATTGATGCAATCGTGTGACGAATCCTATAATTTAGATAGTATAGGAGGCGATGTACAACTCTTTGAAAACGGACTGACAGCTCCCGTTGGCAGCACACAAAAGTTTTACCTTGGTGATTTCATTACCGAGGATGCCATGTTGACGATAACCGATGGCCGATATGAGTTGCAGTATAGTGGAAATACAGGTTCTACAACCTTTGAAGTTCCCACAATGCACTTCGACGAAATAGATCCCGATTTATCGACAACGCATCTCGACTTTTATGAGTCGCTGCATGAAATTCCCGAGTTTGCTGCAATAATGGATGCCGCCGGATATACCGGAGGACCGCTGCCGAGCATCCCCGGCCTTGTGGCTCCCGATGCTCATGCTACCATCCCCGGCACGACCGAAGTGTTTAGTTTCTCTATCGATGGCGTACCCGAACAAGTAGTCAATGTGCAGGATATTATGTTTCAAGAGGGTTCTATTGTGACGCTCTCGCTGCATGCCGAAGGTTTCCCCGAGACTATCACACACCTTACTTTCGACTTCAAGATGCATCCTCCCAAGCAGATGCGTTTAGTCCCCATAGAAGATGATATAATAAAAGAGGCAGGCGATATTTATCACATTATTCATGATCTTCCCGTTGTTGACGGAAAGTTGGACGATGAGGTTCATTTCCAAGTAGAAGGCTTGTTGTTCGAGCCACCATTGGAAGCTCATGACGATCATAGTATCGAAGTGGTATCAGACTTGTACTATGAAGGATACATTCATATTAATGAGCCTTTCGATTTGTCGGGATGGACTCCTGTATTAGACCTTAATATAGGTTTTGTAATGTCGGAAACCGACATACAATCAATCAAGGCACGAGCTAAGGTTACTGTTGATCCCATAGAAGTGAGTACTGCCTTGACAGGATTGCCCGATATTCTCACTCAGAATGAGGCTGTACTCGACTTGCAGTCGGTACACTTCGAGATGGATGTTAACAACACATCTCCTATATCCTTAGAGACAGGAATCGAGATGCAAACTACATTTGTCAACGGAACGCAGTCGCCTCTTATTACTCTTGACCAACCTATTCATGTCAATGCCAATAGCAATGAAACACTGGTACTCTCCAATGAGGACGAATATGCCGGTACACCCGGTTATATACCCAATCTCAATGAATTAGTTTCGCAAGTACCTCAATCGATATATTTCAAGGCTACTCCCTACATGCCCGAGTCGGATATAGAACTTATACTCGGATCGATATTTAGTTTCAATGCCGACTATCGCATGAGTGTACCGCTCGAGTTCGGTGACGAATTGTCGCTCTCACTCGATACCGATGTGACCGGTCTTAATGGCGAAGGTGAGTACTTAAACTATGCACACCGAGCAGTAGTATCGGCACAAGTTGTCAATACATTACCTCTCGACTTGTCACTCACTGCACTTGCAATAGACAAGGAGGGTAATGAAATGAATAATGTGAGAGTTGAAAACTTGCCTCTTATCGTTGCCGGAAATACCAATACCGATGTAGAGATACGACTCGTTGCTGAGGGTGATAAAGCTACACTTGCCAAGGTGGCAGGTGTGCGACTGAATTTCCTTGTCACATCAAAGACCGGTGGTGAGTTGTTGCCCGACCAATATGTTCAACTCAACAATATCACACTCTCTTTGCCCGAAGGTGTCAAAGTTTCGGAAGATGAAATATTCAATTAAGGGAACTTCATTAAATACTTACAACATCCAAGAGTAACTGATAAGAGAAATATATAAAAGCTCCCATAATACTTTTAATACTATATGAAAATGAAACTTACAAATATACTGAGAACACTTGTCGTTACGGCAACATTAGCCGGTGCAACGACATCTTATGCACAGACCCTCCACTCGGGTTACTTCCTCGAAAGCATGGTGCAACGCCATGAAATGAACGCTGCCTTTGGGGGTGAAGCCAATTATATCATGTTGCCCGGGCTTGGAGGCTTGCAGATGGGTATTCACACCAACTTCGGATTGAGCAATTATGTCTTTAATCGCAATGGTGAAATGGTAACAGGATTCTCATCACAAGTAACAGCACAAGAGTTCATAGGGCAACTCCCCGAAATGCAACGTCTTGGTATCGACATCGATATACCTGTTTTGTCGGTCGGATTTAGAGGTATGGGCGGTTTCAATACAATTGTAATAAAAGAACGCAATGATATAAATCTCGCCATACCTTCGTCGCTGATGGCTTTCATCAAGACAGGTAATAACACTTCAAACGGAGCCATATATGATATAGATAATCTCGGACTCCAAGTCAATGCTATTGGAGAGTTGGCTTTGGGACACTCCCGAAAACTCGATGCTCTCGAAGGTTTCTCTTATGGTGCAAAGGTAAAGCTCCTTGTAGGCTTGGCTCGTGCATCGGTGCAAATAGACCACATAGGTCTCTCGCTTACATCCGACAGTTGGCAAGCCACATCTACCGGAAGTGCCCAGTTTTCGCAGGGCATTGATATGGTCTACGAGAATGGAGAATTTAGCAGCATCAAGTTCGGCAATTATAATATCGGTGGATGGGGACTGGGTTTCGATCTGGGTGCAGTCTATACACCTGCGGCACTGCCTGAACTTACAGTGTCGGTGGGAGTCAACGACCTCGGTTTCATCAAGTGGAACAATATGTCCAATGCTGTTGCCGGTGGAACATTCGAATATAATGGCTTTGAAAATATTGCATCGGACGATGCTCCCCTTGAAGAACAACTTGATGTCATACTGGAAGACGTAAAAGAACTGATTAACTTACAAGAAGCACCGGCCATCAGTCCCACATATCAACTCAAAACAACCCTAAACGTAGGTGCTGAGTATGCTATCCTCGGTCGCAAAATTTCGTTTGGTCTCCTATCATCGACACGTTTTGCCGGACAGTACACCTATGCCGAGGGAATGGCAGTTGTCAACTTCCGCCCCCTTACATGGCTACATGTTGCCCTCAACGGTTCATATTCAACTTATGGCGGTGCATTAGGAACGTTGGTTAATATTTGCCCCAATGGATTCAACATCTTCTTCGGTTGCGATTATTTTGCACCGACCATGACGTTCAACAATCAAATGGTTCCCGTCAATACGGTCAATGCCAACTTCCGCGTGGGTATAGCTTTCCCCTTCGGCAAGAAAGGTTGAATCTTTACTCATAGCTGAAATAGAGTATCTGAAATGATATAGATCAACAAGAGAACGAGACCTACCTATGTTAAGGGTGGGTCTCGTTGTATTTATTGTTTGTTTAATGGCATTATTGCCTCTATAAGTTCTATGAGATTAGGCAATGCCGACTCTAAATCGGTATATTTCCAGCAATACCAAGAACTATTGCTTTCCCAACTGCCCATATGTGATATGGCGTGTTCAATTTGATTTGTCATATTAGGATCTTTGCCCTCAACACAATATATACCATAGTATATGTTTGTATCTCTATCTATTACGATTCTAATGGGATGTTCGCCGATTCTCAAATTGATTCCGACAAAAATAATCTTTCCTCTATTACCTAATGTTATATTGTTTTTTAAGTCCGGGAAATGTTCTGTCAAAGCAATTTTCCATTCTTCAAACATTTGATTCTCTATTTTGCCTTTTAATCTCTCTATATGGTTCAACACATTGTTAATGTCGTCTTGATATTGACGAATTGTACGATAATCATCATACACCTGACCTGTTAAACCCAGTTTTTTCTTAATACACTCTTCTACTTTCATATTTAATTCTTTATCTATTGTTCTCAAACCAAAAATACCGTCTAAATAATCTATATATTGTTCTACTGCACAGCGTAACAGACAATCTTTATCGGGTACAATAGGAGCAATGCACTTTTTCAACCACGGAAGAATATCATCTCTAAATGATAAATTTATATACCGCCGTTCATACATTGACTTATATGCACCCCAAGATTGTTCAGCCGGTTCCGAGCCTTGTTGTGACAGATAGATTACAAATATCTGTTCATCCGTAAATCCATTTGCCTTGGTTCTCTCTATATATCTTGACAGCTGAGCCTCTTGATCTGTCGCATTATAGACTTTATTCTCGAAAATAATGGCATACCCACTTTTTCTATCACGCACCCAAAGGTCTATTCGGCACTGCTCCTGCGTAATCAACGGATGCTTGATGTGAATGGAACGATATTCGTTATTTCGTTCAGCAATATACGCCAATAGCGATTGCAGAACAACATACTCCCCCGATTGCGATTTATATTGCAATAATTTACATAGTATGCGACTATGTCCATTTTCGTTGATATGCAGTTCGTCAATAATATTGAGGTGATAAGGCAACAGAGCTCTATTCTCTTCGATGCAACGCTTAACATCTGCCATCAGCTCCATTACAAAATTGATTTCAGACGATTGCTGTCTTGCATCTTCACTAACAATATGATCGATAAAGTCGAGTATATGAGATATTCTATCGTTATCCATTTTCGTGGGGTGTAGTCTATTGCAAATTTAACAAATTTATTTCATTCACACAAACTCATACAACTTGCGTAGTTTTGCTTATTTGATTGATAAAGAAAAGCACATTAAATGAATCTCGTCTCATTTTCTCCTACTTTGCGAAACTGTTTTGAATTTTATTAAAAGAGTTAGCCGTTGACGCGATACATTGTTTCGGCTTCTTTGAAACTCTTTTCGGCATCTTTTCATTTGTGCTATTTGAAAATAGCCCGCTATTCCCTGCATAGCCCAAACAAAAATCTACTCGAAAATAGTTCTCAAATTATCCCGAAATAAAATTCAACCAGTTTCTGGTTAAACATTTATTCGACAAAAGTAGGAATCCGAGTCCGTTTTGACGCTATGCAAAATGTTGTGAATCAACGAAAAGAACTCTTTCAAGGTGGAGATATTTGGAACACCTGTTTGCTCCATCTCTTGCTCCACCAAAGGCGGTCGTGAACCGCACTTTTTTGCGTTGCTTCGCACCGCGAAGATTGGCTGCAATCGTTGCGTAACATTCAAGAAATCTTGATGTTACACTCGCTTGCACAATCATTGTCACTTAGGGGAAATATATAAATCATGCTAATCGGTCAAAATCACAGCCTGTTGATCAAAATCCAAGCACTACTCGCTTGCACAATCATTGTCGTTTTTTGAGGGGAGAGGAAAATAAAAAAAAATCCCGATTTTTGTTGAAAATCAGGATTTTACGTTGTTTTGCTTTTCTTTGCTGTGGTGCCACCAGAAAATGAGTTCCATTTCTAAATGGCTCTATATCTTTGCGTTAAAGAATCGCAATAAACGTAATCTCCCGCTATTGCTCCACCTAATTTCTGCACCATTTTGCAGTGTCTCGCAGAGTCGAGTTCCTACTTTGATGCAAAGGTAGTGAAATTATTTGAAACAGAAATAGGTACACTAAAATTTGTTCCACCTAAGTTCGGAATCCCTACTTGTTTAATTTTTATTTCAATATAAATTAGACAAACAATGGCTTATAAGTTTTTTTACAACTCTTCCAACTCTTTCTTAATTTGGTCTAATTTCTCAATATATTCTTTAATATCTGTTGTATATTTATTATACACTTTCTTCATATTATTATTGATAATATTCATATAATCTTGAATAAGATCAACAAGTTTAGTGAA
>JAFXJY010000030.1 GCA_017531985.1 Bacteroidaceae bacterium
CGCAAAATTCACTTGGGCAAGCAACTCTTCGACGGCAATTGGGATGCTGTGCGTGCCGACCTCAATCTGCGACCCGTCGAGGGATTGGATGGCTCGGCTTCGCAAGACGACATCATTCGCATATTGGCCAAGTATGGCATTACTCGCGAGGCTGTTACATTGTGGGGCACAGGTACGCCCGTGCGCGAATTTCTCTGGAGCGAAGAGATGGCCGATGCTTCGGTCTTTATCCTCGAGAATATCGACTTCAAGGATACGTATGATCCCGATGTCAAGCACATTCGCAATTGTCACATCAACATAGGTACAGGTAAAGAAATCTCTATCAAAGAAGTTGCCCGACTCATTGTCAACACCATTGGTTATCAAGGTGAGTTGCGTTTCGATGCTTCCAAACCCGACGGAACTATGCGTAAGCTCACCGATGTTTCCAAGTTGCACAACTTGGGATGGCATCACAAGATAGAGATTGAAGAAGGCGTTAAACGCCTGTATGATTGGTATTTGTTGGGCGAAAAGTGAGCCCGCTTAAATAACACACAACATGGACTACATCAAGCTTCTCAGGCCTGCACAGTGGAGCAAAAACTTATTCGTATTTCTTCCGCTGTTTTTCGCTCAAGACATCGACAACCTGCCTCGTCTCATAGCCGTTGCAGTTACATTTCTTGCACTATCTATGGCGAGCAGCAGCATATATGTGCTCAATGATATGTGCGATGTTGAGTTCGACCGTATTCACCCCGAAAAATGTCGTCGACCCATTGCATCGGGCAGAGTATCTCTCCCCATTGCTCGCCTCTTGTATGCCTGCCTGTTATTGCTTTCGATACTTATCATTGCAATCTTCATACCCTCCACTCCCATGTTTATCGTATTGGCTGCATACCTGCTTATCAACCATGCCTACTCTTTGTGGCTCAAGCATGTAGCTATACTCGATGTTATGTTGGTTGCATTTGGATTTGTCCTGCGCATCATTGCCGGTGCTGTAGCAGCCGAGGTCGAGCCCTCGCATTGGATTATCATTATGACTTTCCTGTTGGCTCTCTTCCTTGTTTTGGCCAAGCGTCGCGACGATGTCATCAAGTATGAGCGCACTCAGGCAGTTGCGCGTCGCAATGTGACTGCCTACAATCGCAACCTGCTCGACCATATTATAACCCTTGTGGCTGCCATTACGTTGGTCAGTTATATAATGTATACAGTCGACGATGAGATTGTTGCACGATTTGACTGTAAATATGTCTATGCCACATCGATATTTGTTCTTGCCGGTATTTTGCGCTATTTGCAGATTACGCTCGTCGAGGAGAAGAGTTGGAGTCCCACAAAGATAATCATGCGCGACCGTTTTTTGCAATTGTGCGTTGCCGGTTGGTTATTACTCTTTGCCTATATCATATATGGATAAGCCTGTTGTAGCCCTTTTTGACTTTGATGGAACGCTCACTTTGAGCGACACATTGCCCCTCTTTATACGTCATGCAACCGGGGTGAGTGGTCTTGCTCTATCCATGCTGTCGACACTCCCTGCCATGGTCGTCTTGGCGTGCTCGGGATGGAAATCGGTATGGGGCATCGATGCCGGCTCTACCAAGGAGCGACTTTTGCGTCGCTGTTTTGCCGGGCGTACAACCACCGAGATAGAGTGTGTAGGTAAAGATTTTGTCTCGAAGGTCGATGCAGTTGTGGCACAACCCGTTGTGGAGCGAATGAAGTGGCACAAAGCACAAGGACACAAAGTAGTTGTTGTGTCGGCAAGTGTCGAAGAGTGGGTGCGACCGTGGTGCGAGGCGCATGGGGTCGATGATGTAATAGCCACACGCATGGTAGTCGAGCAGGGGAGATATACAGGCCGTTTCGACGGCCTCAATTGCAACGGACGGGAGAAAGTCAATCGTATAGCCTCACACTATACCCCCGACAAATTTCATATCGTAGCCTATGGCAATAGCACTGGCGACTATCCCATGTTTCATTATGCACATGAAGCATATATGTGTAGCCATGGTCACATAGCACCGTTTGAAAAGTAACCGGGCTATATTACTTTGCCATAGTACCGCTTTGTGTAAAGCGTCGCTTTATCATAATATCGGTTATCTCAGCACCGTTATATAGAGTATTGAGGTCGACATGACCCTCTATGCCCTCAACAATACCGCGATTGCTATATTGCCATATAGTACATTGACGCTCATCTTCAAGTGCCGGAGTGAGCTTAAATTTGTATGCTCCATAGCGGGCTATCCACAAGATGTGGTCGTCAAACGAGCGTTGCAACAAATAGTTGTAAAACCGTTGGTGAGTATATATAATAGGACGCGTGCCCCATTGAGCAAGCACCATGCTCGAGAATTTGTCGAGGCTGTCACAGATTTGTTTGCTGGGCTTGCGACCCTTCTCTTCAATATCGACTACCGGTATAAGATCTTGTGTCGAGAGGTCGACAAGACTCATAAAATTATTATATTGTGTCGCTACTGGTACATTGGGATGGAAGTAGTGATAACTACCTACGGCAAGTCCTACAGCACGGGCTTGCCGTGTGTTGCGTGTATAGGTGGTATCTTTGTGTGACGACCCCTCGGTAGCCTTGATGTATACAAACTTGATATTCGTTTCGTTTGCCACTCTTTCCCAATCTATACTGCCTTGATAGTGCGACACATCTATACCCTGTTTGTCCCAGTCTCCACAACTTCCCACCGAGTCGGGGCGTTGCTCTATGATAGTAAGTATCATGACAAGGGCTGCTACTATGGCAAAGCCTCCGAGCAATATCTTTCCAAACGTATTTATACGAAAGGTCTTTTCTTCTCCATCCATCTTTTTTGTCCCTATCGCTTCTTTATTTCCCTATTTCTACACATCTTGTATTGTCGTCGGCTACCTCGATATGTACCGCTACTGCCTCTTCGGGTAGTATCTCTGAGATATTTTCAGGCCACTCGATAAAGCAAAGGTTGCCACTGTCAAAGTAGTCCTGACATCCCATATCCAATGCCTCCACTATCTTGTTGATGCGGTAGCAATCGAAGTGGTAGATGGTATTGCCGGTGTTGGTAAGATATTCATTTACAATGGCAAATGTGGGGCTGTTGATAACATCTTGTACGCCCAACTCTTCGCATACGGCTTTTATGAATGTAGTCTTACCGGCTCCCATCTGACCATAAAAGGCAAAGATGCAATCATTGCCGATGTTGTCGATAAAGGTGCGGGCCGCATGGCGAATGTCGTCGAGTGATTTTATTTCTATTCGGAGCATAATTTTTTTTTATTTGGCAGTGAGGGTAACAAGCGGTATCATCATCTCTTCGAGCGATATACCACCGTGTTGGAATGTATCTTTGTAGTAATTGACGTAGTAGTTGTAGTTGTTGGGGTAGGCAAAGAAGTCGCGATTGGTGGCAAAGATGTACGACGAACTGATGTTGGGCGAGGGTAGCCCGTATAATTTCGGATTCTTTATTTCATACACTTGCTTGGGGTTGTAGCTCAGCGACTTGCCTACCTTGTAGCGCAAGTTGGTATTGGTGTTCTTATCGCCTATTACCTTGATAGGGTTATCGACATGCACGGTGCCATGGTCGGTGGTGAGTATGATTTTATATCCGCTATTGGCTATTTTCTTGAAGAGTTCGATAGCCGATGAGTGGCGAAACCACGACTCGGTGAGTGAACGATAAGCCGCCTCGCTCGAGGCCAATTCGCGCATCATCTTCGACTCGGTGCGGGCATGTGAGAGCATATCTATAAAGTTGAGAACGCACACATTCAGTGGCTTGTCGGTAAAACGTGTGAAGTTCTGCAAGAGTTTTTCGCCATAGGCGTTCTCATTGATTTTGTTGTAGGTAAACTCGTAGTTCTTGCGGAAACGGTCGAGTTGTGTCTGTATAAGAGGTGCTTCGTTGAGATTTTTTCCCTCTTCCTCATCTTCATCTATCCACAGTTCGGGAAACATCTCGGCTATCTTATTGGGCATAAGACCCGAGAAGATGGCATTGCGGGCATATTGTGTTGCCGTAGGAAGTATGCTGCAATACAACTCCTCCTCGGCTGTGAAATAGTTGCTTATGAGGGGTTGTATGATGCGCCATTGGTCGAGGCGGAAGTTGTCTATGAGGATAAAGAAGAGTTTCTCACCATTGTCGAGCAAGGGGAAAACTCGTCTCTTGAATAGTTCGTGACTCATCAAGGGGTGCTCTTCTCCCGTTATCCATCGCTCGTAGTTTTTCTTGATAAACTTGGCAAATGTGGCATTGGCCTCTATCTTCTGCATGTGTATAAGGTCGTCCATGTTGGTCGTTTCGGCATGCGATAGTTGTAGATCCCAATAGACAAGTTTGCGGTATACCTCGCTCCATTCTTCCCAGGTCGAGGCTTCGTTCATGAGCATGCCTATGCGACTGAATTCTTGTTGATAGTTGCTCGTGGTCTCGTCGGAGATAATCTCCCTACTGTGCAGGTTCTTCTTGATAGAGAGGAATATTTGGTTGGGGTTTACCGGCTTGATGAGGTAGTCGGCAATTTTATTACCGATGGCCTGATTCATGATGTTCTCTTCCTCACTCTTGGTAATCATCACAACGGGTATCTCGGGGTGATGCTCTTTGATGCGGCTCAGTGTCTCCAAGCCGCTCAATCCCGGCATGTTCTCGTCGAGTATGATGAGGTCATACGTCTCTTTATCGCACGCTTCGAGGGCATCAAGGCCATTGGTCACGGTGGTGAGGTCGTAACCCTTCTGGTTGAGGAATAGTATGTGTGGCCTGAGCAAGTCTATCTCGTCATCTGCCCATAGTATCATCGGTTGCTTCATCGTTGTAGGGGGTGTAGAAGTTGTTAAAAAATTCAAAGTACTCTTCCAATGTATGACCCTGTAATAGCAGCTCATAGTTGGCCGTACTTATCATGACGGGTCGTACACCTTCGGGTAGCACAAAGCTGCTCTCCTTGGTCATTACCGCACGGTAGTGTACAACCTCTTCAAAGGTGTTAAACCCTTTGACGATAAGGATTGACAAGTCATTAAATGTAACAATTTCGAGGTCAAAATCTTTCACAAGGAAGTGTGAAAAGTTCATGCGTGCTACCTCATAGAGCATGAGATTGGACGATACTTCGCGGTTGTTGAAAGCATACATGAAGTAGTGCTCGGTGAGTGGCTCGTAAGTAAATGTACGAGTGCTATCGGCTGCAGCCATTTCATCACCACCGAGTCGGGTGTCCCATACCATGCCTCGGGCGTTACCATTGCTGTTGACGGTGCGACCTTGTGCTATGCCCTTGAGTATGTTACCGGCATATTCGCTCACATCGGTCGATGGATATTTCTCGACCAATGTCTGTACTATCTCCTTGAATTTGTCGAAGTTCTTGTCTCCCACGTATGCCATGGCATCGAGGAACATAAATTTGTGCATAATATCCGACAGCGGATGTTCTTTCTTGACTTGTGCTACGTAGCTGTGTACGGCCGGGTTGTCGTTGTTGAGGTATGCGGTGTAGGTCTTTTGGTATAGAGAGTCTTGTCGAGCACCTTCTGTGCGACGCTTTTCGAGATAGTTGGGGTCGCTCAATGCAATGGCATACTCGCTTTCTTTAAAGAGTGTGAGTATTTTATGGCGATATACCTCGGCCTTGTCGGGCTCGTTGTTACGCATGTGCATCAGGTAGCGGTTGTAGTAGGTGTCGAGACGGTATTGGTGCTCGGGAAATCTCTTCTCCAATTCATCGAATGTGGCAGATGCAGCTTCGTAGTCCTCCAAGTCATTTTTGAGAATAATACCCATGTTGTAGAGTCCCTCTATGATAATCTCGTTGGAAGAAGTTATCTCTTCGGGTGTGAGGGGTATTTGCTTGAGGTAGTACTCAATCTTATGAGGGTCGTCGGCATTGGCCAATGCAACGCTATCGACGGGAGCAGTGCTTGTTGTGTCGGTCATTGCTTCGTCATACTCCATCTCGCCGTTGCTTGCATCTGTGTTGCCAAAGTCGCTTGTTGAGAACCCCGATTTGTTGCGACGTCGCCAATCGTCTTCCAGCTTACGCGATCCCCATTTCTTTTGAAACTCCGACTTACCGGCATTGATGAGTTGCTGGTTGTAGAAGTACCAAGAGCCATCGCCTGTCATGGTATTGGCTACGGGTTGGTTGGCTCCGCCTTGCATATTATTTATGCCCAGCCCTTCATTTTTCGACAGGTATTCTTCGCGCTCTCGTTCTTCGGTTTCTTTCTTTTCTTGTTCTATGAGGTCGTCTATAATCTTTTGTATGACAGCATTACGATCTTCTTCGCTCATGCGGGCGAGGTTTTGCAGGCTGTCTTGTAATTCTACATTCTGGGCATATACGACCAACTTGTCGAGAACCTCAGAGCGACGAGTGAGTAACTTATAATTGGGGTAGTCTTCTTTGATTAGTGGTATTGCCTCGGAGTAGCATGGTTGCGCATCGACATACTCTCTGCGACCAAAGTGCAGTTCTCCCAAAGTAATCTGGCATACGGCCTTTTCTATACCGTTGCGAGTACTTTTTTCTATGGCTTTTTTGTAGTTGTTCATGGCTTTGATTGTGTCGTTGTGAGCCATGTACAAGTTGCCTATGGCATAGTATATCTGGTCTTGATAGTCTTTGTTTACGCTCTTGAGAGTCATGCGCTCGAGCGACTTTACCTCTTTCTCTACGTTGTCACCGGCATACACTTCGCTCATTTTGATGCGGGCGTTGAATTGTGTGCGGTAGGAAGGATTCATGTTTACAACCTTCTTGAAGGCGTTGTATGATTGTGTATGTTGCTTTTCGCCGGCATAAAGCTGACCCAATAGGAACGTAAGACGAGCCTTTTGTGACTTGTTGTGCTCGTTTTTGATGGCTTGTTCGAGGAACGGGATGGCCTTTGCGTAGTTTTTGGTTTTGATAAGATAGTCGGTATTTACCAAGGCAAATGTTCCATTCATCTCGGGCGGAAGGCTGTCGTTGTTGGCTTTGTATAGAACGTCTTCTGCTTCATATATCCAGTCGAGTGCAATGTAACTGCGGGCTTGCCACAACCGAGCTTCGGCTACGGTTTTGGGCAACCACGAGTAGTGTTGAGCCACATACATGAAGGTTGCAGCCGCGCCCAGGAAGTCGCCTTTGTTGTATTGAGCTTTTCCCATGAGCATCCACGCGTTGTGTATAAAGGGGTTATACTCTTCGCGTTGCATAAACTCTTTGTACTTGGGGTCATTGCGCTTGCCTTGTTTGCGCTTGGGTTTGCTCTTTATGCTGTGCTTTTGTATGGCACTCTCACACTTCTCGATAGTGCGGTCGAAAGAGCCTTGCGGTTGCGGATCTTTGGGGTTGTTATAGGCTTGAGCGGGTGCTGTATATACGAGGTCGGTAAAGTTGTCCTCGTATTGGTCTTGTTGCAACTTGAGTTGTTCTATATAGTTTTGCTCGGCATTGAAGTATACGTTGTAGCGAGTAGTCATCGATTGGTAAAATCGAGTCCAACCGGTGTTCTTGGTTGTATTGCATGACGAGAACAACACGACAAGGAGTAGTGCTGCAACGGTGTATATGTGTGTGACTGTGCTCTTTTTCATCTTTACATATAACGTTTTTTCTCGTGATTTATTGTCTGGTATTTGTTGTCAAGGTGTGTCGTGAGCGTAATGTGTGAATTGCCTTTGCCAAGGCATACAGAAATACAAATACAACTACGATGCAAGCACCTGTGGGAACAGCTATGATGGCCGATATAAACAACCCGACTAAGCTGCCTGCAAGTGTGATAAGACCCGATAGCAACATGATATATTTGTATTGTGCTGTGAATAACTCGGCAATGATTTGTGGCAGTGTAAATACCGACATGAGTAGCATGATGCCTATGAGGCGTGTGGATAGTACAACGCCAATGGCTATGAAGAGCATCATAATGGTATTGATGCGCTTGGTGCGGATGCCTTTGATAGTGGCAAAATCGGCGTCGAATGCTGTGTACAGTATAGGGCGGTATTGCAGTATGACGTATAGCAACAGAACGACTGTGTATAAGGCAAAGATAATGATATCGGTACGATTGATGGTGAGTATGTTGCCAAAGAGAAACTCCGACAAGCCCGGTGTATAGCCCGGTGTGAGAAAAATAAAGATGATACCCACAGCCATACCCACTGCCCAGAATAGTGCTATGGCCGAGTCTTCGCGTATGCGCTTGGTGTGTGACGATATGTCAATGCCTATGGCTGTGACAATGGCAAATAAGAGGGCTGATAGTGTGGGCGATATGCCTGCAAAGTATCCGATGCCCAATCCACCGAATGAGGCGTGTGTGAGTCCGCCGGCAATGAACACCATGCGTCGGGTAACGATGTAGGTGCCTATGATGGCCGCTATAACCGATATGAGCAGGATGCCTATGAGTGCGTTTTGGAAGAAAGTATATTGCAGTATATCCATGATTGTATGATGTTTAAGAACGTCTTTCTCCAACGATAAGCAATACTTCGTCTTTCACCTCGTCGGGTAGCTCTATACCACGTAGTTGCAGGCTGCGTACCCATCCGGCAACTTCGTGACTTTGCATGGTGTATAGAACATCGCGAAATAGGGCGCATTGTTCGTCGTCGTATTGGTCAGACGGTGTTCCACGCCATTTGTCCAACTCTTCGTCATCGTAGTACTCTATATCGCGACTTACGGCGGCCAATAGACTGTCTTTTTCGCACACTTCGTGTTGTCCGCAGCACTCGTCGGGAATTTCGGGGGCTTCCGGTTCGGGGGGTAATCCGAGAGTTTCGGCACGTTTTTGCTTGTAGCGGTTGGCTACGTAGAGTATGATACCGGTGATGGTGAGGATGAGTGTGATGATGAGGGTAATTATGAGCATGAGATGTTCTCCTTGTTATCGTTGTGGGTGATAGTAAATCCGGCTTTCAGCAGGTCGTTCCAAAATTGGGGGTATGACTTGGTCACCACCATAGGGTTGTCTATCCATATCTCGTCAAAACGCAGTGCTGCGGGAGCGAATGACATGGCCATACGGTGGTCGTTGTGTGTGTCTATAACGATAGGGTAGTGTACTTGGCAACGTTGGCCGTTCCATACGAGGCAATCGTGTCGTGGAGAAGAGAAGCAGTATCCCAGCTTGGCGGCTTCGCTTATGAGAGCATCGATGCGGTTGCTCTCTTTGATGCGCAAATTTGCGATGCCTTCGATGCAGAAGTGTTGTTCTCTCAGTGCGCAAGTCATGGCTATGGTTTGTGCCAAATCGGGCTCACCCGATAGGTTGATTTTCAACGGGTTGCTGTTGTAGGTGCCGGATGGTTTTATGGTTGCTCCAAAGCTGTCGAATGTGGTAGATACTCCCCAAAGAGAGGCGTATGATGCAATGTGTGCATCACCTTGCAAGCTGTGAGCCGGCAGGTGTGCCAAGCGATAAGCGTTGTTGTTGAGGGCTGCTATTGCATACCAATACGATGCAGCCGTGTAGTCGGGCTCTATGTTGTAGGGTATTGCTTTGTATGGCGAGGGGAGTACCTCAATGTTGTTGCCTTGTCGTGTAACCAATGCTCCAAATTGTTGCATGATGCCTATTGTCATGTCGATGTATGGGAGTGATAGGACTTCGCCTTGCAGTGATATGCGTATTCCGTGCTTGATATATGGCGCGATGAGCAACATGGCCGATATGAATTGCGAACTGATATTGCCAGGCATAGTTATGTGTGAGCCTTGCAACGAGCCGCCATGAATGTGTAGCGGAGGAAATCCTTTCTCACCCAAGAAGTTGATGTGTGCACCCACTTGTTGCAAAGCCTCGACAAGCGGTCCGATAGGTCGTTGTTGCATACGTTGTGAGCCTGTAAGAGTGACGCTGCATCCCTCTTGAATGGCATAATATGCAGTGAGAAATCGCATGGCAGTGCCGGCATTGTCAATATCGACGAAGGTCTTGTTGTCGTTGAGTGCATTGATGAGAGTTGTGGTGTCGTCACACCCGGCTAATTGGTGAATGGGTTGTGAGGAATGAGCCAAGGCACGAATGATGAGTGCTCGGTTGCTGATACTCTTGGATGCGGGCAACTGTATGTCGCAGGAGTGGGTGTGATGAGCTGTAATGCGATACTTCAAGGTGAGCGGTATGGTTTATGTAAAAAGTTGTTATGCGTTATTGTCGCGACGACCACCCAACAATTCCATAGAGTCGGCCACTATCTCGGTGCGTTGATGAGTAGTACCGGCTTGGTCGTTCCATTGACTTGTGCGCAATTTTCCTTCGATGTATATTTGAGAGCCTTTGCGGATATATTTTTCGGCAATTTCGGCGAGTCCACGCCACAATACTACATTGTGCCACTCGGTTCTGTCGGGTACTTCAGTGCCGTTAGATGCGGTATATCCTCGCTCGGTTGTGGCCATGCGAATGCGCGCTACGCAAACACCTTTTTCGAGGTATCTTACTTCGGGGTCGGCACCAACATGCCCTACCAATATTACTTTGTTTACAGACATAGTTTATATGATTTTGTTATAGGGTAACAAAGGTAATAAAAATGCGTGTATAACCCAACGATTGAATAGTGCTTTTTTGGGGTGTAATATTGATAGGGTATGATTGGGTGTATGAGAGGATAGCCTGTCGAGGCTGTTATTCGTAAAGCGATGTTTCGCTGTATAGAATTTTCACGTCGTCGATAAAGTCTTGCAACTCTTGTTCGTGAGCTTGCTCGTCGGCGAGAATTTTCTTGGCTATATCGCAAGTAGTGAAGTCTTTGCCATCGGTCAGGGAGGCTATTTCGTGGTAGCGTTTGATGGCGCACCGTTCAGATGCTACGTTTTGCAATAGTAGTCTTGTGACCTCAAAATCGTTGTCGGGCTCAATGTAACGGCACTCGGCGTACTCAAACCATTGTTGTGGATTGAGCAGAGGGGTGCCGTCGAGTTGAATGATGCGGTCGACCAAAAGTTTGGCATGGCCAAATTCTTCGAGAGCATGTTGCTCAAATTCGCGTTGTATATCGCTGCGCATGGCACCTTTCATGACGGTAGCACCAATCCAATATTGGTAGAATGCGAGCCACTCCTCGGCCAGTGCTTTGTTGAGTACTTCAATTATGCGTTTTACACTGAGTTTGTCTTTGATGATTGCTACACTTTCTTTTGCCATAGTCGTTTTAGTTTAAAGGTTATACATACACAACGTGTGTGATGCAATATTGTTCGGTAGTTGTCAGAAAGATGCTTCGTTGATGGGCATGGATCTGTTGTGGGGGTTGTAATGAATGATATTGATAGGTTCTTGTTGTGCGATATAAAAACCTATGCAACGAGTTATGAGCATGTCGTCGTGCTCACCGTCTTGCGCACCGAAACTGCCGTTTGGCTTGCGCTCGAATACGTCGAACTCGTGGCATGCAAGTTCGTCATGCTCGATGTAGTAGTTGTTGCGAAGTGCATTTATCATGGTGTTGACAAGAGCCGATTTTGTGCTACGATTCATGTGAAATCCCCATCGTGATGGGGGCGACAGAGATATTTCGTTGTCGATGGCCTGTCGGGCGTAAAGGTTGCGATAGTGAGAGGCAATGGTGTCGAGGATGTAGTTGGAACGAGTGTCGTCGCACGATGTTTCGAGCGTGTTGCTTTCTATTACCAGCAAGGCCTTGTTGTAGAAGGTAGCAATTTGAGCAGCCTTCCATGCCAGCAGGTCGTGGTCGATGTGACCGCGCCATTGAGCCACGAGTTCGACAGATTGTCCGTGTAGCATACCTATTCGGTCGAAAACGGCAATAACCGAGTAGTCGGCTTTGTGTGAACGACCACCAACATCGACAGCAACTATATATCGGTTGCGTATGCTCTTGTCCGATACGGGCATGTGCCACACTTGCAGCAACCCTTGTTGCTCCTCGACAAAGCGGATGTCGAGCAGTGCCTCGCGACCGGTGAGTTGCTTGCCGGCCAAGTCGCCTACCGCTATAGGCGATGAGCAATGCTTACGCAGACGTTGCACTGCCACGGGGTCGAAGATGCGCTCGCCCGAGTATGAGAAGGCCTCGTTTTCGTCGGAAGGATATTCGGCCATCATGTCGGCATGTTGGGCGTATTCGCGTCGTTTGGCTCTATACCAAGCGATAGCCTCGAGGGTTGCACCTTTGCTCCACAACCATTGTTCGTAGCGGTCTAACGAGGATGCCAACTCGGCAGGGTTGTCGATGTGTAGAGAGTACATTTCAATCTCGTACCAAGGGACAAAGATGGCTTCTTTGTCGCTTTCGCCGCGTCTTGAGCGCAGGTATTCGCGGTGAAAGTATCCGCCGGTACCGTTGGCAGTGCTCTCAATAACCACGATGGAGTGAGGCAGAAGAGCAATGCTGCCATAAATAGATCGGATGAGGCTCTCGGGCGAGTGTGCGGGAGTATTGCTCCAGAAAGCAGCCTCGCTGAGGTGAGCCATTGCGGCATCGTTTCCACGAACAGCCTCGGGGGACTCGGAAGAAGTTATGGTGATTTTGCATCCACGTTGAGCGATGTATGATGTGTTGCTTGTGCGCTCAAATGGTTGAAAGTGGGGCTGCTCGGTGGAGTCGAGCAGCCAAGCCGGATAGTTGTAGAGTAGCTTGGAGTACATGCCTTTGATGTTGGCGGCAGCATCTTTGAGATGAGCACAGATGATGCTGTTCCAATTGCGACAATGCACCAATTGTATCCAAGCCATATATATCTGAGTAATGGTAGAACCGCCCCATTGTCGCGCCTTGAGCATGATGATGCGAATGGGCTTTGCCAGAGAGCGTTGCGTCTCGAGCATGGCCAGGTATCGACGTTGCGGACGGTTGAGAATGAAGGGAATGTCTTCTTGTCCTTGCTTGTCTTTTATTTTGACAAACATTGCAGCCCAAAACTCAAAGTCGTATCGAATACGTTCTTTTATCCACAGTGCCCATATATCGCTGCGCAGTCGTTGAGAAGGTCGCTTGTGCATTCGCGAAGAGATAAACTTGTCGATAGAGCCATCTTGTGCCAGCAACGACACCCAATGGCACTCGTCGAGCATCTGCCGAGGGATGTATTGCATGGATATGGGAGCATCGGATATTGAGACGCAAGATCGTGAGCCATAGCACCCTTGTCCTGTGGCGGGATTGTATGCTGTTGTCAGCTCGCGGTGGCGTCTGCTGTTTTCGGCAAGAATTTGTTGTATGTGTAGCTTGTGGCTGTTCATGTTTAAAGTTTCTTGAGTTGTTTTTCTATCTCGGCAATACGCTCGTATGTGTCGTTGATGGTATTGTTTTTGCCTCCGGCGGGTGTTATGATAGCCAGCATGTCTTTGCGTATGATTTCGATACATTTCATAATGGTGGTTTCGTTGGTGGTCTCGCGTAGAACTTCGAGTAAACGGTCGTAACAGATGTTGATTACTTCATTTTGCTTGGCTATAATTGCCTCTATGTTGATATTCTTGTTTTGTTCCATATACAGTTGTTTAGAAGTTGAAAAATAGATTATCCTTTAATCGCATCGTGATGCAAAGTTATGGTGTGACCTTTGCAGTGCGATGCTATAAAATGACTAAATGAAAAAAAATAATGGTAGGAGATTTACTAAAAGGAGCCTACAAGTATATTGTAGACGAAGAGGCAGTGAAGCGACAACGAGACTATCAAAAAGAGTATAATAAGCTCAATAAGGCGTATTATGACAAGCAGATGCAATATGCTACCAACTTGTTTAATAAGAATTATTACCGCAACTATTTGGATACGCCTACAGCGCAACGGATGCTTAAGGAGGCCCGAGAGATGCTCGGAGAGCAGACCCGCTCGTTGCGCAACACCTCGACGGTGATGGGCTTGACAGGCGAGTCGATGGCAGCCATGCAGAAGAATAACAATAAAATGCTGGATAATATGGTGAATAGCTTGTCGGTGGCCGATGTGCAAGCCAAAGAGAAGGCTTTGTATGACTATGACAAGGTGCGTAGCAAATTGGATGACTTTATATTCACTATGCGCATGGACGATGCCGTGAAGCGCAATGCCATCAAAGAGCAAAGTGCTCAAAATATGACCACCGTCATATCGCCCTATTTCAATCAGATATTGGACATGTTGGGGGGTAAGATAGATGATGTGTTGCCCCAAGAGTTGGAAGTATTACAATAAAAAAGCAGTTATGAAGAATTACAGGAATGTAGAGAGCCCCGATGTGACACCACAAGAGCAGGGCACAGAAGAAGATGTGCGAGAGGGCTTGCAGGAGATGTGCAGTTGTATGCGACGTAGAAAGGAAGTGACAGAAGATACCCAATTGTATAGAACTATACACTCATGGTATATGCCTCGCAATGAGCAAGATGTTATGTGCTATATGAAGCGATACAACGTGTGGCGCAAGCTGCCGACACTTATTGCCAAACGCATGAAAAAGAGGGAGGAAAAAGTATGAATGAGATAGAAGAAAAATTGTACAAAAAGAAAAATAAGAAAAAAGAGCAAAAACGCCATCTGGCAGATTTTTTTCGAGGTCTTTATCCCGTAGACGGTGGCGGAGGACTCATGGATATAGGCATGATAAACGGAAAGCCTATATATGCCATGCAAGAGGATGCAACGATGGATGGCATATTGCACCGAGTGGATGAGAATATGGAAAAAGAGAACTTTCGTGACACACTGTTTCGTGTGGATGAAGAAGGGGGGCTAAAACCGGCTATCGGTAGCGAATTAAGAATTTCTAAAGAGCAATTGCATAAACAGCCCAACGGTTTTACGAACAAAGAATTTATCGAGCCGGCTATACTGACGAGTGCCGACCGCCGATACAATATGGTAGACAACATCGGGCAAATAAAAGGTGTGCCCCCAATGCAAATCTTTGAGAATTTGAGCAACCCAACCCCCATCAAGGAAATCGAGAAACCGCAACCGGCGACAGAGCCCGAGCAGTCGGGCGAGAAGTTGACACGATTGGATGAGGGTGTGAGTGCGGCTATAGATCAGGTGCGATTGTCGTGGGAATACATGATAAAGAATGTGCAAAAAATGTTGACACGCGACGAAAAGAAACTCCGGTCGTTGGATGAGGATATAGAAAGGATAGGGCAGGAGTATGACTCTATACCCGAGATGAAAGGTGCGGCACAAATAGGATCGATAGGTGTGAATGTCGTGGGAGTGGCATTGCCTACAATTATAGCCGGAGCACTGGCCAGTCCGGGAGCCGCTGCGGTAGTGGGAGGCGGATTGGCATCGATAGACATGGCAACCTCGGCCTCGCGAGCCAATATGGAAATAGACAGTTATGAACGCACAACAGGCGAAGATGTATCGCAAGAGGATAGAGCAGCTTATGTATCGGCCACTCTGGCGACGGATGCCATTATGAACGTGTTGCTTGGTTCAAAAGTTCTTAAAGGGTTGTCGCCGAAGATGAGTAATGCGTTGTCGGGCGAGTTGAAGGAGGCCATTTTAAAGAGTCCGGTTGCACAACAAGAGTTTAACATCATGACGCGCCAAGTGATAAAAAACGAGATGCAGCAGCTACCCCAAGAGATAGGAAAAGAGGCTGTGAAATCGGGGGTCGTAGGCGGAGTATCGTCGGGAATGATGGAGGCCGAAAAAGGCATCTATACCGGACAGGCACCCGAGTTGGAGAGTATTGTTACATCGGTGTTGGGCGGTTTTGCATCGGGTATGATGCAAGGTGCAATAACCGGAGCAACCACGCCAATGCGTAAGCATCAGCAGCGCATGGACAAGAATGATGTGTACTATGTGAGCCAGATGAATAATCGTGCAGAAAACAAGTTGCCAATAAGCGAAATAGATATAGAGTCGATGGAGACAGATGGCAGGAAGAAGTATGTACACGGAGAGGTGTCGCCCTCGACAGGAGGTGATCCGATAAAGGGCAAATACGATGTGCGAAATGTGTCGGGAGGCTCGTATCGCGAGGCGCACAAGCAAGGTGCAACAAACGACAAGAGCGATAGTTGGGATGTGAACAGCGAGCGTATGGAGGAGTATAGCAGGGTGTGGAACGATGCCAAACAAGCCTCATCGACCGACGAATACTATGCCATGCGCAATGAAGTGGTGCAAAGCATCGCGGCCGATATGGGTGTGCCTGTGACTGTGTATAGCACAATGGATGATGTGCCCGAGGTGTTGATAAAAAATGGAGTGATAGGAAAATCGGGTGCGGTGACTGTTGATAACGAGGGTATATATGTGGTGTTGGAAAGATGCCGAGGACTTACAGCCTCAAATATGGCGGCCGTGTTGCGTCATGAGGCCATAGGCCACTATGGATTGCCCAAATTATATGATAGCGATGAGGCGTATAATAAGGATTTGGAGGAAATAGGAGCGTCGGTGTTTGATGGTGAAAAGCCGTATGAAGAAGAGATTTCGCTCAAAGCCGAGCGTCGTGACCAATATCAAGGCCATAGCGAAAATGAAGCATTAGAGCGCGTATACGATTTGTTGCGACGAAGTGAAGAACATTATCGCAACAGCACCGTGAGTGAGAAACGCAACTCTCAGCGTCAGAGGGAGTTGAGGTATTTATTCCGCGATGGATGGCCAATGCCGTCGTTGTATGATATAGAGCGAGTGCGCAAAAGAAATGGAGCCAATCGTCAATAGGCAACGTAAATGAGGAAAGTACCGTCGGCCGTGAAAATACAGCGGTCGGCGGTAGCTTCATTAAGCGTGCCTTGCCACCAGCTGTTGAAAGGGCGTATGGGGTACTGCAGACCTTGTGCCGAGAGTGAAGAGCAACCGAAATTGAAGATAGAAATCTGTTGCCCCGGTCGGGTGATGAGAGTTGTGTTGCCACATGTGGGTATGAAAATGCCATGGTCGGTATAAATGCGCGCCATGATACCTTGGTTGAAGTATTCGACGAGAAGGCTGATGTTGCCCAAGGTGTGGTCGTCGCGTTTGCCTGTAGCCCCAACGATAGCGATGTTGTCTACACCCTTTTCGGCAAGATATTTCACGGCCTTGGTCTGGTCGTTGGTCTCTTGACAAGAAGAGATAATGATGCGAGAGGCGTATTGTTGACGAATATTGTCGGCAATGGAGTCGCCATCGCCAATGATGATGTCGAAGGGCTTGCCCGTGAGTACGTAGTTGTTGGCCGCTCCGTCGCAAATAACCAAGCATCGAGCATTGTCGAGTACTTCGAGCGGAAGAGCGGCGTGAGGATACTCGCCATTGCCGAGAATAACGGTAGAGGGGTATTTATAGGGATTTATTGTGTTCATTTTTCATGATTTTGAGCCAATTGAAGTAACCCAATATGGCAATGATGATGTATAGTGCGTACAGTGCGGCATAGAAGTATATACCCTTGTATATGTATAGAGCTACAGATATTGCATCGACCAAAATCCATACACCCCATTGTTCGATGTACTTGCGTGCGAGCATCCACATGGCTGTGACACTGAGAGCTGTAGATAGTGCATCCCATAGGGGTACGGTGCTGTCGGTGTAATACTTCAGAATAAAGTATATAATGGCAAACAGGCATATAGTAATGGCCGTAGAGTATACATAGGTGCGTCGAGGTGCGTGAGTGATGGGAAGCTCAACCTGCCGGCGACGCTTGTTTTTGAAGGTCCACACAAGATAGCCATATACACCGGCGATGATGTAGTATGCGTTGATGCCCATGTCGGCATATAGTCCGGCATTATAGTATACTCCCAACGATACAGCCGGCATGATGATGCCCATAATCCACAGCAATCGGTGAGCCTTGTACTCATAATATAGATATATGAGCCCTATGATGGTGCCGAATATTTCTAATGCTAAGTCCCAATTCATGCTATTATAAATTGAATAGAGTGCGAGTGTTGTTTGTTGTTACAGTGTCTACTTCTTGTATAGGTATGTCAAAAATTTGAGCAATACGGGCGGCAATGTATGGGATGTATGCCGGCTCGTTGCGTTTGCCACGATGCGGAGTGGGAGCGAGGTATGGAGCATCGGTCTCCAGCAGGATGCGGTCGGGGCCAATGGCTGTGATTAGGTCGTCGAGACGTGCATTCTTGAATGTGACAATGCCGTTGATGCCAAAGTAAAAGTCGCCCACTTCGCGACGTATGGTGTCGACTTGCTCGGGTGTGCCGGTGAAGCTGTGGAATACGCCATTTACAGAGTTGTATGGAAATTGCTTGAGCACATCGAGTGTGGTGTCGAGGGCTTCGCGACAGTGTATGATAATGGGCAGGTTCAATTCTTGAGCCCATTGTATCTGTTGGGCAAAGGCATAACATTGCTCTTTGCAATAGGTCTTGTCCCAATAAAGGTCTATGCCTATTTCGCCTACGGCGCAATAGCGATGGGTATCGAATAGCTTGCGTATGAAAGAAAGGTGCTCGGCATATTGAGGTGTAACCGAGGTGGGATGAAGCCCCATAGCGGCATGGCAATGAGATGGGTATTGGGCCACTGTGTTGTGAAGTCTGTTGATAGAGTCGATGTCGACGTTGGGTAGTATCATTGTGCCTACACCGTTGCTCGCAGCGCGGAGTATAGCCTCGTTGCGGTCGTTGTCAAACTCTTCCATGTATATATGTGTGTGGCTGTCGATCATTGTTGTTGCGCTTTTTCGTTTTTGCGGTAATAGTATATGATACCATATTCGCGGCACTTGTCGATGCGTTGAGTCAGTGGGAGGTCGCTGTAGAAAACCTCTACTTGATTCCATATATCGAGTATGACGGCATCGACCTCGGAGCGTATCTCGTTGAGTTTTTCGAGCGAGCGTTGCATCTGATTTTTATAGTGTTCGCGCTCGTTTCGCGCCTCGATAAAGATGTCGTAGTGAACCTTGACCTTTGCAATGGTGGGATTGTATATAGGTGTTCCGCCGCGTTGAGACAATCTCCGGTTCTCGCCTATGATGATGTTCTCGCCCCACTTGACGAGAGCGGCCTCGGTAGAGAGGTCGGGTAGGGTATAGTCGTGAGGTTGCAAGCCGTATAGCGGTTTGTATTGCTCCTTTATCTCGTTGCGCAGTATGGTCATATTGAGTACTTGGATAAAGTGCGAGATGTACAACCGCGCCGTCTTCCCGAGGGGTTGAAGACGGGAGTTGTACTTGGCCAGCTCGTCGTAATGATAGCGAAATTGCTTTACCATTGCGATGAAACGCGGGAGAAGTACCTTGGCTTGGTTTAGCGACTTGAATGAAGCCGGTTGCCTATCGGAAGATTGTTTGATATCCATATCGACAGCCTTCTCGAGAGTGGCAATTCGAGCCGCATCGGTCTTGGGTAAGCGACGGTATGGCATATCAATGGTCTCTATTCAACAAAGCCTTGGCGAGGGCGAGGAGCGGGAGTTTGCGGTCTTCGGGGACAAGGATTTCGTCCATGCAAGCCAGTGCAGCGTTGTAGTATGCTTCGGCTTTTTCTTTGCATAGCTTATCGATGGCCAGATTGTTGTATACGTTTGTTACGGCAGCTATTTTTTCTCGGGCATCAACGTCGTTGTTGCCAATGTATAGGTTGAGTGTTTCGGCATCTTTGCCTTGTGCGAGACGTGATGCCTCGATGAGCATGAAAGTTTTTTTGTCGTTGATGATGTCTCCTCCGATGTTTTTGCCAAATATGATGGGGTCGCCATAGACGTCGAGGTAGTCGTCTTGAAGTTGGAATGCGAGTCCGAGGTTTTCGCCGAAATGGTAAAGCGAGTTGGCTTGAGCAATGGGAGCACCGGCAATGATAGCACCAATCTTGAGAGCGCATCCCAAGAGAACGGCCGTTTTGAGACGTATCATGTTTATGTATTCGTCGGTTGTGACATCGTTGCGCGACTCAAACTCCATGTCGAATTGTTGTCCTTCGCATATTTCGAGAGCAGTTTTGAGATATGTTTCGATAACGGCGGGCATGAAACGCTGTGGGACTTGTGTCATGAGTTGAGTAGAGATAATTTGCATGGCATCGCCCGAGAGTATTGCGTGGTTTTCGTCCCACATTTTGTGAACAGTGGGTTTGCCGCGACGCAGGTCGGACTTGTCCATCACATCGTCGTGGAGGAGTGTGAAGTTGTGAAACATTTCGAGCCCGATGGCGGGATTGATGGCTTGGTTGATGTCGCCGCCAAAGAGTTCGCATGCCATGAGCATGAGTACGGGTCTGATGCGTTTACCACCCAATGATAGTTCGTATCGTATGGGTTCGTATAATGAGTCGGGTTGATTGGGGTATTGGATGTTGTCGAGTGCATTGTTGATAATGTCGACGTATTCCGAGATTTTTTGATTCATAATTATATATAGTCGTTAGTTAATTTTCTTACCAAAGGCTCATTTGAGAAGAGCTTTCACGTGTTGCGATACGTTCTTTTTCGGCTTGACGTTCTTTTTCTTCTTCTTCGCGACGGAGTTTTTCTTCTTCTTCGCGACGTCGTGCTTCCTCTTCGAGTGTATCGGGAATGATGGGCATCATCCAATTGAGAGCGTCGTCGAGGTCGGTTACGTTATCGTAGTTGTCGTCGTTGTCGCCATTGTTGAGCTTGCTCTCGAGGATGGCGATTTGGTTTTCGTATGCTTTGTTTTGAGAACGCAGGGTTGCTGTTTGCGATACGAGGTCTTGCCGTTGTTTCTTGAGGGCGGCAATCATGTTGTTGGCGCGTTCAAGTTCTTGTGGGTCTATGCCCGATGGTGTTGTATGCGATGTTGCGTTGCGAGCTTGTTGTTGTGCTTCGTTGAGTTCCTTTTGTGTATCGGTGAGTTGTTGTTGAGCTTGCGCAAGCTGCTTTTGCAATGATAGGGTCTCTTGTTGAAGGGTGTTGTTGTGTTTGTTTAATGTGTCGATGCGTTCTTGTGCATCCGATAGCTCATGTCGGAGTGCTTGTTTTTGTTGCAGCTCGTCGTTGAGTTGTTGAGTCTGTTGTGTGAGTTGTGCTATACGCTCTTGATGTTGCTTGTTGTCTTCATTGCTTTGAGTGACTTGCGCGAGAAGTGTGTCGTTTTCGTTGTGTAGTTGAGAGAGTTGTTCTTGCAAGTGAGCGGTTTCGTCTTTGAGTGATGCAATAATGCCTTGGGCGACTTGTTGTGCGTCGTTGGCAGCACCCAGCTCGGCTATTTGTTGTTGGAGTTGTTCGATGTTGTCTTGCAGTGTTGTATTCTCGTCGATAGATGCTTCGAGTTGTTCTGCTGCATGGGTGTAGTTGTTTGTGGCGACGTTGAGTTGCAGTGTCAGGTCGTCGATGCGCTCGTTGAGCGATGAGATGTTTTCTTGTGCTTGTTTCTCTGATAGAGATAGTTGCTCGGTGGCTTGGGATAGTTGGGCCGTTGTCTCGTTGAGTTGTGTGCGAGCTGTGGCAAGTTGTTGTTGCAACTGCTCGATGGTGTTCTCTTTCTCGGAGGTAGTGGTTTCCAACAGGGCTTGGAGCTGTGTGTATTGTTTGCGAGACTCTTCGAGCGAGGCTTGCAGCAAGGCAGAGGTTTCCTTGGCGGCATTCAATTCGGAAATTTCGCGAGCTGAATTGTCCTGTTGCGTGATCATTGTTGCAATCTCGTCGGTGAGTTGAGCTATGATGTTTTCTTTTTCGGCAAGCGTTTTTTCGAGAGCCTCTTTGTTGTCGTTGAGGGTTGTTATGCTTGCCGAGAGTTCTTCTTTTTCGGACGAGAGGTAGCTGATGCGCTCTTGAAGCGCATCTATTGCGGCATTCTTTTCGTTGAGTTGCGACAGAGTCTCCTCGGGGATGACGGCATTTTTCTTGAGGTCTTGAATGACGCCGAGCAGTCGGGTTATTTCCTCTTGAGCGTTGTCGAGTTCTTGTTGTTTGACGCCCGATACTTTGAGCTTGTTTATGAGGCTCTTGTTTTCGAGGTCGTATTGTTCTTTTTCGGCTTCGAGCGTAGCGATGCGGTTGTCGAGCTCGTGTACTTTTTCGTTGAGAGCTCTTTTTTGTCTTTCGGCGCTTAGTTGGGCGTTTTTGCTTTCGAGCTTTTGTTCTTCCAGTTCAGCTGCTTTGCGACGGAGAGATTCCATCTCGGATTCGATTTGTTTTTGAGCCGAAGCGACGTTGGCTTGCGATTGAGATATAGCCGATTGGTTGAGCTCGTCGATGTATTGGGCAAAAGAGTCGCCGAGTTGATTGTATATGTATTTTTTCTCGCTCTCGATATCGATGCAATTGCGTACAAAGTCGGGGAATGAAGCGTTGATGAGTTGTACAATCTTGTCGAGCAGGTCGTTGGGCAGGATTG
This sequence comes from Bacteroidaceae bacterium, assembly GCA_017531985.1. Classification (GTDB taxonomy): domain Bacteria; phylum Bacteroidota; class Bacteroidia; order Bacteroidales; family Barnesiellaceae_A; genus Barnesiella_A. The sequence continues at coordinate 22,243 of JAFXJY010000030.1, forward strand.
TATTATTAATGTTGTTGTTGTTGTCAGAGTCGGTGTTTGCAGGCGGGTTTTTCTCGTCGGGATTGTTTTTGTCGATAATAGTGTTGTTGTTGGCTGTGACATTGACAATATCCTTGGCTGTAAATGTGCGTTCATCGTTGTCGTCGTCTTTGCCAAAACCGAGAGCTCGAAGAGATTTTTTGAAAAATGACATATCTTAATAATGTGTATAAAATTCGGGTATAAGCTATTGTAAAGTACAAGTAGTACGTTTGGGTGCAGATATGCCACCGGTGGTGATAGGTGTTTCGTCATCGGTGGATATTGCGTTGGGTAATTTGAGAAATTGCCCAATAAAAAATTTGAGTGTAAAGTTACAACTAATTTTTGCTATCTGGGGAAAAAAACGAATAATATTTGCGAAGAATGAGCAAAAAAACTTTGCAGTGCGAAAAAAGAGAAGAGAAAAGTAGTATAGATGGGCAGAAAAAATGTATTGAGGGTGTATTTGCGTGGGTAAAGGGGTAATAATATGGGTAAAATAGGGATGGATGCAGAGTGAATAAGATACTTTATTAAATAATTAGTCAAAATTGGCAAAAAAATTTGTTTTTTCAATAATGTTGCCGTACATTTGTCCGTAGATTTACAACGCAGTCAAAACAGTAAAGTTAACATAAGTACCAATCTTAGTAAAACTAATACAATGGACATTAAAAAAATTCTTGCCAATCTTGAGGCAAAACACCCTGGTGAAAACGAATACATCCAGGCAGTAACAGAAGTTCTTCACTCAATTGAAGAGGTTTACAACCAACACCCTGAATTCGAAAAAGCTCGCATCATTGAGCGTATGGTAGAGCCCGATCGTATTTTCACATTCCGTGTAACATGGGTAGATGACAATGGTGAAGTACAAACCAACCTTGGTTATCGTGTACAATTTAACGGTGCAATCGGTCCGTACAAAGGCGGTCTCCGTTTCCACAAAGCCGTTAATCCTTCAATGTTGAAATTCCTCGGTTTCGAGCAAACATTTAAGAACGCTCTTACAACTCTCCCCATGGGTGGTGGTAAAGGTGGTTCGGACTTCGATCCCGTTGGTAAATCAGATGCTGAGATCATGCGTTTCTGCCAAGCTTTCATGCTTGAGTTGTGGAACAACATCGGTCCCGACACAGACGTACCTGCCGGTGACGTAGGTGTAGGTGGTCGTGAGATCGGTTACCTCTTCGGTATGTATACTAAGCTTGCTCGTGAGTACAACGTAGGTGTATTGACCGGTAAGGGTGCAACATGGGGTGGTTCAATTCTCCGTCCCGAAGCAACCGGTTTCGGTGCTCTCTACTTCACAGAACACGTATTGAAAACAGCCGGTAAGGACATCAAGGGTAAGACAGTAGCTCTCTCGGGCTTCGGTAACGTAGCATGGGGTGCTGCATTGAAGGCAACAGAACTTGGTGCAAAGGTTGTAGCTATCTCAGGTCCCGACGGTGTATGTGAAATCCCCGGTGGTATCACAGCCGAAATGATCGACTACATGCTCGAAATGCGTGCATCTAACCGTAACAAAGTAGAGGATATGGCTACTAAATATCCCGAAGCTGCTAAGTTTACTCCCGGTAAGAAAGCATGGAGCGTTAAGTGTGACATAGCACTTCCTTGTGCATTCCAAAACGAGCTTAACGAGGCAGATGCTAAGGAACTTATCGCCAACGGTACATGGTGCTGCTGCGAGGTTTCGAACATGGGTTGTACTCCCGAAGCTATCGCAACATTCCAAAACAACGGTATCCTCTTTGCTCCCGGTAAGGCAGTAAATGCAGGTGGTGTATCGGTATCGGGTCTTGAAATGACTCAAAATGCTATGCACATCAGCTGGTCAGGTGCAGAGGTAGATGAGAAACTCCACTACATCATGGAGAGCATCCACTCGGCATGTGTTAAGTATGGTAAGAAAGAAGATGGCACAATTGACTATGTTAAGGGTGCTAACATCGCCGGTTTCATGAAGGTAGCTCAAGCTATGTTGGAACAAGGTATCGTATAATAGACACTTCTCTAAAAACAAACATATCGGGACGTAGTGTTCCGATATGTTTGCTACTTACACCTTAACAAAACACATTAATTTATATATTGTATAATAGGAAAAATTCTATAAAAAGAGATATGAAAAAACATAATTTTAATGCAGGACCTTGCGTGTTGCCTCGTCAAGCAGTAGAATCGGCTATTGAGGCTATTCGTGACTTTGACAATACCGGTATTGGTATCTTGGAAATCTCACACCGTACACCGGGTTGGGAGCGTATCATGGCTGAGACAGAGCAATTGTGGCGTGACTTGTTGAATATTCCCGACAATTATGCTGTATTCTTCCTCGGTGGTGGTGCATCGACACAATTCTTTGAAGTTCCTGCCAACTTGTTGAAGACCAAAGCTGCTTATTTGCAAACAGGTGTTTGGGCTAAGAAAGCAGTGAAAGAGGCTAAATTCTACGGAGATGTAGAGGTAGTAGCTTCGTCGGAGGATAAGAACTATACTTATATTCCCAAAGAGTATACTATACCTACTGATGCTGATTATTTCCACATCACTACTAATAATACTATCTATGGTACTGAAATACACGAGGATATTGACTCGCCTATCACATTGGTAGCCGACATGTCATCTGATATCATGTCTCGTCCTGTTGACGTAACCAAGTATGGTATGATCTATGGTGGTGCTCAAAAGAACGTAGGTCCTGCCGGTGTAACATTTGTTATTATCCGTAAAGACCTCCTCGGCAGCTCAGAGCGTCCTTTGCAAACAATGGTGAACTATGCTACTCACTATCCCGAAGAGGCACGCAACCGCTCAATGTTCAATACACCTCCTGTATTCCCCATCTTCGTAATGCACGAGACATTGAAGTGGGTGAAAGAACTTGGTGGTCTTGAAGTAATGTACAAGATGAACAAGGAGAAAGCTGAGTTGTTGTACAATGAAATCGACCGTAACTCTATGTTTGTAGGTACAGCTGTTAAGGAAGACCGTTCGTTGATGAACGTATGCTTCGTAATGGCTCCCGGCAAAGAGGAGTTGCAAGACGAGTTCATGGCATTTGCCAAGGAACGCGGTATGGTGGGTATCAAGGGTCACCGCTCGGTAGGTGGTTTCCGTGCATCTCTCTACAACGCATGTCCCAAAGAGTCGGTTGAGGCTTTGGTAGCTTGCATGCAAGAGTTTGAGAACCTCCACAAATAATAAAAAAACAATAAATTATATGCGTCCCTAATGGTGTATGGCCTTGGGGACGCTTTAACCTATAAAAAAGTAAAAATAAAGAGATGAAAATTCTTGTTGCAACCGAGAAACCTTTTGCAGCTGTTGCCGTGAATGGTATTCGTGAGGTAATAGAGGCAGCCGGTGCTGAACTCGTATTGTTGGAAAAATATACAGAGAAGGCTCAACTTCTTGCAGCTGTTGCTGATGTTGATGGTATCATTATCCGTAGTGATAAAGTGGATGCTGAGGTACTTGATGCTGCTAAAAACTTGAAGATAGTTGTGCGTGCCGGTGCCGGTTATGACAATGTTGACCTTGAAGCTGCTACTGCACACAATGTGTGTGTAATGAATACTCCCGGACAAAACTCGAATGCCGTTGCTGAGCTTGCTCTCGGTATGATGGTTATGATGGCTCGTAACCAATATGACGGTACATCGGGTACTGAATTGAAGGGTAAGACATTGGGTATCCATGCCTTTGGTCAAGTGGGTCGCAATGTGGCTCGTATTGCCCAAGGTTTCGGTATGGAAGTATATGCATTCGACCCCTTCTGCCCCGCAGAGGCTATTGCAGCTGCCGGTGTTAAGCCCGTAGAGAGTGTTGAGGAGTTGTATCGTAACTGCCAATATGTATCGTTGCACATTCCCGCTACTGCCGAGACTAAGAACTCGATTAATTATTCACTCACTTCTATCATGCCCAAGGGTGCTATGCTCGTGAATACTGCTCGTAAAGAGGTTATCAACGAGGCTGACCTTGTTCGCATCATGGAAGATCGTGCCGACTTCCGTTACACATCGGATATCGCTCCTGCCAACCTTGATGAGTTGAAGGAGAAGTTTGGCAATCGTGTGTTTGCTACTCCCAAGAAGATGGGTGCTCAAACAGCCGAGGCCAATATCAATGCCGGTATTGCTGCGGCTCACCAAACTATTGGTTTCCTCCGCGACGGTATTGAGAAATTCCGCGTGAATAAATAATAAATAAGTTTTTATATAAGTAGTAATTAAGGTGATTATATTGAGGCTTGGGCTGTGGTAGTTCGAGCCTCAATTTTTATTGTAAGGGTGATGTGTTGAGTGTGAGGGGCTGTAATGAGTCGAAATTTGATGTATGTCAAAAAATGAACGTTATTCTATTAGATTGAATGATAAATTGCTATATTTGTGCCAAAATGATTGTAAAAGTAAAAAATAATATGAAAAGAGTTTGGTTAATGTTAGTGATGGTGTTGTGTGTGATGATGAGTGTGGCAACACCTACTATGGATCGTAGCAAGTTGTCGGGCTATTTAGTTGAGTTGTTGTCGTGTGAGGGTGCATGTGACAGAATGAATGCATCAGGAAGCTCGCGAGGCAGCAATAGAGTGATGGCACTTGTTGCGTTGAATGAAGATTGTGATGTAGAGGATGTGTTTGAAAGGTATGGATGCGTGCCGGAAGATAAAGTGGGCAGGGTGTATATAGTATGGATACCGTTGAACCGTCTTGCCTCGATGTCGCTTGATGATGCCGTGGAACGGATAGAAGCTGAGCGTATGCCACGAAATGCAATGGATGTGTCGCATGGTTATGTGAATAGTAGTGATGTGTATGAGGGGGTAAATCTGCCCCATGCATTTAGAGGAGAAGGTGTCGTGTCGGGAATTTTTGATAGTTTCTATGATTTTACACATCCTGCATTTTATGATGAGAGTGGGAAACTGCGGGTTGAATATTATTATGATTTCAAGTGTAAGAATGAGAATGGTACGATGGGCAGAGCGTGGGAGTCGCCTGATGAGATAGAGAAACTTGAACACTCTCAAAACACTTATAATCAGTCGCATGGAACACATGTGGCAGGTATTATGGCAGGAAGTGCTGTAAACGGGAAATATATGGGAATGGCTCCAGAGAGTGATATTTATTTGGTAGATTTCAATTCGGATAGAGCGGATTTTGAATCGTCGGAACATACGTCGGCGACAGCAGTATTGGGTTTTAAGCGAATATTTGATAGAGCGGCATCGGAGGGAAAACCTTGTGTTGTAAATTTCAGTAGTTGTGAGAGTGTCACAATTGCCCGCCAGCGAATACTTGAAGGCGAGGCTCTCTCGGAGCTGGTAGGGCCGGGTAAAATCATAGTTGCCGCAGCAGGAAATATGGGTCATAATGCTTCTTATATGGAGAAGCCCGCAGATGTTTATCAGGCCGGTGTGGGAATAGTCAATGGTGTGGGTGGAGGTGCATATATAGATGTAGATATTGTTACACCGGGAAGCCAGCGAGTGCGATTTGACTTTCTGGGAGTGAGATTGACCGGCTCTACGATTGAGGGAACGTTGTCCTTTACGACTGATAGTATAGATGGACTGCGAGGCGATACTTGTGTGTTGCGTACTACGGTGAGTATGGGTGAGGTGCAGCTTAAAGTGTATAAGAGTAGTTATAGTGATAGTAGGGGTGATGTGTATCATGTAGATGGATTGATGCCTAACATGGCATATCTGATGTTGTGTGGAGCGACTTGCCTCTTGACGGGTGATAGTCCTGCATGGTTGTATAGTGACTTGTTTTATAGTCCGTTTGTCAATATAGATGGAGTTCCCGAGTATAGTTTTGCTATTGATGGATATTCGGTATCGTGGCCTGCTACGTTGCCTTTTATTGTTGCAGTGGGTGCAACCGATTATAATAGTGTGTTTACCAATCTTGATGGAGAAGTAAATGATGATATGTTGATGTTTGAGGCCGATAACCGAGGAGAGATAGCCAAGTTTTCATCGAAAGGTCCTACGTTTGATGGTCTTATAAAGCCGGATGTAGTAGCACCCGGGATGAACATAAAGGCGGCGTATAATAGTTTTTCGGCAGATTATGCTAATGAGCAGAAGAGTCTTGTAGACAAGGTTGAGAGAGCCGGAAAGGATTACTACTACATGGCTCAGTCAGGGACGTCTATGGCTTCGCCGATAGTGGCAGGAGCTGTTGCTTTATGGTTGCAAGCCAATCCCAATCTTACTCCATCAGATGTACTTGAAGTGTTGTCTCACTGTTGTACTCACCCCGATGCCGATATGACTTATCCTAACTCGGTGTATGGTCATGGTCAGATAGATGTGTATAAGGGGTTGCTGTATGTATTGGGTGCATTGAACAGTGTGCCTTCGTTGTATGATTATCAACCACGCAAGGCTCGTTTTGTTGTGTCAGATAATGAATTGCGAGTAGTGCTGAGTGAGGGGTGTGTTGTACGAGAGGAGACGATGAGGGTCTTGATTTATGATCTTAATGGGGTGCTTGTGAAGCAGTCGTGTGGAAGCCTGATAGATATATCTCAATTGCCTGAGGGTGTGTATGTAGTACAGTTGGATACGGGTAGTGTAGAGGCGACCGGCTCGACATTGATAAGAGTTGATTGAAGATGTGTTCTATAAATTGGTAGATAAGTTCATCGATGTCGGCAGGTTTTATTTCGGTCGTTTTTGATTGTTGCATATTTCTGATTTTCATCCAATTGCATGCTTGTATTGTGCCTTCATGGGGAATCGTCTTACAATAATCTAATCTTCAAAACCGACTAGCTCTCGTAGATAGAACCCACCAAAGGTGTGTATATGAGTATTTAGACTTGTATGAAACAAAAATCTACCCTTGTTGCTGTGATGTGACAGGGGTAGATTTTGTGTGTAGAATGTTATGTGTCTCTGTTTTAGGGGCTGTTTTGAATTTTATTTAATTGGTTAGTTCGTTGTTGCAAAAAAAATAATTTCGGATTTTTTGAGACTCTTTTCGGCATCATTTTATCTGAAATATGCCGGTAAAAGCGGGCTATTACCAGCATATTCCCAAAGAAAATCTATACGAAAATCAGTTCTCAAATAATAAGGAAATAAAATTCAAATAGCTTCTTATTTGATGATTTTTTTGATGGCTGTGTTTACGATTTTGCGGGTTGCTGTATTGGTGGCCGATCGAGTGGCTTTTTCTAATGCGTTTTTAGAACCTGAGCCGAATAGTGACTTGGCGAGCGAGTTGCCAAGACTACGCACGAAACTTGTGGCAGCTGCACCGATAATGGTGCCGAGTATGCCACGACCGATGCTGCTTTCTTGCTTGTTGTCGGGTTGCTTGGTGGTGCGTTTGTTATTTCTCTCTTCGGAGAGTTCTTGTTCCTGTGAATCTTGCTCGTTGTCTTGTGTGAGGATTTCGTAGGCACTCTCGCGATCAATGGCCCTGTCGTAGGCTTTTATGTGTTGGGGGTCGGCATTGAGGCAATCGAGGCGTTGTCCGTCGGTAATGGCACCTATCTGGCTGAGGGGGAATAGGATCTTGGCACGTTGGACAACAGATGGAGCACCGTTCTCGTCGAGGAGAGATACGAGGGCTTCGCCTGTACCGAGTTGTGTAATGGCTTCGTCTGTTGAGAAGTCGGGGTTTGCTCGGAAGGTCTGAGCAGCGGCACGAACAGCCTTTTGGTCTTTGGGAGTAAAGGCACGCAGTGCATGCTGAATGCGGTTGCCGAGTTGTCCGAGTATCTCTTCGGGGATGTCGGTGGGTGATTGTGTGACGAAATATACGCCTACACCTTTGGAGCGAATGAGACGTACTACTTGTTCGATTTTTTCAACAAGAGCCTTGGATGTGTCCTTGAAGAGCATGTGTGCTTCGTCGAAGAAGAATGCCAACTTGGGTTGGGGGCAGTCGCCAACTTCGGGTAGGTTCTCATATAGCTCGGAGAGTAGCCACAGTAGGAATGTGGAGTAGAGCTTGGGATTGAGCATGAGTCGGTCGGCTGCGAGTACATTCATGATGCCTCGATTGTTGTGTGTCTCTAAGAGGTTGTTGATGTCGAATGTAGGTTCGCCAAAGAATTTGTCACCACCTTCGCTTTCTAAGGCAAGTAATGCACGTTGTATAGCACCGATGGAGGCTGATGAGATGTTGCCGTACTCGGTAGTGTATTGTTTGGCATTCTTGGCAACGTGGTCGAGCATGAGACGTAGGTCTTTGATGTCGATGAGCAGAAGGTTGTTGTCGTCGGCGATGCGGAATGTTATGTTGAGGATGCCTGTCTGAGTCTCGTTGAGTTGCAGAAGTCGGGCAAGGAGTTGCGGACCCATCTCGCTGATGGTTGTACGCATGGCGTGTCCCCTTTCGCCGAAAACATCGAAAAATCGGACCGGGCAACCTTCGAATCGGGGGTTGTCGATGTTAAATTCGGTGCAACGTTTTTCGATAAAATTGTTCATTTTTCCGGCTTGACTGATACCCGATAGGTCACCTTTCATGTCGGCCATGAAGCAAGGTATGCCGGCTTGTGAAAAAGTCTCGGCGAGAACTTGCAGTGTGACAGTCTTGCCCGTTCCGGTAGCTCCGGCTATGAGTCCATGACGGTTGGCCATGTCTCCTTGCAGGTATATTGCACCCGATGGTGCGTGTGCTATGTATAGTCGGTTGTCGGTTGTAAGCATGGTGTTATGGTTGAGAGAGTGTTTGATTACTTGGATGTATTACTTGGATGTATTGAGTAGTCGGGTGGTGATGATTTCATCGAGTTGTTCAACGGAGAGTGAGCCTGTGTGGCTGTTTATCTCTTGTGTGTCGATGAACAGTATGTATGGTATGCTTCTAATGCCGAAGAATGAGGCGAGGCCGGCATTTTGAGGGTTGTCGATGTCGATCTTGTAGATGATAATTTGTTCTTTGTATCTGTCGGCAACGGTAGCAAGGTTCTTTCCGAGTATACGACATGGACCACACCAGTCGGCATAGAAGTCGATGATGCAGGGCTTGTCGCCCTTGTATGTGAATTGCTCGGGTGAGTTCTTATAGTCCCACACTTGGTTGATGAAGTCGTTTTCGTTGATGTTGACGATGTTCTGAGCAAGTGTAAGTTGTCCGATGCTTGCTATTGTAATGATGGCTGTGATAATGAATGATTTCATGTTGTAAAAAAAATTAGGTGTTGTTGTGAAATTGTGTATTTGTTGTGTACAAAGTTAATATAATATGTGTAATAATGAAAGTTGTGTTTGATTAATTACGAATTAATATCATTTTTTTTGTGGTGTGGGTGAGGGTGTGACGAAAAAAAACGAGAGGTTGTGTGCAGCCTCTCGTTGTGTAGTGGATATTGTTGAGTCTTATAAGATACCTATTCCTTTGAGGAAGATGTAGAGGATGAGAATGGGGGCAATGTAGCGGACGAGGATGAATAGGAAGGGGACAATTTTGCCGGGAAGTTTGCCATAGTTGGTAATTTCTTCGCGGAAGAATTGAGGCTTCATGACCCATCCGACGAATATACAGGTGAAAAGTCCCCCCAGTGGTAGGAGAATGTTGGCTGAGCCGTAGTCGTAGATGTCGAATGTTGAAGTGAACTGCTTACCAAGGAAGTTGAAGTCGAATGTTACGAGCAGAGTGATGAGGCTCAGTACGATGGTGATGGCTGTTGTTGTGTATGTGGCTGCCTTGCGTGACATCTTGTGTTCCTCGGCGAGGTAGGCAGTGATTACTTCGTGGAATGAAATGGTGGATGTTAGTGCAGCCAATCCGATGAGGATGAAGAAGATGGCCGACCATACGGTGGCAAGTGGCATGTCTTTGAAAATCTCGGGCAGTGTGATGAATATGAGGCTGGGACCTTCGGTGGGTTCGAGTCCGGCACTGAATACAGCCGGGAAGATAACGAGTCCGGCAAGAGTTGCCACGAATAGAGTGAGAAGAGATACGCTGAGCGAAGTGCCTATGAGATTGGTTTTTTCATTGAAGTAGGAGGCGTAAGTGACCATGCATCCCATACCCACCGAGAGCGAGAAGAAGGCTTGTCCGGCTGCGGTGAAGAGGGTGTCGGCTGAGAATGCTTGGGCAAAGTCGGGTGTGAGGAAGAAGCGGTATCCATCGGCAGCACCGGGCATGAAAGCAACGCGTATGGCCATGAGAATGAGAATGATGAAGAGTATGGGCATCATGATGTTGGATGCCTTTTCGATACCTTTTTCTACACCACGAGCAATGATGAAGTGAGTGAGTAGGATGAAGATGAGGGTGTAGACGATAGGCCAAGGTGATGCTGTGAATTGTGCATATTGTTGGGCAAAAGATATGTCGCTGTTGTAGAGTGAGCCGTTGATGGAGTTGACTAAGTAGTCGAGAGACCAACCGGCAATGACGTAATAGTATCCTGAGATGAATAAGGCACAAAGTATGCCGTTGAATCCGAGAATTTGCCACGGCTTGGAAAGCTGACGGAATCCGCCGACGGCATTTTTGTGCGTGCGTCGTCCGACGGCAAATTCGCACAGCATCACCGGAATGGCAATGATGAGTACACAAAGGAGATATACGAGGAGGAATGCAGCACCACCGTGTTCGCCGGCTAAGTAGGGGAATCGCCAGATGCTACCCAATCCTATTGCACTACCTGCTGCAACAAGGATTGCACTGAGTTTGCCTCCGAAAGAGGCTCTTTTTTCGTTGCTCATAGTTTGATTAAGTTGTAAAAATTAGTAGTGCAAAGTTACGAATAAAAGTTGAACGGTGGTGATGTGTGGGGGTAAAAAAATGCAGCAGGATGCTTTGAGCAATCCTGCTGCCTGCGATTAAAAAACCTTGTGTTAAACTTCATCTTACCAGTGGGCTTGTAGGAGTGTTATAGCGGTGCTATGTGTCGCCCATGAGCCTTATATGGGTGTGGATGATAGTTTTGTGTTATTTGAGTTTTTTGAGTTTCTTGTCGGCGATAGTTGCGGGTCGGATGCTGATGGCAAATCCACCACCGCGAGCCATCTTGACCTTGATGGATGATTTCTTGTTGACGATGCCGGTAGTGATTTTGTAAGAGTCGGGTTTAGTAGCGTAGTCGGCATTTTTACCGTCGGCGTAGAGCGTTGCTACATAGTCTTGACCTTTGTCGAGGAAGTCGAAGTTTACTTCCATTTCACGAGCGTTTTCGTCGGTAACACCACCAACAAACCAGTTGTCGGTACCTTTGGCTTTACGAGCAGCAACGATGTATTCGCATGGCTCGGCGGCGAGGTAGTGGCTTTCGTCCCAGTCAACGGCTACGTCTTTGATGAACTGGAATGCGTCCATGTATTTTTCGTAGTGTTCGGGGAGGTCGGCAGCCATTTGCAGAGGAGAGTACATGGTTACATACAGTGCCAGCTGGTTGCAGATGGTGCTGTTGCAGTATGATTTGTTATCGGGGTTGATCTTTGTAATGTCCATTACGAAGATACCGGGAGTGTAGTCCATCGGACCACCTTGAAGGCGAGTGAATGGCAAGATGGTGACGTGGTGTGGGTGAGAGCCACCGAAGGCTTGGTATTCGGTACCACGAGCCGACTCGTTGCCGATGAGGTTGGGGTATGTGCGGCAGAGACCTGTTGGGCGAACAGCTTCGTGAGCATTGACCATTACTTTGTGCTTGGCAGCTTCGGTAACAGCGTACAGGTAGTGGTTGTTGCTCCATTGTCCGTAGTGGTATTCGCCACGAGGTAGAATGTCGCCTACATATCCGCTCTTGATGGAGTTGTAGCCGTATTTTTCCATGAGGTCGAATGCAGCATCCATGTGGCGTTCGTAGTTGCGAGTTGAGCCGGATGTTTCGTGGTGCATCATCAGTCGTACGCCTTTGCTGTGAGCGTAGTTGTTGAGCATTTCGATGTCGAAGTCGGGGTAGGGAGTTACGAAGTCGAATACGTAGTCTTTGGTTTTACCAGCCCAGTCTTCCCATCCGATGTTCCAGCCTTCGACAAGAACTTGGTCGAAACCGTGTTCGGCAGCAAAGTCGATGTATCGTTTTACGTTTTCGTTGTTGGCACCGTGTCGGCCGTTGGGTTTGACCTTGGTGTAGTCGATGTTGTCGATTTGTACCGAGGGAAGGTCGGTGTATGCCCAAGTGCTTTTGCCGGTAATCATTTCCCACCATACGCCTACATACTTAACGGGCTTGATCCATGATGTGTCGTGATAGGCACATGGTTCGTTGAGGTTGAGGATGAGGTTGGATGCGAGGATGTCGCAGGCATCGTCGCTAACCATGACAGTACGCCAAGGCGACTTGCAAGGAGCTTGCAGATAGCCTTTGTGTCCGCAAGCATCGGGGGTGAGCCAAGAGCGGAAGATGAAGTTGCGGTCGTCGAGGTTGAGGTGCATGCAAGAGTAGTCGACGAGGGCAGCTTCGTGGATGTTGATGTAAAGACCTTCGTCGGTTTTGAGTTGGAGAGATGTCTGTACACCGGTCTTGGAGAATGCAGTCTGCGACGAGTTGCCTGTGTAGGCGGCATCGAAGAGAGAGCGAATCTCGGAAAGACGTGATACAACGTAGTCGTATTCTTGTGTGTCGTAGTCACCGGGTATCCAGTAGGCAGTGTGGTCGCCTGTCATAGCAAACTCGGTGTATTCTTCTTTGACGGTAAAATAGGTGAGGTTGTCTTGTTGGGGGAACTCGTAGCGGAAACCAACACCGTCGTCATAAACGCGGAAACGGATTGTAACGTATCGTTTGGCTTCTTTCTTATCACGACCGGGTACTATTTGTTCGAGTTGCACTTCGAGTTCGTTGTAGTTGTTGCGAATGGTGCTTGATTCGCCCCATACGGGTGTCCAAGTTTCATCGAACTTTGATTTCTGAGTTTTTTTGATTTTGAAGTTATCGATGAGGGAGTAGTCGTTGATGAGTTCGAGACCCATTCGACTTGGTTTAATTACCTCTTTACCCTTGTAAGAGATGTTGTATAAGGGTATTCCGTTGATAACATCGAACTCAACGGCAACTTTTCCGTTGGGTGAAGTTTGCTTTTCTTTGGCCTGCGATAAGCCGGTGCAGCAGATGATGGCCAAGAGGATGATTGCTAATTTCTTCATTTGAGTTGATTTAAAAGGATGTTATAGTTTGAGATTAGATTATCAATAATAAATGTTGCTTGGCAACGAGAAGTTATTGTTCGACGATTTTAGCCAAGTAGATGATGACGGGGAAGTGGTCGCTGTAACCATTGAGGTATCGACCTTGTGCGTGGGTGCGTTTGGGGTATCCCTTGTACTTTCCGTTGTCTTGGCGTAGGAAGTCTTTGTTGAAGATTTCGGATTTGAAGTATTTGAGAGTCGAACGGTCTTTGCCTACCAGATTGGCTGAAACAATCATTTGGTCGAAAAGGTTCCATTTACCTTGGTATCCGAGCGTGCCGAATCCTTCGTCGTAAAGTTTCCACATGGTGTTGAAGTATCCACCATCGGTTACTTTGTCTTGTTCTTTAACAGCACCGAGTACTTCGCAGCAGCTTTTGTTGTTGGGGTCGTCGTTGAGGTCGCCCATGATAATGACTTTGGAATGAGGATTGGCTGCCAAAACCGAGTCGGCGAGTTGCTTGGAAAGGAGAGCAGCAGCTTCACGACTGGGTCTTGATTTTTTCTCGCCACCGAGACGTGAAGGCCAGTGGTTGACGATGATGTGAACCGGTTCTCCGGCGAGTTGTCCGCTGACGAGTAGTTGGTCGCGAGTGAGTCGGTCAGGGTCGTGCTTGAAAACGAGTCGTACACTGATAGCGGTGTCGACTGTAAATTGGTCGCGGTCGTATATCATGCCTACGTCGACACCACGACGGTCGGGGCTGTCGAAGTGTACGATGTCGTAGTTGCGGCTGGCGAGTTCACCGGTCTTGATAAGGTCTTCGAGGACTTGACGATTTTCTATTTCGCTTACACCGATAACGGCTGGACCTTGCGGACAGAACTTGTCGGTGGCAAGTTTGCTGATGGTGTAGGCCAGATTTTCGAGTTTGTTTTTATATTTCAATGCCCCCCATCGATAAGTACCATTGGGTAGAAATTCTTCGTCGTTGGTGTTGGGGTCGTTGATGGTATCAAACAAGTTCTCGAGATTGTAGAATGCTACCGAGTAGACGGCAACCTTGTGCTGAGCGAAGGCGGTACATGTGACCAAGATGCTCAAAATCAGTGCGATGGTTATTTTTTTCATATTTTGGTGTTATTAAATATCGGATTTAGGGTGTAAATATAGTGAATTATTACGAAAGAAGGAATAGCATTTAGAATCTGTTTAGAATTTTATTAAACTGAAAATTCCAATGTGAAATACAAATATAGTTGTTTCACTTCTGATAGGAGTTCTCAGTGTTGATGAGTGCTAAAAAATATATATATAATAATAGGAAATATGGAAAAGATTTCGTTTATTTGCAATTCTAATTTTCTTGGTGTATAATGCACTTTTGAAAACGGATAGAAATAAAGCAAACAATATTAACAAAAAAATACAATCTAATTATCTAAAAGTTAAGAGACATTCTTATGAAAAAGAATTGGTTAACAACAGCACTTCTTGCTACATTAGTAGTGATGCCTATGACGGCCGGAATAGTGCGAGGAACCGTTGTCGATGGAGATACCAAGCAGCCTATATCGGGTGTAACGGTGTCGATGTCGGGCGGTGAATTCGTGACTACTACGGCAGCCGACGGTAGCTACCAGTTGCAAGGAGTAGATGAAGGTAATGGAGTAATTGCCTTCCACGCAGCAGACTATGCTCTGCAATCGATTGATGTAACAGTGATGTCAGAGCCTACATCGGTGAATGTTGAACTTGATCCGGTACAAGATGTTAAGACGGAGGTTCAGAGTGATGTACAGGCTTCGCGAGAGGAGAATACGTTGCTCTTTGACGAGGCGATGCTTGAAGATGAGGGAGCTACATCGAGTCAGTCGGTAGCATATCTGTCGGGCTCGTCGGATGATCCCTTCCTGAGTGCATCGAGCTATGTGTTCAGTCCTATGCGATTCTCGATAAGAGGATATGACCAACGCGACCATGCTACATATATTAATGGTATAGACTTTACCGATACCGAGCGAGGTCGATTTAATTATTCGAGTATCGGCGGTCTTAACAATGCTACCCGCAACAAGGATAATGTTCATGGCTTGGAGATGACAGGATTTGGCTACGGCTCGTTGACAGGAGCTACCAATATCAATACCTTGGCAGCCGATTATGCAGCAGGAGCCCAAGTAGGCTTGTCATATACCAATCGTGCTTATAACTTGCGAGCTCAGGCTACCTATGCGACCGGCTTGATGAACAATGGTTGGGCATTTACCGGCTCGTTGGTGTATCGTTGGGCTGATAAGGGACGTGCCGAGGGAACGTCGTACGACTCGTTTGGTTATTTCTTTGCAGCACAGAAGGTGTGGAACAATCACAGTATAGCCCTCACTACATGGGGTGCTCCTACGCAACGCGGACAATCGAGTGCATCGATACAAGAGGTGTATAACTATCGCGGTATCTATTATAACTCTTACTGGGGTTATCAAGATGGTAAGGTGCGTAACTCGCGAGTGGTTGAGAGCTACGACCCGACTGTGTTGTTGAACTATATATGGGACATCAATAACGAGAGTAAGTTGCAAGTGGGAGCGGCATGGCATTACAACAAGTATAGCAATAGTGCATTGTCGTTCTATAATGCACCCGATCCTCGTCCCGATTATTATCGCAACTTGCCGAGTTTCCAATATACCAACTTGGGTGTAAATGGTCCTGCCGATACGGAAGATCCCAATTATGGTTATGTCAACCAAGAGTTGTACACTCAGTTGCAGGATAAGTGGTTGAGCAATGATCCTACTGTTACGCAGATAAACTGGGATGCATTGTATCGAGCCAACTACTTGAATAACGTTGCATCGCCTCAGGCCAGTGCACATTACATGCTTGAACGTCGTCACAACGACTTGATGGAGACTGCGTTGAATGCGTTGTACACCAATCAGGTAACTGACCAATTGAAAATCAATGCCGGTGTGTCGGCCAAGTATGGCAAGGGTATGCACTACAAGACCGTTGAGGACTTGTTGGGTGGTAATCAGTGGATAGACATAGACCAGTTTGCCGAGCGAGACTTTGCCAACAACAGTGTCATTATACAAAATGATGTTGATAATCCCAATCGTGTGGTAAGAGAGGGTGATGTATTCGGATATAACTATAACTTGCATGTGTTGAAGTCGCAAGCCTTTATCGATAACTTCTGGAATACACGTCACTTGGATATTTACTATGCCTTGGCGTTGAATTATACACAATTCCAACGTGAGGGTTTGATGCGAAACGGACGTGCCGAGGTGATAAATGCCTTGTCGAAAGGTTACGGACATAGAATATGGACACTCGATCCGAGTTTCAAGGCCGGCTTGACATGGAAGGCCGATGCTCATAACCGAGTAATCGTCAATGCACTGGCCGAGAGTCGTGCTCCGCTGCCATCGTATAGCTATGTAGCACCTCGTGTGAAGGATAACTTAATACCCGGCTTGCAGTCGGAGAAGGTGTTGTCGTATGACTTGAACTGGATATTCAACTACTCACGAGTGAAGGGACGTGTAACATTGTTCCAGACACACATGGTGGATGGAACCGAAAGTACAGGTTACTACAATGATGAGTTCCGTACTTATGTCAATCACACGATGACCGGTGTCGACCGCGTGTTCCGCGGCGTAGAGTTGGGTGTGGATATCGACCTCGTAGCAGGTTTCTCACTGGAACTTGCTGCCAACTTGGGTGACTATCGTTACACCGACGATTGTATAGGTGTGATGAGTGCCGAGAATGGCTGTAACCTCTTTACGGGAGAACTTCCCACTGACCTGAGCGAGACTACCGATGTTGTAGAGAAGGTCTACACTAAGGGCTTGATGGTATCGAATGGTCCGCAAGTAGCAGCAAGTGTTACGCTCGACTATTTCCACTCGTCAATGTGGTTTGCCGATGTTACTTTGTCATACTATGATAAGAACTATCTTGATTTCTCACCTGCACGTTTCACCAAGATGAATGTCGATGGTGGTTATTATCTCAACGAGATAGGTCAGTATCAATACTATGCCGGCTATGATGAGGAGACAAAGGCAATCCTTGGAACACAGGAACGTCTGAAAGGCGGATTCTTACTTGATGCCTCAGTGGGTAAAGTATTGTACTTCAATAATCGCAAGCAATCGTTGAACATCAACCTGAGCCTTAATAACTTGTTGAATAACACCAGCATGGTGACAGGTGGTTATCAACAATCGCGTTTGAGCCGCAACAACAAGAGTGCAGTGAAGGCCATCGAGGCCGTAGATAAGTTCCCCAATCGCTATTATTATGCATGGGGCTTCAATATGTTCTTGAATGTAGCGTTTAAGTTCTAAACATGTGTGAAACCTTCAAAAAAAGCAGAAAAAGATTATGAAACAGAATAGAATAATGTGGGCTATGGTAGCCATGCTGGGATTGGGCTTCACAGCATGTAATACCTTTGAGCCGGTGCCTAAGGGTGAGAATGTATTAACCTCGGCCGAGGCCGATGCGTTGTCGCCTATGATGTCGATTGCCGACTTCAAGACAACGTTTGATAAGAAAGATACACTCTTCTCGTTGAATACAATCGATACCGAAAGTCCGTTGTACATTCGCGGTCGTGTGGTAACGACCGATGAGAGTGGTAATATCTATAAATATCTTGTGATGCAAGATACTGAGACGGGCGATGCCTTGAAGGTAAGTATCGATGCAGGCAGCCTTTCGGGAGCAATACCGATGGGACAGGAGATAGTCATCAATTGTAAGGGCTTGACATTGGGACGTTATGCCGGTCAAGTGCAGCTGGGAGTGGAGTCGTTTAACGATGAGAAGCTGCGTGTAGAGCCGGGTCGCATACCTTATCCCTACTTCAACGAACGCTTGCAGTTTGTGGGCAATCCCAATGAGGAGAAAATCTATATTGAGGAGATGACTATCAGTGAGATGAACAGTCGAAAAGATGATCCCACGTTGTATGGTCGTCTCATATGCATCAAGGATGTACATTTTACCGGTCTTGGTGATGAGGGAGAGAAGTTGAGCGAAGCCGAGAAAATTTTTGCTCCATCGACATTTAACGGAACTTATAATGTAGGTTATCCACAAGCTCGCCAGATAGCCGATGCAGCCGGCAACGTTGCTTATGTGTCGACCAGTGAGTATGCTCGCTTTGCTGAGCAGCCTATACCATCGAGCGACCAGTGGGGTGATGTAGTTGCCATCGTTGGTTATTACAGAGATAAAGCCGACGCAGAGGGAGAGTTGCAACTGACCATTCGTACGCTTACCGACCTCAAAGGCTTTAAGGTGAACAACACACCCGATACCCCCGATACCCCTTCGCAAGGTGAAGGCGATGGAAGCAAGGAGAACCCTTACAATGTAGATGCAGCCAAGAATGTGCAAGATGGAAGTAAGGCATGGATTAAAGCCTATATCGTGGGTCAGGTGACCAATGACTGGGATGTGGCAAGCGACATGCAATATGATGCACCTTTCACCGGTGGAAGTAATACCGATGGAAGTCAGCGAACATATGGAACCAACTTGCTGATAGCAGCTGATGCCGCTGCCAATACAACAGCACAAGTGATGCCTGTACAGTTGCCTTCGGGTGCCGTGCGTATGGCATTGAACTTGGTGGAAAATCCCGATATGGATAGTAAAGAAGTATTGTTGTATGGAACGTTGACCAAGTACTTCGGTGTACCCGGTGTGAAGGAGGTAACTTGTGCCATCGTTGACGGAACAGTGTACGGTGTAGACCCCACAACAGTGGTAGAACCCCAAGGCAGTGTAATCTTTGAGGAGACGTTTGCCTCGTCAATGGGACAATTTACTGCCGATAATAAGGTAATGGACGATGCCATGACATATGTGTGGAGCTACGATGAGCGATATAAATGTGCCAAGGCTTCGGGTTATGTGTCGGGAACACGATATGAAACGGAGAGTTGGCTTGTATCGCCCACGATAGCCTTGAATGGCAAACCGGCAACATTGTCGTTTGAGCATGCAGCCAATTATATAGGTACAGCCACTGAGGAGATGCGTCTGTTCTACACCACCGACGGTGGAGCAAACTGGACTGAGTTGGCCATTCCTACTTATGCCACCAGTTGGACATTTGTGCCATCGGGTGTGATAGAGTTGCCCGCTGCACAAAACGTTCAGATAGCGTTTGTCTATAATTCGACTACTTCCAATGCATGTACATGGGAAGTGAAGAATGTGAAAGTATATCAATAAAGTAATATGTAAAAAAGAAAAGCATGAAAAAGTTAGGATACATAAGCCTGTTTGCAGCTGTTATGTTGCTGGGAGCATGTAATAACTACGAGGACTTCGACTTCAATGAAGTGGAGAACGGAGGTTATGTCGACCCGGCCGGAAGCGGAACAGAGGAAGACCCATATAATGTTTCGAAAGCATTGCTCGAACAGAATGATGAATTTGCATGGGTAAAGGGTTATATCGTGGGTCAAGTGGCAGGAGCCGATATATCGACCGACTCGGAGTTTGATGCCCCTTTCCACGGAGCTGTGTACGACGATGGCAGTGTGTCGAATATAGGAACGAACATACTCGTAGCTGCCAAGGATGATGAGAAAAACCAGTCGGCTTGTCTCATCGTGCAGTTGCCCAAGGGCGATGTGCGTACAGCACTCGAACTGTTGGGTAATCCCGATAATGATGGTAAAGAGGTGGAACTGTATGGCAAGTTGACCAAGTACTTCGGTGTGGCCGGTATGAAGGAGACTAAGGCTGCTAAGTTTGACGGAACAACCATCGGAGAGATGCCAACACCACCCGTTACACCCGATACACCCCAAGACGGAGTGTTGTTCTCGGAGAGCTTCAAGACATCGTTGGGTAGCTTTACCATCGACGATAAGAATCTGCCGGCAGGATTGTCATTCGTATGGCAATATTCGAGCAAATATCAATGTGCCAAGGGTTCGGCCTACTATCAGCAGGATTATGAAGCTGAGAGTTGGCTTGTATCGCCTTCGATAGCCTTGAATGGCAAACCGGCAACATTGACCTTTGACCATGCAGTGAACTATATGAAGAACAGTATGCAAGAGGATTTGCGATTGATGTATTCGGTCGATGAGGGAGCTACTTGGACAGAGGCAGCTATACCTACTTATCCATCGGGCAATAGCTTCGACTTTGTATCGTCGGGCGAGATAGGTTTGCCGGCAGCAGCAACAGTGAAGATAGCATTTGCATACAAAGCTACTGCGAAGGGAGCCAGCACATGGGAGTTGAATAATGTGAAGGTGATAGACAAAGCGTCGTCGGTGGTAACACCCGATACACCCGATACACCTGATACACCCGAAGTGGGTGAAGGTAACGGTACAAAGCAATCGCCCTATAATATTGCAGCTGTCATGAGTCTTAACAGCACGGTAAAAGAGAATGGCCCCAAAGCATGGGTAAAAGGTTACATTGTGGGTCAGATAAACGGAAAGAGCCTGACAAATGTAGAGTGGGATGCTCCGTTTAATATACCCACAGGTTCGACAGCCGGAACCAACGTCGTGATAGCCGACAATGCGAACGAGAAAAGCAATTATGTACCGGTGCAATTGCCTTCGGGAGCAGTGCGTACGGGCTTGAACTTGCCGGCACATCCTGAGATGGATGGTAAGGAGGTATTACTCTATGGCGAGTTGGTAGCTTACTTCGGAACTTGTGGCGTGAAAAACACAACATGTGCCATTGTAGATGGAGTGGTGTATGGTGTAGAGCCGGTCGATGCAACGGGAGCTATACTTGAAGTGCCATTCACATCGGGTCTTGGTGGTTTTACGGTGTATGACGTGTTGGGTGACCAGACATGGAAAAGCGATGCAACGTATGGAGCAAAGATGTCGGCCTTTGCCGATGGAGCCAGCCATGCCAACGAGGACTGGTTGATTTCGCCTGTACTCGACTTGACAAGCAAGAGTGATGTAAAGTTGACATTTGAGCATGCCATCAACAAGGGAGATGTTTCCAACTTAAAGAGTAATCACACCTTGTGGATAAGCAAGGACTACACCGGTGGAGATCCCACACAAGCCTCGTGGGAGCAAGTAGTGATAACAACTTACCCCGATGGTACAAGTTGGAACTTCGTTTCGTCGGGTGAGATTGTACTTCCTGCTGCATACATGACAAGTAACGTTCACTTTGCATTCAAGTATTTGAGCAGTGACGTAGAGTCGGCAACATGGGAGATAAAAAACCTTGTAGTAAAGTAAATATTTGAGGGAACTTCTATCATTGCAACAGACCAATAGCATTGGTTTTCGATAACACAGCCTTAACTTATGGTCTGCGAAAAATAAGTAGAAGTACCCACCGATATAAAAAACGGCTGCTGTGAAGCACCCTTCTATATTCTTATAGTTTAAAGGAGTAAATTATTTTACTAATATTTGTTAATGCTATTGTGTGGTAAAAAAATAATTACCATCTTTGCATTGCAGATAAGAAAAACATAGAGATATGTATTAAAGAGTAAAATAGTCCTAAAATTATAGTGTTTCGAGCAGTACTGCTGTGAAGTAGAGCTGCTCTTTTTTTGTGCCTATGTGTGAATGTTAATAAGAAATGTTAAATTAAATAAAACATCGGATTGGTTTTAAACTTTCAGCCGGTAAGGCAGTCATAGAAACAAATGCACAAAAAAAGTGTAGTGATAATAAGAAAAATCAAGTATAAACGTAAAAAATGAAGTTATGAAGAAATTATTTGTATCGGCACTTGTAGTTTGTGCCATGGCTATGACAAGTGTAGTATCGGCGCAGGAAGTAGAGAAAAAATCATGTCCCGAAAGAGAAGGAAAAGAGTGTGTGGCTCATCGTAAGGATATGAGCAAAGAGTTGAATCTGACCCCCGAACAACAAATGCAGATGAAAGCTGCAAGAGAAGAGTTTGAACAAGCAGCAAAGACATCGCGTGAGGATATAAAGGCTGCTCGTGAAAAACATCGTGCCGCAGTGAAAGAGATACTCACTCCCGAGCAACAAGAGAAAATGAAAGAGTTGCGTAAGGAGATGAAGGGGAAAAAAGAGATGCGACCTCATAGAGGACATCGCGGATACAAGCATGGCATGAAATGTGACAACATGAAGTGCGACCAAGCCTGCGACAAGATGAAAGGCGAATGCAAGAAGTGCGACCAAGCCTGCGACAAGATGAAAGGCGAATGCAAGAAGGGTGACCGAGCATGTGACAAGATGAAAGGCGAATGCAAAAAGTGCGACCAAGCATGTGACAAGATGAAAGGCGAGTGCAAAAAGGGTGACCGAGCATGTGACAAGATGAAAGGCGAATGCAAGAAAGGTGACCAAGCATGCAATAAAGATAGAAAAGCATGCTGCAATAAAGAGGGAAAGTAATAAACTGTAAACGCTGAATATTGTAGGAAACTACATGTATAAATTCTCCATATAGAAAAGAGAAGAGGGGATTCAAAAACTCAATTTAGGAGAATATGAATCTCGAAATAAAATTAAAATAGATTCTAAAAAGGGTCGTATCACAACTCGATAGAGAGTTAGATACGACCCTTTAAGTGCGATAATGGTTTTAATCGAGAACTATGTGTTGCAAATGGCGAATAGCGTGAAATAAGTAATGCTTACGATATTCCTAATAGTTCAATTTCGAAGATGAGTGTTGAGCCGCCGGGGATGCCGGGGATGGATGATTTTCCGTAACCCATTTCGGCCGGGATATATATTTCCCACTTGTCGCCGATGTGCATTTGTTGCAGTGCGATAATCCAACCTTGAATGAGGTCGGATAGACGGCACGCCAATGGAGCTCCACCGAGGCTGCTGTCGAACTTCTTTCCGTTGATGGTGCGACCGGTGTAGTGTGCAATGATGATGCTGCGTCGTGATGGGGTGGGACTTGCACTATTACCTTTGGTAATAACTTTGTAGTAAATGCCCATTGGTAGAGGTAAAACACCCGACTCGGCAGCCTTGGCTGCGAGCCACTCTTTGTTGGCTTGAACGTATTCTTTCTTGCTCATGGTTATTGAGGGTTGTGAGTGCTGGTATTTGTTAAGTTGTCCATATCTATTGCATCTTTGTCGCAAGCGATAGCAACATAGTAGTTGTTGGGATGGAGATGGGCATTGGCTACGCGAAGGAGATCGTCGGGAGTGACCTGTCGGATGGCACGATTTTCGGTATTGAAATAATCGATGGGTGTTCCTGCAATTAAAGACGATAGTAGATAGTCGCTTATGGAGAATGGGCTGTCGAGTGTTCGAGCCCGTTGTCCTTGCATGTAGTTGCGTGCTATTTCGAGTTCTTCATGCGAGATTTTCTCGTTGCACAGTCGATTCATCTCGTTGCGAACTTCGTCGAGGAGCAGGTGAGTGTATTCGGTGCCGGTCTCGGTAATGATGGTAAAATAGGTGGCATTACGTAGAGATATGATGTGTGATGTGATGCCGTAGGTGTATCCTTTCTCTTCGCGAATGTTGGTCATGAGGCGACTGCCGAAGTATCCACCCAGTATGAGATTGAGCAGGGTGAGGGTGGGGAAGTCTTGATGATGAACGTCGATGGTGGGCATGCCTATGCGGAGAGCCGACTGCATGGCTCCACTCTTGTGTGTGATGGCGGTGTGTAGAGCCTGCGGTGTGATGGGAGTGCTGTGTGTTGTGAGGGCGTGTCCGGCCGATGGGATGTTGCCCAAGTATTGCCGTACGCACTGAGCTACTTGCGGTGTGATACGTCCCGAAAGGATGATGCGAACGGGAGTGTTGAGATAGTATTGTTTGTGGTATTGGCGAATGTCGTCGAGTGTTGTCGTACTGAAATCTTCGGGCATTATGGCACGAGCATAAGG
The DNA here is from genome assembly GCA_017531985.1 of Bacteroidaceae bacterium. Taxonomy (GTDB): domain Bacteria; phylum Bacteroidota; class Bacteroidia; order Bacteroidales; family Barnesiellaceae_A; genus Barnesiella_A. The sequence continues at coordinate 46,222 of JAFXJY010000030.1, forward strand.
ATGGTTTTCACCGAAAATGAGACGGTTGAAGGATTCGCCTGCTAAGATGCGTACTTTCTCTCTATTGATGAGTTGCTGTTGAGTGCGTTGCTGTTGCAGTGTGTCGAAGGCGTCGGCCGGAAGAGTTGGCGACATAATCATTTCGGCCACGGTAGGTAGCAAATGCGGCAGCTTGCTGTTGATGGAGAGTAGTGAGATGGTGCTGAAATGTTGTGTTGTAGCCGTTTGTATCCAAGCACCGTTGTAGTCGAATAGTAAGGCAATGTCGTTTTCGTCCATGCCGGGAATACCCTTGCGAAGCATAGGACCGGTGAGGTCGGCGATGGCAGGGTTCGTGGCAGCGTATCGTCCGCCCTCGAAGAGTAGGTCGATGCGAGTAACTTCTTGGTCACCTTTGTCGATGATGTATAGAGTGCTTCCGTTGGGGAGAGTTTCGATAACGGGCATAGGTATGGTAAGTTCCCCAAAGGGAAATACCGGTGGTTGTTTGGTGCGATCGAGTGTCATAGTCAGGGAAGTAGTTGTAATGCACGTTGCAGGTCTTGTGGTGTGTCTATTCCGATGGTTTCCTGTGAGGTGATGGCAACGCGAATGCGATAGCCGTTTTCGAGCCAGCGTAGTTGTTCGAGACTTTCGGCTGATTCGAGAGGCGAAGGCGGTAACTGCGATAGCCGGTCGAGTGTTTCGGCATGAAAGGCGTACATACCAATGTGCTTGTAGAATGTGTGATGTTCGAGCCATTTATGGGGTTCAACACCACGAATGTACGGTATGACCGAACGGCTGAAAGCGATGGCCTCGGAGTTGTTGTTGAGGATAACCTTGGGTGAATTGGGGTTGGCGAGAGCGTCCCAGCCTTCGTCCGGACTGAAAGGTCGAGCCAAGGTGGCGATGCGAGTGTCGGGGTTGTCGAAGCAAGAGATAATGTCGCGTATCTGTTGAGGCTTGATAAAAGGTTCATCCCCCTGAATGTTGATGATGACATCTTCTTTGCCACCCAGCAGGTGGTACGCTTCACGGCAGCGTTCGGTGCCGTTGTTATGTTGTTGTTGTGAACGGATGACGTTTCCACCGAAGGCTTTGACAGCCTCTTCGATGTCGGGGTGATCGGTTGCAACACATACGTTGTCGATGGCAAGAGAAACTTGCTCGTAGACGCGTTGTATCATGGTTTTCCCTTTCATATCGGCCAGAGGCTTTCCGGGGAAACGCGAGGAGGCATATCGAGCCGGGATGATGGCAATGAATTTCATATAATGGGTGTGTTATTGGTTATTCTTGGTTGTAACATATAGTTGGTTGTTTTCGTAGCGATGGATGCAGACTTCGGTGTCGACATCGATAAATTGACCGTACATCGATATCGCCTCGTAAATGTCATTGTCGATGGATACTTTGCCCGAAGGAGCCATGCGTGTGATGGTGCGAGCTGAGCGGCCGATGAGCGATTGTTGCGATGTATCGACGGCTATGTACCCATCGTTGTTGTCCTCACGCTTGTGCAGAGCCATGCGGTATAGTAGTCCGCGAGAGCCAATGCGGTGAGATAGAGTGATGAGTAGGAGTGTGGCAATGACGATGCCAGCCAAGACTGTGAGTACGCTGCGAGAGAGGTCAATGCCGGTGACGAAAGTGAAGTCGAATGCGATGTTGTTGATGGCTGCCAAGACAAGAGCTGCCAGCAGAAATGTTACTCCGGTAAAGCCTGCGACACCGAATCCGGGTATGACAAAGAGTTCGAGTATGATAAGAATGATGCCTACAACGAAGATGAGTACTTCCCAGCTTTCGGCAGTTCCACTGATGAATAGAGGCAAGAAATAGAGTACAGCGGCAATGAGAGCGACGGCAGTGGGGAATCCGATGCCGGGGGCTTTCAGCTCGAAGAATATACCGCCGATGATGAGCGTAATCATCATGGCTTGCAAGGCAGGATTGGTAAGGAATCCGGCTATTTTATCGTAGAGTGAGGGAGAGTATTGAGAGATCGTGTAATTGTCGATGTGAAGATTGTTGCTAATCATCTGCTCCAAGTTGTCGACAACGGCTTCGCAGTAGCCGTTAGCGAGGGCTTCATCGGCAGTGAATGTGAGTACTTGTCCCGAGTCGGATAGTTGTGGAATATATACTCTTTCGTCGACCATAGCTTCGGCAATGATGGGGTTGCGTCGCCACGATATGATGGTGTCGCCTTGTGAAGTTATGGTGGTGTCACGACCTTGAGCCTCGGCGGTGGCACGCATGGTGGCACGCATGTATGACTGGTATTTGTCGGGCATGGCAGCACCGGTCTCGTTGACAACCGTTGCAGCTCCCATACGGGCACCTCGTTGCATGTATATGCTATCGCAAGCGATAGCAATGAGAGCCCCTGCCGATGCGGCATTGTTTTCGACATAGGCATAAATGGGGATATGGGTGTTGAGGATGAGGGTACGCATCGAGTCGGCATGTAGTACAGTACCACCGTAAGTGTTGAGGTGTAGAATGACAGCGTCGGCTTGTTGTTGCTGAGCTTGTTGCAGTCCGTCTTGCAGGTATCGCCAAGAAGTGGAGCCTATCTCGGTGTGAATGTCGACACGGTACAGATGGGTTGTGTCGTTGGCATTGGCTGCACAAGCAGCCAGTAGGATGATAAGTGTAATGAATAGTTTTTTTATCATATACGTCTATTAAGTCAATGAGTATGTTTAGGGAATCTCTTTAAGGTACAAATATAGTATGTTTTTTGGTAGTATGGTGTATGTTGGAGTGTAAATAAAATGTTAAGGTCATAATTTAGAGTTTCGTGTTGAACAATTGCAATGGGGTATTGTTATAGGAAGGTGTGCTGTTGCCTCCAAGCAGTATAATAGTCGAAAGTAATTAAGCGTAATTATGAATACTCCACAATTTAAGGAACGGTTATTGAATTTGCAAAGCAATTTGCTGAATTTTGCCTATATGTTGACATCAGACCGTGAAGAGGCACATGATCTGTTGCAAGATACGACGCTCAAAGCGTTGGATAACGAGGATAAGTATGTCGATAATGTCAATTTCAAGGGTTGGGTTTTTACGATCATGCGAAATATCTTTATCAATAATTACAGGCGAGTGGTGCGAAACCAGACGATGGTCGACCAGACGGAGGATTTGTATCATCTCAATCTGCCGCAGGAGTCGGGATTTGATACCCCTGATGGCTCATATACAGTAAAGGAAATCATGAAGGCAATAAACAGTTTCTCGGAGGAGTATCGAGTGCCGTTTACGATGCACATTAAGGGTTATAAATATCATGAAATAGCCGATAAGATGCACTTGCCGTTGGGTACAGTGAAAAGTAGAATATTCTTTGCTCGACAGCGATTGCAAATCATGTTGAAGGATTATAAATGAGCCTCGACGATAGCGTGTGGTGAGTGTCGAGTGGGAATATGTAGTAAGTGAATTTCTATATATTTCACAGATTAATCATCCTTATTAAAAAGACTGCTAATGAGTGTCCGTATCGGAATTTTATGGTTGCTTGTTGAGCATAATGTTGCATAGGTATCCCACTTTGTAGATATTGAATAGGAATAAGGATGGATAGCGACTGTTCAGATTGAGCAGCAGTGGCTTTTCGATGAGTCGGAATAGGGTAGCTATGATGGAGACGGTGTGAGTGCGTTCGAGTTTGTCGTAGAGTTGTAACAACCTGACGTGCGAAGTGAGTATATTGCGATGTTGTCGCAGGTTGTGAATGCTGCGTCGTGTCTTGGATATAAATTGTTCGTTGGTGTCGGGTACGTCGTGATAGATGGGATTATCGATGTGAGTGATGGAGCGACCGTTGAGTTGCAGTTGCTTACCGAAGAGGGTGTCTTCGTGACCATATTGCTGAAAGTTCTCGTTGAAGCGTGTGGTGTGAAAAGCTTGTCGGGAGATGAAGAAGTTGAGAGTTCTAAATTCGCCGTATGGTTGTCGAAGTCGTTGTTGTACAGGCTGAGACTCAACACGACTACCATAGAGGTATCGAAGAGTGCATTGCGGAGAGGGCGGTGTGTCGCGAAAGAGCAGTCCACCACAGATGACATCGGCCGAGTCTCGTGCATCGATGTATCGTTGTAGGAAATTGTGGTCGGTGGGAAATACGTCGGAGTCGAGAAATAGCAAGTAGGGATATTGAGCTTGGTCGGCAAGCAGGTTGCGAATGCGTGCTATTCCCACATTGTGTGGGAGTTGTACAAGACGACAGTGGGGAAGTGTGTCGATGGCTGTAAGTGTAGAGCGAATGTTGGCATCGGGTGAAGCATCGTCCATGACAATAACTTCGGCAGTGATGTTGTGAGCCGTAATCTGATGTTGTAGTTCGCTAACAAGCGGTGTACAATCGAAGTTGTATGTGGGTATGAGTATCGATAACATATCGCCGTCAAAGTTACTCTTTCGTGTGTTGTAGCGTACAGATAAAGGGAAAAAAAACGATGTGTTAACTTAATTTATATTGGTGTGTACGAAATTTTGCACATGGGGTGTTATATCTTTGCAGTGTCGAAGCAAAACAAAGCGTAATAAAGCAATGTTTTTCCGATAAATAAATGTACTTTTGTAAACACTAAAAAAACGAGAAAATGAAGATTGGAGACAAAGCCCCCGAGTTGTTGGGAATAGATGCAGAAGGTCGCGAGATAAGACTCTCGGACTATGCCGGTCGTAAGATAGTGATTTACTTTTACCCGAAGGACAATACGTCGGGTTGTACGGCAGAGGCATGTAGCCTGCGAGATGGATATGCGTCGTTGCAGGCAGCGGGATATGAGGTAATAGGTGTGAGTAAGGATAGTGCCGCGTCGCATCGTCGATTTGCCGAGAAGCACAATCTGCCGTTTACGTTGATAGCCGACACAGAGAAGCAACTGAATGAAGCCTTCGGTGTGTGGCGTGAGAAGAAGATGTGCGGACGTGTGAGCATGGGAACTGTACGCACCACATTCATAATCGATGAGCAGGGTATTGTGACCGATATTATAGAGAAAGTGGAGACAGCCCGTCATGCTGAGCAGATATTGAACCGATAAAAAGAAAGATTACAAATAAAAATAGATAATCATGAGTGAGGAAAACAAAAATGTACAAGGTAGAGTGCCTGTGCCAAGTGAGAAGTTGAAAGCATTGCAAGCTGCAATGGATAAGATAGAGAAGAGCTACGGTCGCGGAGCTATCATGAAAATGGGCGACGACAATATAGAGGAAGTTGCCGTAATACCCACCGGCTCGATAGGGTTGAATGCCGCCCTCGGAGTGGGAGGTTATCCGCGAGGTCGTGTAATAGAGATATACGGACCTGAATCGTCGGGTAAGACAACACTTGCCATACATGCTATTGCTGAGGCTCAGCGTGCAGGCGGTATAGCAGCCATCATCGATGCCGAGCATGCATTTGACCGTTTCTATGCCGAGAAGTTGGGTGTGGATGTTGAGAATTTGCTCATTTCGCAACCCGATAACGGCGAGCAGGCATTGGAGATAGCCGACCAGTTGATACGTTCGTCGGCTGTTGATATTGTGGTGATTGACTCGGTAGCAGCACTTACACCCAAGGCTGAGATAGAGGGAGACATGGGCGACTCGAAGATGGGATTGCAAGCCCGACTCATGTCGCAAGCATTGCGTAAGCTGACGGCAACTATCAGCAAGACCAATACGACTTGTATCTTTATCAATCAGTTGCGTGATAAGTTGGGTGTCATGTTTGGTAATCCCGAGACTACAACCGGTGGTAACGCATTGAAGTTCTATGCCTCGGTGCGACTTGACATACGTCGTATATCGCAGATCAAAGATGGAGATGAGGTAATAGGAAATCAGACTCGCGTGAAGGTGGTGAAAAATAAAGTAGCCCCACCGTTCCGTCGTGCCGAATTTGATATTATGTTCGGTGTAGGTATTTCCAAGGCCGGTGAGATTATTGACCTTGGAGTAGATAAGGGCATTATCAAGAAGAGTGGCTCGTGGTTCAGTTACGGAGAGACGAAGCTGGGACAAGGTAGAGACATGGCAAAGAAGTGCATAGCCGATAATCCCGAGCTTGCAGAGGAACTTGAAGCTCAAATCATGGAGGCAATCGCCCATCCGGCCGAGTGAGCGATGTGAAAAGAAAAGCAAAAGAGTCGATGGGGTGGTAAAAAGCCCCATCGTTCTTGTCTATGTGGCGAATGATAGCGTTTCCCAATATTTTGTAACACAAATGTAAAGTGTATGTAATGATAGAGCAATATATTGGTTATAATTTTGCAGCAGAGAAAATGTAAACTTGCAAGAGCAAAATAAAGTATTGAAAAATGGTATATATACAGCAAGAATTGGAACGTCTCAAAAGTGAGACATTGGCGATGTGGGACTTGGTCAACTCGCAATTGAATAAAGCCGGAGAGGCTCTCTTGTCGTTTGATAAGGAGATGGCTCGTGAGGTATTGTGTCGCGAGAAACGAGTGAATGCCTATGAGTTGAAGATAGATAGTGACTGTGAGGATATCATAGGTCTTTACCAGCCGGTTGCTCTCGATTTGCGATTTACGTTGTCGACCATGAAGATAGGTACCAATCTTGAACGCATTGGCGACTTCTGCGAGGGAATAGCTCGCTATGTGCTTGACTATCCCGAGATGAGTATCGAGGCCGATATTCTGGATCGCACCGGTATAAAGGAGATGGTAGCGATAGTGAAAGATATGTTGCATCGTACGCGTGATGCCTATGAGCAAGAGTCATCGGCACTGGCTACAACAGTCTTCGCTATGGATACTCGTGTTGATGAATTGAATCATAGGGCGATGCCTATTATAGCCGAACATTTACAGACGTTGCCCGAACGTGCCATCGAGTGCTTGAATCTGATAAGTATTATACGCCGTCTCGAACGTATAGGCGACCACTGTAATAATATTGCAGAAGATGTTGTTTTCTATATTGATGCGAAGGTTCTGAAACATGCCGATAAAGGCGAATAAGAGTTTATTTATGATTAGTTTGTAGTGATGTTACTTGTGAAGGTAATATCACTTTTTTTATATATATGATATTCCTGTCATGGAAGATGAAATGGGGCGATTGTCAGGATTTTATCCTGTTTTTTGTCGGTATAATAGGATGGGGAAAATGGGATGGCTATGAGGTCTTGTCCTATTTTGGCTACTTCCGGTCGAAAATGTGATGTGCAACTCCTCTCTTGCCTTGGGGCGAAAATGACAATGGCGGTGTCACCTTGATGATGAGACCGCCATTGTGATAGGAGTGTGTATAGGTGATTATCGAATGATAACTTTGTGGGTCGATGTGCAGTTGTTGCGGGTAATGGCAACGATGTATAAGCCGGATTGTTCCATCGACATGGTGGTGTGAGCTTGTTGCGTGTGGAGTGAAGCGACAAGATGACCGGTTGTATTGAAAATGTTGATGTGGGCTTGCGAACCTTGCGACTGAACTATGTGCAAGTCTTTGCCTGTTGTGTAGCAATGGTTGTTGTTGCCTATTGTGTTACCTTTGATGGCTGCAAGTGTTGACGACTCACAAGCATTCACAATCGCTCCATTGTCGCGGTTGATAATCATAGCTACCACCTTGACGTTGTCGGTGTTGAGGATTGTACCGGGGAGCTGGAATGTGTGAGAAGAGGTGTATTCGTCACCGACAGAGAGTGTAGCGGGTAAGATGCCCTCGATGCCTTGATAGCTGTCGTAGATGGAACGAACGACGTGATTGAATGTATAGTCTTCAATGACAGGGTTGGGACGTTCGTACCATCCTTGTAAGTAAGGTTCCCTGCCCGAGTATGAGTTGGACTGATAGTACCCCTCTTGCCAAACGTTGTTCTCTACGATAACGAAGGCGATATTGAAGTGTGCGTTTTCGATATCGATGGCGGGACGTGCAGCAATGTCGATGGTGATGTCGTTGTTGTAGGTGTCGACGTGTGTGATGGCAATGTCGAGGGGTACCATGTATTGTTGCTCGTCAAGGAATACTGACTCCAATCCGCCATTATCGGCAACAAAAGTTTCCCTGCCATCTATTTCGATGGGAATCATCAAATCGACAACGTATTGTGAACGGTTGACCCATGCGGTGGGGTAGCCTTCGGGGAAGCCCAGCTCGTTGGCATAAGCTCCGTCAGCCAATGGGTCGCCGCTGTGTAAGGCCAGACCGATAAATTGCTCGGGGTATTTATGTTCGATTGTTTCCATGGCAACAATGCCTTGGGGACAATAGGTACACCACATGCCGGTGGCTTCCTCAATGACACTCTTGCGTGTGGTCTTAAAGGCAAATGCGACAGTTGTGCAATCGATGGGGTCCTGCGGGATGTCTTGTACCGAGGCACCTACTGAGTAGTGAATGGTATCGCCGTATTGTACATCGATGGCTGTGGGGAATGTATATTGGAAAGTTTCGTACTTGTTGATGTTGAGATTGTCGAGCGTCTCGGTAACAAGGTTTTCGCCATGACGATAGTAGAGAGTCATGTGTGTGATGGGAGTGTCGTTGTAGGATGTGATGGCAGTGCTGATAGTCAACTTGTTGGTGGCAAATATGTGAGAGCCTGTTGTTACTTGCATGTCGCACACACCTCTGTGTCCGTCGATCGAGATGTCGTCGATACCTAATATTTCGCCTTGCTGACTGTTGTTGTGAAAGGCTATGTATATGTGTTGCCCTTGATATTGTGAGAGGTCGACAGAGTGTTGAGTCCACTCTCCAATGGTTTCCTCGGCGATGGAAAATAGGGGTGTTGTGAAGTCTTCGGGAGTATTGCCTGTTGTTGAAATGAGAACTTCATATCCGGCACCCACCGTAAGCAGATTTTTGATAGATATGCCTCTCCACGATAGTTGAGCATTCTCTCCTCGTATCCATAAGCGGGGCGTGATGAGCCAGTCGTCGGAAGGACGAAGCGTTTCGCCTTCCATCTCTTTGTAACGACAGGCCGACATGGCATAGTAATTGTCTTTGCCCGACTCCTTTTTTCTAACCCATGCTTCGCCTTGCTTGATACCGGCTTGCACCATGGTGTAGTGCAGTGTTTGTCCGTCACGATCGTAGGTTGTGTAGTCGGAGGGTATTCCGTCAGTAAAGTCGCAATGGTGGTAGCTGATAATGTCTTGTTGCTGAGCTACTGATGTGTGGATGGTTGTAAGAGATATTGTACCGAGTAGGAGAATGGATAAGTAACGATTCATAGAAGTTCTCTTAAATGATTTAATGTTACAAGTGAGTGTGTCGGATGACAATCAGTTAGTCGACGCACTCACTTGTATGAAAGTTGTTTATTAGATGGTCATATAATTATTTGGCAATCTTGCCGGTGATGCGAGAAGTAGCAGTTGTTATCTCGTAGATGTAAATGCCATGAGGAAGAGAGGCGATGTTGAGAGTATTGCTATTTTCGATAGCAGCAACTTTGGCACCACTTGCATTGTAGAGGTTGATATTGGCTTCTGATTCTACATATAGTATGTTGTTGTGTACATATACGTTGTCATTGTCGTTAAGTGTAGTATTGACACTTGCAACAGGGAGTTCTGACTTTTTGTAACGATATATACCACTTGCAGTTGAACTTGACCAAGGGGTATCATAGATGGCAACATAAAGGTACTCGTCGTCCGAGTCTATAATGAGCGGAGAGAGACTGATAGGCAGACCATCGCTGATGTTAGTCCAGTTTTGACCCAAGTCGTTAGTGTAGTATATAACACCCGATTGCATGCCTGAGTACAAGCCTTTCTCGTCGCTGTGAAGAACGCGAACATTGGTGTCGAAATCGACAGTGTCGGCATGAGCAATGTGTCCCCATGAGCGACCACCATCGGAGGTGTATTCGAGGTAGGGCGAAGCCTCGTTATAGTTCATGATGGCACGACCACAGATGAGCTTGTCGTCGACAGTGGCAGATACACCCATGAAGTTGCAGTCGTTGCGAAGTAATTCCCATGTATAATCGGCTTCATTGAGGCGATAGATAAAATATACACCGAAGAGTAATAACTCGCCATTATTCTCAGCCAAGTTGTAGAAACTATCGATGCCTTTGTTGTCATCTTTGGCAGTCGACTTGATTTGTCCAAGATCGTATTTGAGCGATTCACGGTCGGTCAGCGTCCATGTTTCACCGAAGTCTTCACTGTAAATAACACCGCCACCACCGAAATCGGCAACAAAAAGTTTCTCCTTAAAATATGCAATGGCATAAGCTACGTCGTAGATGAGGTCATCTTCACTGATGTAGTCGGTAAACATGTAGGCATAGTTAAGCACCTCCCATGTAGCACCATTATCCTTGGAACGAGCCAAGTTGCAACCTTCACCGGCAGCGATGATGTATTCGCCTGCTTGTATCATCTTGCAATAGGCATAGTCGGCAACATTGCACTTGATCCATGAATCACCTTTGTCGGTTGAGTAGTATATACCTCCGCTGTAATCGATATACTGAAAATCGGAGGATATAAGATTACCATTGGGTGCAACGAAGATATTTTGTGCCGAGGGTAACTTTTGTATTTGTTCCCAAGACTGTGCGTGCATGGTTGCAGTACCTAACAACGATGCAATGATAATGAATGTTTTGATTAGCTGTGAGTAGATTTTCATCATAATAATACATTGTTCCTATTGTTAGTGAACGGTAGGAGCGGAACGTTAATCCTATCGTTACGTCGTAATTATAATTAGTGCAAAATTATATAACTTGTTCAATAATATCAATACTATAATGTTAAAATATGTAAAAAATAAGGCGTTTGGGAAGTACTGATATCAATAATAAATAATTAACATCGAGAAATAAAAAAAAATCGTATCTTTGCATCGATTTAAGGTACATCCATTGCCGAAAGGTGTGGACTGAGAGTAAAATAATCAACCAAGGAGTGGTGCTCGAGTGGTTGAAGAGGCACGCCTGGAAAGCGTGTAGTCGTCACAAGCGGCTCGGGGGTTCGAATCCCCCTCACTCCGCATCTCAAACGGCTGAAAATTAACAAAATACAAGATTTTCAGCCGTTTATTTTTCCCAAA
>JAFXJY010000031.1 GCA_017531985.1 Bacteroidaceae bacterium
ATGTAGAATAATACATACAATATCGAATTACAACATATATAACCTACCCGTAGGTTACTAAATACACAATTTTAGGACCCTGCCCGGCTGCTCTGTGTTGTCTCAAAAAATAAAATTGAAGAATGGCAGCCGGGCTTTTTTCCTAAAATGGTTAGAGTCAAAACTCGAAAAGATATATAATTATAAATAAGTTCTTCTTAGAGTAAATAACATTAATAATAAATCGTTAAACAAATTAAATTATGAAAAGAAGTTTTTTATTAGGTTGCTTACTACTAATATGCTTAGCAATCAATGCACAAGAGACTGCTAAGAGTCAAGTAGAAATGCTTGAACATAGTGTTTTTGTTACAGCCGGTGCCAATCTTAACGGAGGCATAGAAGTATCGCTTGGATCGGAGTATTTCTTTAATACCAACCACACCACATCAATCTACGGTTTAATAGACTACCATACAGCTCATGGTGATGATTTTGAAAGAGTTTTCCATTTCACCAAGAAGGCAATGGCTGAGATAGGTGCAAGATATTACATCCCCGCAGTAAAGAGTAGATTCTATCCTTACATAGGACTGGCAGCTACATTCGGAATGCAAATGATTGAGAAGTGGGGGTATGATATTTCGAGATCGGAAAGTGCCGGATATTTGTTCGGTGGTGTAGGAACTATCGGATTGGAATATATGTTAGCTCGTAATGTAGCGGTTGAAGCAGTTGCTCGCATTAAGTACACCGATTTTGATGATGATCCCTATTTCATTATCGGTGGTGGTGTAAAATTCTATTTCTAACAAGGAATACCTTTACAAAGCATATTGATTACTAATCAGTTAGCACAAAAAAAACAAATTTCTTAGTAGTGAGTCGCCTCTTGCGTAATCGTTGAGTACGATGCGTGAGAGGCGACCTCGGCAACCATCGACATTGCTCACTTGCCACAAGGCGTGTACATAGCCCGCATGAACAGCGGTGCATCGTGCAAAGTGGTGTTGTAATTACTCAATGTTAGGATAAGACGAAAGCCTTAAAATATCAAACACATGAACACATTGGATGACACTCCTCCAAGCAGAGTAATATTTTACATTAGGAGTTTTTGATTTATCAGATGAAGATGTTATCTTTGATGACGAAAGTTCGATAGGACTATTAGATACTTATTACAAATGGTATATTAAAATGATACAATATGACAAACCCAACTAAACATAACAAGATGAATAATTACAGAGGAATAATAACTTTCGGTGTAATAGCCGTCTTGATTATCGTAGGGTATGGATGCAATTTTCATAAAGACTTTTTTATTCCATCGTATATAGAATCATACTATTTCTACGATGGCATAGCGGTCAAACGGGCTCTTGCATCCACTTCGACCAAGCATCTGCATCTGCAATCTAACTGGACAAGCAGAGTGTGGTATCAATCGGAAGGTGAAGAAAAAGATATGTATGACAAAATATGTCGCATCAATGGTGACACGGCCTATAACAGAACCGAAAGACGTCCGGATGGCGTCAAAGGTCCTTATAATGGGGCTGACTTTCCTCATTATGCTACTATAAATGTAATCAGCAACAAGGACTTCGACACTGATCACCCAGCTGGTGTCTCTCTTAACGATGTAATGTCTATCAGATACACCAGTGCCAAGAGGTACATAGAAAGTGGATATACCCAAGAGAATATGAAACAGGAAGAGATATCCCAACCTCTCGACCGGCTCTCTCCCAAGGAGTTGCAATACTCGATAGGGAATACATTCTTAGTTTTCGACAAAGAACCGGATTCGCTTGATATTCACACACTCACCATCACTGTTACCAATGCGGCAAAAGAGAGTTATACTGTACAATACAAATATGACTTCTCTCTTCCCGAAGGACACATCAGAGAGGTACAATAGAAATAGTAAAAACAATCATTGGTTAGGCATATTCTTTATGATTATATCCATTGCTTTGTTATGATTGACCATTTTTTCTTAGAGTAATTACCTTAATATGAAAAACATGATGATGAAACAAATTAATTTAATGCTGATGACACTTTTCACTGTATTAGCCATAGGCTATGCTGCTGAAAGTAATGCACAGTTTCATGCCGGAGTAGATTTTCGGTATAGTATAGGATTGGGCGAGACGATTGCTGATAACGACTTGTTTACTTCGGCTCAACCTGCCAATAGCTACATCTTTGCTGTGAGTGGACTCTACGAATTTACTCCGCTGGTGTGGGCAGGTGTGGGTGTTAACCTTGGCATCAACAATACCTCTATCATGGAATTGGGTACAACCATCACCCAAAAACCCATTATGCAGTTTGCTCCCTACTTGACGGTTCGCTTACACCCTATTGCGTGCCATCGGAATGCTTATGTCTTTACCGACTTGGGATATGCAGTACCTTTTAATGAGACAAAGAATTTCAGTGAAGGCTGGTTGTGGAATGCCGGTATAGGATACCGATATATGTTTAGAAAACATTTTGGTTTGAATTTTAATGTCAGTTACAATCTGCAACAAATCATAGGCACTCCTTACAAGGTGGAAGATTCCAATCTGAGTCTCTTGGCGAAGAATAATTTAAGACACTCCATTGGTATTGCTGTGGGGCTTATATTCTAAGTGTTCGTGTTTATCGCCACCGGGTGGTGTAAGATTCTATTTGCGACAAGTAATACTTTTGCAAAGCGTATTGATTACCGATCAGTTAGCATAAAACAAATTTCTTAGTAGTGAGTCGCCTTTTGCGTAATCGTTGAATACGGTGCGTGAGAGGCGACTGATTATAGTGATGTAGGCTTGGATGTATTATCTTCGCAATGCTTCTATGACTTCGCTCTCGCTGTCGGTCAATGTGAGCAACAGATTGCGGTATCGTCCGCTCGCCAACAGCTCTTGCAACAAGGGATATACGGGCATGTGGTTGCTCCAGTATTGTGTGCCGAGGAATATCATGGGGCTGGCATACCCATGTGTGCAGTAGTGGTTCTGTGCGGCATCTTGGAATATCTCTTGCATGGTGCCGGCACTGCCGGGGGCAAATATGACTCCTCCCTTGGCAATGGTGAGCAGTCCATCCTCGCGAATGCTGTTGTCGAAGTACTTGGCAATGTGTGCCGCAAAGGGTGTGGCGGGTTCATGTCCGTAGAACCATGTGGGTACTCCTATGTCGTGAGTGTCGGCTAAGCGAGGGTATCGTTTCATGACCTCGAATGCTGTGGCGAGCCATTGTGCATGGTGGAAGGTGGGGGCTTGCGACAGCAGGTCGATGGCATCGACCAGTTCGCTATCGGGTCGGTGTGCCATGTAGGCACCCAAGTGTGTGGCCTCCATGGCTCCCGGACCACCACCACTCACTACAAGCATTCCTCGCTCGGTGAGCGATCGGGCTATGCGAGCTACCGTCAGGTAGGTGTGGTCGGTGCGTAGCAACGAGTGTCCGCCCATGATGGCTACTACGTCGCGTTCGTCGTGTTGCGACAGCAGGTCGTGCAAGGCGTCGCTGATGGAGTGGTCGTGCAGGGTGCGACAGAGTGTCTCACGAATGTCGGCTGCACTCTTGCCCTGTGCAATGTAGTGCCGGTACACTCGCGTGTCGTAGCAGTTGTCGAGCGTAGCAGCATTGTGTGGGTCGTAGCCGTGATACAAAGTAGCCGCAGTGTAGAGCCGAGGCGGAAAGACTGCATAGGGGGCTTCGACGCGTGGCAGAATAATACAGTTGCAAGCGATGCTTTCACGCATCTCGTCGGGGATGTTGCATCCCATGAAGATGCAGTCGTCGTAGGTGCAACGTAATTGTCGCGACAGGGTGTCGAAGTCGATGCCTTGGAAGGCGTAGTGTCGCAGAGTAATACCTTCGCAAGCAATGGCAAAGAAGTCGTGTGTCGTCTCTATCTCGGTGTAGCGTCGTGTACTCATGGCAATGCCTTTGTGTGGATGGGGAAACCGATTTATCGCGGTTACTTGTGTCAGTTGTACTTTCCGTCAAACTTGACTTGTGCATCGTTGACAAACTGTCGGATGCGTTTCTCATTGTCACGCGGACATATCAGCAGCACATTGTCGGCCTCGGCAATGAGGAAGTTGTCCAACCCGTCTACCACGACCAACTTGTCGCCTCGCACAGCCACCAAGTTGTTGTGGCTCTCATACATGAGTGTCTTGCATCGCTGTGTTACGTTTCCATCTTGTGTCTTGGGCGATATTTCGTATAATCCTCCCCAAGTACCCAAGTCGCTCCATCCGAGGTCGGCACATATAACGCTCACGTTGGAGGCATGCTCCATGATGGCAAAGTCGATCGATATGTTGAGGCACTGCTCGTAGAGGTGTCCCACAGCATCCTGTTCCTTGTCGGTGAGGATGCTCTCTTCGATGTTATCGAACAAGGTTGCCACCTCGGGCATATACTTCTCGTAGGCATCGATGATGGTGCGTGCGTTCCATAGGAACATACCCGAGTTCCAGTAGAACTCGCCACTGTCCACCAGCACCTTGGCCATGTCGTAGTCGGGTTTCTCAACAAAGGTCTTGACATGACACACACCATTGTCGAGCGGCTCTCCTACCTGTATGTAACCATACCCCGTCTCGGGACGCTTGGGCGTAATGCCTATGGTCATGAGAGAGTTGTGGGTCTTGACAAATTCAAAACCACGCTCGATAGTGCGTGCAAATTCCTCCTCCCGGAAGATGATGTGGTCGCAAGGAGCAACGAGCATGAGGGCTTCGTGGTTGAGCTTGCGTATGTGATAGGTAGCCCATGCAATGCAGAGTGCCGTGTTGCGACGTTGCGTCTCCAACAAGATGTGGTCGTGAGCCACTTCGGGTAGTTGCTCGTAGGTAATGGAGGCATGCTCTTGATTGGTTACAATAAATATGTTGGATGGCGGCAGTATGCGGGCTATGCGGTCGTAGGTCATCTGTAACAATGTGCGTCCAGTCCCAAAGAAATCGAGAAATTGCTTGGGGCATGATGTGCGACTAAAAGGCCAGAATCGGCTGCCCACACCTCCACTCATAATGATACAATATCGGTTTTCCATAATATGTAAAAAATTAAGACTCGGTAAAAGGACTGCTAATATACTGTTTTTTTCGGTGAAAATGAAATATTATAGGTTTTTTAGAATCTGTTTTAATTTTATTTGGTGTTTAACAGTATAAACATTTCATGATGAATGTGAGCATCGGTAATGGTTGTAATAGAAACCCATCTTGTAGCGGAGTGTGTGATGCAAACGTTTCCGACCCAAGTGTGAGAAATTAGCTGCGAAATGAGGAGATTATTTCATGAAAAAACCTTTTATTTGTAGGTAATAACGTTGTATACATCGTTAGTGTCAGTATTCTTTTATCAGTGAACGACTATGAAACACGCAGTAAAATATCTTATAGGAGTGTTGTTATCCATCGTAGCATTGCATGCGGTGGCAGTGCCAACCTTTGTGGGAGCTCGTACCGACTTTCGTGATGAGACCATCTACTTTGTTATAACTACACGTTTTTACGACGGCGATCCGGATAATAATACGCAATGTTGGGATAATCAGGAACGTAACGAAGGCGACCCGGCATGGCGTGGCGACTTTAAGGGACTCATTGAGAAGCTCGATTATATCAAGGCTCTTGGTTTTACAGCTGTGTGGATTACGCCCGTTGTCGAGAATGCATCGGGATATGATTATCATGGGTATCATGCTTTCAATTTCAGCAAGGTCGACCCGCGATATGAGAGTGAAGATGTCGACTTTCAAGACCTTATCGATGCAGCTCATGCACGAGATATGAAGATTATATTAGATATTGTCCTCAATCACACCGGCAACTTCGGTGAAGAAAATCTGTGCCGACTATTTACCCGCAACCCCGATGCCAATCAGGCTACAATCGAGGAGTGTATGATACCTTACACTGTATCCGATGGAGGTAAATTGCCCGATAATTATCTGGACCTATCGGGCTCGGAACAGTATGCCAAACGTCTGGCACAGATGAAGAATACCGATGGGCAAAATCATGATGTGAATAACTATTGGCATCATGTGGGTAATGAGTGGAACTGGGATGACTACTCACGCTGGTACGGACAGATAGCCGGCGACTGTGTCGACCTCAACACCGAAAATCCTTATGTCAGCAATTATCTCGTTAAGTGCTACGGCGAATTTATAAAGATGGGAGTCGATGGATTTCGCATCGATACATCCGGTCACATTTCGCGATTGACCTTCAACAAAGCATTTATACCTCAGTTTCAGGAACTTGCCGAGCAATATAAGGAGCAACGCAATAATGGAGCATTCTTCATGTACGGCGAAGTGTGTGCCCGCGAACGCAATGTAACATATCGCAATCACGAAAACTGCTCGCCCTACTTCTACACATGGAAAGAGTCGAAGGAGTATGCATGGGACGAGAGCGAAACCTCGTGGAATGGTATCGTTGTGCATGAGGGGCAGAAAGGCAACCACACCAATATCACATCGGTCGATGCACAAGGTGTCGATTTTCAGGACGATAGAGGTATGCCCGAGTCGAACAATGCCTTCCTTAACGGAAATGACTACCATACCCCCGATTATTCTAAAAACTCGGGACTGAGTGTCATAGACTTTCCCATGCATTGGAATTTCCGTACAGCCACAGAGGCATTCAACGTGAAATATGGAGATAAATATTACAACGACGCTACATACAATGTAGTATATGTCGACTCGCACGACTATTCGCCCGATGGAGCTCCTGAAAGCACTCGATTTGATCAGAACGAAGATGTGTGGGCTGAGAACTTGTCGTTGATGTTCTCTTTTCGTGGAATCCCTTGCTTGTATTATGGTTCGGAAATACAATTCCGCAGAGGGTCGGTAATAGATAACGGACCCAATATAGCACTGAGTGAGACCGGTCGAGCCTATTTCGGAGGTTACATCAAGGGCGATATTAATGTGACAGATTTTGCTCAATATGAGGACGTTTCGGGCAATATGGCTGCAACACTGTCGCACCCGTTAGCCATGCACATACAACGGCTCAATCGCATTAGAGCAGCCATACCGGCACTGCGTAAGGGACAATACAGCACCGACGGCTGTTCGGGCAATTTCGCTTTCAAACGTCGGTACACCGATAGTACGACCGATTCGTATGTATTGGTAAGCATCAGCGGTAATGCAACCTTCTCCAACATTATCAATGGTACCTATGTCGATGCTGTTACAGGCGATACCAAGACCGTCACCAACAACTCGCTGACGGTGAGCTGTTCAGGCAAAGGCAACATGCGTGTATATGTCCTCAATACCGAAAAAACACCGGCTCCCGGCAAGGTGGGCGATGATGGCAAGTACCTCTATGGCACATCATCGAACAAGGCAACACAACAGGCTTACGATGGTACGCAAGAAGAAAAATCGACTGTCAATGGAGGAAGTGACCCGCACCCCGGTATAGAAGAACCCGAAGTACCCACTCCCCCTTCTATGAGCGAAGGCGAACAAGCTGCATTCTTTGAAAATACGGCCGACTGGAACGGAAAGATACGCACATGGGTGTGGAGCAGTAGCAAAAACTATACGGGTGGTACTTGGCCGGGCGAATCATCTACCTATCTCGGCAACAATATATGGAAATGGACTTACAACGGTACTGATAAAATACCAGACGGCTCGGGCATCATTTTCAATAACGGCTCATCACAAACAAGTGACATGGAATGGGTAAATGGCGGTTATTACAATGCCAACGGCTATGTCAAGACCATTGATGGTGCGGGTGAAATACCCGATACCCCTGACCCCAACCCCGGAGAGACAATGTCGTGGCGTGTCTATTACAATGATACCAACTGGGGTAGTGCAACAGTCTACACATATGTGTGGGATGCCGGTGATAACAATAAAGAGTATCTCGGTTCGTGGCCGGGCAAAGCCATGACCAAGAATAGTGATGGCTTGTGGGAAATGACATTCACTACTACCAAGATGCTTACCTCGCCCATGATTATCTTCAATAATGGTCAGGGTGGCGGCGGTGCCAACCAAACTGCCGACCTTGCATTGATAAACAATGGTGTATATGGATATGAAGGATTCAGATATACCGGTGTAAGCAGCATCGCAAACGTCGACATGAAGATATATACCTCGAACGGTGTACTCTATATCATCAGTCCTATTGCGACAGACTTGCACATAGTGCGTGCCGATGGCATTTCTATTGCAAAGACGATACATGAGGGATTAAATACGATCGATGACCTATCACGAGGTTTCTATATAATAGGACGTAAAAAGGTGGTATTGTAATCTTTCGGAGTTTTTTATACCCATTTACACACATCAAAAACGTTTGTTAACAGAAACGTTTTTAAAATGAATATTTGTAGGAGATACAGCATCTTTTTGTTTCATTTTTTAAAAAATTAACACGATGCAATTAGACATTTGCAATAATAATCTATTTCTTTGTATCGAAATATTAATAAACATCTAAAATCTGATACAAAATGAAACATCTCTCAAATTTCAAATCGTGGGCAATGACCGTAGCTGCATTGTGTTTAGCCCTCTTTACGTCGTGTGAAAAAGGTGGTGATGAGCCAGGAGATTCTGACGATCCTACAAAACAATATGAACTTAAAGCCGTAATAGTAAATTATTCGGTCGATATATCCCAAGATTTCATGGACTTTTTTGATTTTACTGTCATTCATGGTCTTGATGAAACAGAGGGTGTAAGAGAAAATATTACAGCTAATAGTTGGTCGTTTACAGCCAGATATGGCGATGAAATGACGGTTATTCCCGAACGTGTTTTCTGTAAAGTAATAGCCACTCCCAAGAGTGTACTTCCCACGATTGATCCTGATAAAACGTATAATTTCACGTCGGACCATGTAATGTCGGTAAATGGAGTACGCAACAACGACCAGACCTCACTTTTAACGACCTCGGGTAATGGATACAAATTCCCTATAAGAGGTAACAAACTGGAAGAATACCTTGCAAAAGGCGAAAGAACGATTGTCGATTTCAGTAGCACCATAAAATCGGAATAATATCAAACCTATTGATGTAATGCTTGTCGAGCATGGCAATAGGCAAGATACAAGAGACTGTATCAGAAGAATTTAATACAGATTCTTTGTGATACAGTCTCTTTTTACTATCGGAAGTTACTCTTTACGTTCTATCATTTTCTTAATTTTCACACTGCTATCGCCCAATATTAATAGCAGAATAATACCAAGTAGCACAGTAAAAAGACAATTATTCGTGTTTTCTTTATTATATCAAGTGTTTTTTGTATGTTTGCAAGAAATAGACAATCGATGAAGAAGAGAATAATTCTATACATTGCCACATTGTTGCTCCTCATGTCCTGTGGTGAGGAAAAAAATTCGTTTATCATCAAAGGCACACTCAATAACTTGGGTGGCAGACCGTTGTATGCAGTGTATGAAAATAGTGATGGAATTGTCGTAGACACAATGCGTCCGTTTGACGGAAAGATAGAAATGCGAGGTGTTTCACCCCATCGTACTGCTATTCAGCTATATGATGCATCGTGGTCGCCCTTTATGCGTCTGTACCTATGTAATGGTGAACGTGTAGAATTGAAAGGCGATGCTTCGCTTAAATACGAAATTGAGATGAAGGGAAGTTCACTCAATCGCTCGTTGTGGAAACTGATATGCAACAATCACACAATCTTTATGCAGACGGAGACCTCGGGAGTGGGTGTCACTCGTGGGTCGGTGGCATTGGATAAACATGAGCGTTACACAGCTCAATACGATTCGGTGCTGATTGACTATATATCTCGGCATGGAGGAAATGAATTGAGTGGCATACTTCTTGTCGATTATCTCTTGCGATATGACAATTACTATGTGTGTGACTCGCTGTGGCAAATGCTTGATGTAGAAGCCCAATCGCCATTGGCTGTAACGACAATGCATAGTGTGCAGGAAAAAATGTCGTTCGATACCGAAAACAATCGACTGC
The DNA here is from genome assembly GCA_017531985.1 of Bacteroidaceae bacterium. Classification (GTDB taxonomy): domain Bacteria; phylum Bacteroidota; class Bacteroidia; order Bacteroidales; family Barnesiellaceae_A; genus Barnesiella_A. The sequence continues at coordinate 10,016 of JAFXJY010000031.1, forward strand.
CTTACTTGCGTTACATCGACGATCAGGACTCGCTCTACTATGTCAATCCACGTCATAGCAATGCCAACTTGTTGTGCATATGGAGTGCCGAAGAGTTGCACTCACAGCAGTGGCATGAGCAACTCGAAGAGTATGCCCAACGTTACAGTAAAGAGGACTTGCAGGTGATAGCACTCTCGTTCGACCGAGACACCGCTATATGGCATAGAGCTGTTGAGAATGACACGACCCATGTTGTCGACATGTGGGGCGATGCTATCTACACAAGTAAGGTATTGAGCCAATACAATGTAAGTCGTATGCCTGTATTTATGCTTAGCGATTCGTTGGGGCGTATATTGGTTCGCACATCACAACTGCCCGACAGCGACTTGGATGCCCAGTTGGACTCACTTGTCAAAGACTGTAAATACACCCTTGAAGAACACATATTCAAACCCTAAAACCTGATAACAAATGCTTGTCAAAGTATTCGGAGCGGCTATGCAAGGCATTGATGCCATTGTCGTAACTATTGAAGTCAATTGCTCAAAGGGTATCAGATTTCTTATGGTGGGACTTCCCGATGCAGCCGTAAAAGAGAGCCACGAACGCATACAATCGGCACTGTCGCATAACAATTATAAGTTACCACGCAGACAAGTTATAGTCAACATGTCTCCTGCCGACATCCGCAAGGAGGGAGCTGCCTATGACCTGCCATTGGCAATAGGATTGTTGGCTGCCGATGAGCAAATTTCGGCCGACAAACTTCCGCGTTACATGCTCATGGGCGAGTTGTCGCTCGATGGTTCTATCCTTCCCATTAAGGGGACATTGCCTATGGCCATCAAAGCTCGTGAGATGGGTTTTGAAGGTCTTATAGTACCGCAGGAGAATGTGCGTGAAGCTGCTGTGGTCAACAACCTTAATGTATATGGTGTGAAACATCTGGTCGAAGTTATTGAATTCTTCGATGGAAAACGTACATTGGAACCCACTATCTTCGATACGCGTGCTGAATTTTATGCTACATACAACAAGACCGACCTCGACTTCTGTGATGTAAAGGGGCAGGAAAATGTAAAACGAGCCTTTGAGGTAGCAGCGGCCGGTGGTCACAACATTATACTTGTAGGACCTCCTGGTGCAGGCAAGTCGATGATGGCCAAGCGTTTGCCTTCAATCTTACCTCCTCTCACTCTGCAAGAAGCTCTCGAAACTACCAAGATACACAGCGTTGCAGGCAAGATGCGAAGTGGTGAGTCACTGTTGTCGCAACGACCTTTCCGAGCTCCACACCACACTATTTCGAGTGTGGCTCTTGTAGGAGGTGGTGTATATCCTCAGCCCGGTGAAATATCGTTGGCTCATAACGGAGTCCTTTTTCTCGACGAGTTACCCGAGTTCAGCCGGCAAGTCCTCGAAGTGATGCGTCAACCGCTCGAAGATCGTAAAATAACCGTTTCACGAGCCAAGTACACCATCGAATACCCCGCCGGGGTAATGCTTGTGGCATCGATGAATCCTTGTCCTTGTGGTTACTATAATCATCCCTCACGCGAGTGTATATGTGCTCCCGGAGCTGTGCAACGTTACCTCAACAAAATATCAGGTCCGCTACTCGATCGCATTGACATTCAAGTTGAAATCGTACCTGTCCCATTTGAGAAAATATCGTCGACACAACCCTCCGAACCGAGTAGTATCATCCGCGAACGAGTGGTACATGCTCGTGAGTTGCAAGCTATCCGATTTGCTAATGAACCGGGGGTGTACTGCAATGCCCAGATGAACACTCGCATGCTCAATCGGTATGCCGTACCCGATAAGGAGGGGCTGAAACGACTAAAAATTGCTATGGAACGTTTCAACCTTTCGGCACGAGCCTACGACCGCATACTTAAAGTAGCACGAACTATTGCCGACCTTGCTTGTAGTGATGAGATTACCGTTGAACACATCAGCGAGGCTATCAACTATCGCAACCTCGACCGTGCAGGATGGGCAGGATAACTTATGTATTTCATCAACTTCATTGTAAACTATGAATCAATCGCATCCAATTATCTGTCGCATTACGATGGGAACATCTCTTGACGTAGATACCATTACACAATTTCAGGTGAATATGGCTCATGAGTCGGAGGGAACTATACTTGATTATGACAAGGTACACAAGGGAGTATCGGCAGTTGTGAACGATGCTTCCAAAGGCTACTATCTGATTGCAAGCATTGAGAATATTCCTATTGGCAGCCTTATGCTCACTCGCGAATGGAGCGACTGGAACAATTGCTGGTACTGGTGGGTGCAGAGTGTGTATGTAGTTCCTCAGTACCGTGGCAAGGGTGTATATAGAGCTATGTACGATGAGGTAAAGGCAATGGCACGAGAGCAAGGAGTATCGCAGATACGCCTATATGTCGATAAGAACAACCTATCGGCACAGATGGTGTACAGACGGCTGGGGATGGATGAGTGCCACTATCTGATGTATGAGGAGGAAATACAATCTCGATAATCTTCGTTTTTATTCTTTTTTTATAGAAACATTGCCACAATCATTTGCCCTGCGGAGGTGTATTTTCAGAAAAAATATCTACCTTTGCAAGCCTTAATTTAATAACACACTGCCAATGATATACCCGCAAGGGTGTGATGTAGATAACGAAAATGCCTAAACCTGAATTGATTGTCATGCTTACATGGCATGATTATACCGTAGATAATGCGATAGAAATCTTTGAACAATGCCGTTGTTCCGATGCCCTCTATTGGGGTATCAAAGAGCATTCTTTACCTGTCGAGAAGATGAAGGAACTCTTTGCCATGATGAAGAGTTGTAGCAAGACTACCATTCTTGAAGTCGTAGCCTACACTGAGCAGGAGGGGTTGGCAGGTGCTTCGTTGGCTGTCGAGTGTGGTTGTGATATTCTGTTAGGTACGAAGTTTTACGACTCAATCAATCGTTTCTGTATCGAGCATAACATGAAGTATATGCCCTTTGTTGGAGAGATAGAGGGTCGACCCTCGGTGTTGAGTGGGAATATTGATGACCTTATTGATGAGGCACAGTCATATATCGCCAAGGGTGTGTATGGAATTAATCTATTAGGATACCGTTACACAGGCGATGCAACGGCTCTCAATAGGGCTTTTCTACAACATATCGATGCTCCTGTGTGTCTGGCAGGTAGCATTAATAGCTATGAGCGACTGGACGAGATAAAAGAGTTGCAACCTTGGGCTTTCACGATAGGTAGTGCTTTCTTTGAGAAAAAATTTGGAGACACAATCAGTGAACAGATCAACCGCGTGATTGACTATATGTTATAACCCGTTTTCGGTATTCTTCTCAACATTTTCAGCATTAAGATTTCGCTTTTCGGGGACAAAACGCTATCTTTGCGGTAAACCGCCAAGATACTTTCACTTGCTGTGAAAATTATTCAAGCGAACTTGATATTTCTCGCTCGTTTATCACTATCTTGGTATGATATAACCCGGCTTTGTATGAACACCAATAACATCCCCTCGATATGGCTAAGAAAATCGTAGAGACACCGTTGATGAAACAATACATCGAGATGAAAGCAAAGCATCCCGATGCTATATTGCTATTCCGAGTAGGCGATTTTTACGAAACTTTCAGCGATGACGCCATCATTACATCCGAGATATTGGGCATCACGCTCACACGACGAGCCAATGGAGTGGCTCAATCGGTCGAGCTGGCAGGATTCCCTCATCATGCCTTAGATACCTATCTGCCCAAGTTGGTGCGTGCCGGTAAGCGTGTAGCTATATGCGAGCAACTCGAAGATCCCAAGCTGACCAAAAAACTTGTAAAACGCGGTATTACCGAACTGGTGACTCCGGGAGTATCTATCAACGACAACATTCTCAATCATCGCGAAAATAACTTCCTTGCCGGCATACACATGGGCAAGAGTGGTTGTGGTGTGGCATTCCTTGATATCTCGACCGGTGAGTATCTGGCAGCCGAAGGGTCGTACGATTATATCGAAAAACTTCTCAACAACTTTGCCCCCAAAGAGGTTCTTGTCGAGCGAGACAAGCATCGTCGTTTTGAAGAACGATTCGGTTCTCGATTTTTTACTTACGACATGGACGATTGGGTATTTACCGAGGATGCTGCCACCGATAAGTTATTGCACCACTTCGGTACACACAATCTCAAAGGTTTCGGTATTCACAATCAGCCCAATGCTATCATTGCCGCGGGGGCTATACTCTACTACCTCGATATTACACAACACACACACATCGATCATATTACATCGTTGTCACGCATCGAAGAGGAGAAGTTTGTACGGCTCGATAAGTTTACCATTCACAGCCTCGAACTTGTCGACACCATGAACGAAGGAGGTAAAAGTCTGCTCGATATTATTGACAACACCATCAGTCCTATGGGAGCCCGCATGCTGCGTCGTTGGGTAGTCTTTCCGTTGAAGGATGTTACACCCATCAATGAGCGTCTTGATGGTGTCGAATACTTTTTCCGCCATCCCGAGGTTGAAGAGTCGCTCATACCCCAGCTCACACTCATTGGCGACATAGAACGCATTATATCGAAGGTAGCGGTAGGTCGCATCACTCCGCGTGAGATGGTGCAACTGCGTGTCGCTCTCACCGCCATTGCTCCTATCAAGGAATTGTGTGCAGCAGCTACCGGTACAACACTGTTGCAACAAATAGGTGAGTTACTTAACCCCTGTACTCAGATATGTGAACGCATCACCCGCGAGATAAATCCCGATGCCCCGACACTGCTCAACAAAGGTAGTATCATCAATCGTGGAGTCAATGAAGAACTCGATTCACTGCGTGAGATAGCCTATTCAGGCAAAGATTATCTGCTGCGATTACAACAGAAAGAGGCCGAGCGGACTGAAATTCCCAGCCTTAAAATCAGCTACAACAATGTCTTTGGTTACTACATCGAAGTACGCAATACCCACAAGGACAAAGTACCAGCCGAGTGGATACGCAAGCAGACACTTGTCAATGCCGAACGATACATCACACAAGAACTCAAAGAGTACGAAGAGAAAATACTGGGTGCCGAAGAGCGAATCCTTGCCTTGGAGAGCCGCATATTCAACGATCTTGTACTATCATTGGGCGAACATATTGCTGCCATACAACTCAATGCCAACCTGATAGCCCGTCTCGACTGCTTGCTGTCGTTTGTCAGGGTGGCTCGCGAAAATCGCTATATACGCCCCGAGGTTAACGACTCGCTTGATATAGAGATTACCGAGGGACGACATCCTGTTATCGAGAAGCAACTGCCTCCCGGTGAGTGCTATGTATCCAATTCAGTGTCGATGGGTAACGACTCGCAGCAGATAATCATGATAACAGGTCCTAACATGGCGGGTAAGTCGGCTCTGTTGCGACAGACAGCCCTCATTGTACTCATGGCTCAGATAGGATGTTATGTGCCGGCACAAGCTGCTCGCATAGGCATTGTCGATAAGATATTTACTCGTGTAGGAGCTTCCGACAATATATCGGTGGGCGAGAGTACCTTCATGGTGGAGATGAACGAGGCTGCCAATATCCTCAACAACATATCGGAGCGAAGTCTCATACTCTTCGATGAGTTGGGACGTGGCACAAGTACCTACGATGGTATCTCCATTGCGTGGGCTATTGTCGAGCATATTCATGAACATCCCAAAGCACAAGCCAAGACGCTCTTTGCAACACACTATCATGAATTGAACGAGATGGAACGTTCCTACAAACGCATTGCCAACTACAATGTGTCGGTGCGAGAGGCCGATGGCAAAGTCATCTTCTTACGCAAGTTGGTGCGTGGTGGCAGCGAACATAGTTTCGGTATTCATGTTGCCAAGTTGGCTGGTATGCCACAGAGTATTGTGAAGCGTGCCGAACAGATACTTAAACAACTCGAAACCGACAACCGTCAGAGTGGTATCTCCAAGAAACCGACTGCCGAACTGGCGTCGACTCGCGGGGGCATGCAACTGAGTTTCTTTCAGCTCGACGATCCTGTCTTGTCGCAGATTCGCGACGAAATTCTTCACACCGACATCAATAACCTTACTCCGGTGGAAGCTCTTAACAAACTCAACGACATCAAGAAAATCATTACCGGTAAGGGATGATACAAGTAACACGCTCACTCATTGGGAAGAAAACAGAAGAGACTCGCCACAATGACGAGTCTCTCTGTGTATATGAGTTGTAGCCACGCACTGTTGTGCGTTAAGAGTATGCCTCGTTATGACAGAGACACCTACTCATTAGCGTACTACCTTGCGAACGTTATCGCCACAGCGAACGATGTAGATACCACCGTTCAAGCCACGAAGGTCGATGTTGTCGTTACCGCGAGCTACCACAGCACCGCTCATATTGTACACCTCGATAGCACCTTCGGCCGAAACTACGCCATAAGCGTAAGTGATACCGTTGGCAACCTCTACATCCTTGATGGCTGTTTGAATATCGTCGAAGTTTACCCATTCACCACTGTGATTCCAGCCGGTAATTTTATACACTTCGCCATCATAGGTAAGAGGACCTGCTTCGTTCCACGAATTGATAGCAACCATTTCAGTTGCACTGGCACTCATACGGTGGAAAGTAACGTGGGTATATACCGGCATATCCTCAGCCTTGGCACGAGCAGGAGCTGCTGCATTCTCAGGTACATTGTATTGTGAGAGGTAGAAGAGTACATAGTTGGTAGCAAGCATTTCACCTTTTACCCATGTATAGGCACCGGTATTCTTGTTTTGGAAGTAAGCAGCAAACCATGCACCATCCTTTTTCCAGTCCTCGTTAGGATAGAGGAAGTAGTTAGTCTCACAAAGGATGTTTTCTTCGTAATAAACACTATTCTTTACGATAGACATAGAGTTACAATCTTTATTGACAGTGATTGTGACATTGCTTGCACCACCACCCCATTTGATATTAGCACCTTCGGCTTTCAATGCGTATGTACCGAAAGTAATGGCTTCTTCCGAAGCATAACCATATTTGTTGTTCCAATTGTCAGCAGGAGTAAAGAGGAACTCTGCATTAGCCTCCAAGTCGCCTGTCCATGAGAATGTTTCGCTTTCGGCATCCCATGTCATAAGGGTATTGTGTCCCCAACCATTCATTGTTCCTACAATGTACAAAATGGGGTCTGCGGGTTCAACGGGATCGGTAGAACCATCTGTAACAATAGTCATGGTCTTGAAATCGGCAGCAACGGTAATTGTCATTTCACAAGTACCACCTGTCCATTTCATGTTGGCACCATTGTTTGTAAGATTGTAAGTACCGGCTTGTGAAATGCTACCTGCACCTCCGTATGATTCAGACCAATCGCCATAACGGTCAATCTTAAACTCTCCGTTAGTCATGGTTCCTGTCCAGCTATATGTACCATCGGCAGCCATACTCATAAAGTAATCATCGGACGAAGCCCATCCATTCATCTCACCTCTGAGATAGATACCATGTTTATTTACAGTCAAACCTTGTGTGGCACGAGCTTTCTCTTCATTACCTACCATGCAAATGGCAACAACGGTGTATTCGCCGGCAACAGTGGGTGTCCATGTGAGATTATCAGAGCCGTTGGCAACAACACTCTCTGCATCTGATACTTGAATGCTGATGGTATAATCGGCAGGTTCATTTTCTGTTACACGTGCTTCCATTGTAACTTCTTCATTCACATATACCGATTCGGGGGTTATTGTAAGTTCGAGAACAGGCTCGCCTGCAACAGGGGGTGTGTAAACACTCCAAGTACCACCGCCACTATCCCAAGTACCGCTTTTTACGGTATAATGATTATTGGTACCATCATAGGTCAAGTCACTGGTTTGGTTCCATTTGTTATTCCAGTTATTTGCTGATGCACTGGGGTTCATGCGGCAGAAGATAAGATTACTCCATGAGCCGGATGGAACTGTTACTTGATACAAGTCTGTTTCTCCTTCTACCTTGGTCATTGATGCCCAAGTGTTGCCATTATTTCCAAAGAAATAAACGGCAAAGCGAGCATTAGATTGTTTCCAGTTGCTATTGGGTGTAAGATATAAAACCTCACCACCTGTCATCGTTACAGCCATTGCCGGAAGAACGAGCAAAAGGGCTAACAATAAAGTTGTAAATTTTTTCATTGTAGTTGTGTTTTAAGAAGTTTATTTTATAGTTTATATTTCAATAAGAATGTTTTACCCCTCAGAGGGTGGTGGTAAAATCAAGCAAATGTAATATATTTTTTTGAGATATAACCAACGAGGTGTATAAAATGTTTAATAAATCGTAAAATGCAATGTAATATTACAATATTTATGATGGTGGAGGGGTAAATATACAACAATCGGCATGACCAAGCCATGCCGATTGTATGATTGTTTACTATGTTGTTGCGTCGATAGTTACTTGGCAGTACTGCCTTGGTTACTATCGATGATAACTCTTAGAGTTGAGGACCGGCAGCTACGAGAGCCTTACCAGCTTCGTTACCGGTGAACTTGTTGAAGTTCTTGATGAAGCGACCGGCGAGGTCCTTGGCTTTTTCCTCCCATTCGCATGCACATCTGTAAGTGTCGCGAGGGTCAAGGATGGCGGGGTCAACACCGGGCAACTCGGTGGGAACGGTGAATGAGAAGTAGGGTATAACCTTGGTGGGTGCTTTGTCGATCGAACCGTCGAGGATGGCATCAATGATACCGCGAGTGTCGCGGATGGAGATACGCTTGCCTGTTCCGTTCCAACCGGTGTTCACGAGGTAGGCCTTGGCACCTGATTGTTCCATTTTCTTTACCAACTCCTCGGCATACTTGGTGGGGTGCAATGACAAGAATGCTGCACCGAAGCAAGCTGAGAATGTGGGTGTAGGCTCGGTAATACCACGCTCAGTACCTGCCAACTTGGCTGTGAAGCCCGAGAGGAAGTAGTACTTGGTCTGCTCGGCATTGAGGATAGATACGGGAGGCAATACACCGAAAGCATCGGCCGAGAGGAAGATTACGCTCTTGGCAGCCGGACCTTTCGATTGAGGACGTACGATGTTGTCGATATGGTAGATGGGGTACGATACGCGAGTGTTCTCGGTAACTGACTTATCAGCGAAGTCGATATGACCATCGGCATCGACAGTAACGTTTTCAAGGAGGGCATCACGCTTGATGGCGTTGTAAATGTCGGGTTCGTTTTCTTTGCTGAGGTTGATAACCTTGGCATAGCAACCACCCTCGAAGTTGAACACACCTTCGTCATCCCAGCCATGCTCGTCGTCGCCGATAAGCAGACGTTTGGGGTCGGTCGAGAGGGTTGTCTTACCTGTACCTGAGAGACCGAAGAAGATAGCAGTGTTCTCATTGTTCATGTCGGTATTGGCCGAGCAGTGCATTGAGGCCATGCCACGCAAGGGGAGAAGATAGTTCATGATAGAGAACATACCTTTTTTCATCTCACCACCGTACCATGTGTTGATGATGACTTGTTCTTTGCTGGTGAGGTTGAATACAACGGCTGTCTCGCTGTTGAGTCCGAGTTCTTTCCAGTTTTCAACCTTGGCTTTCGAAGCATTATAGACAACGAAGTCGGGTTCGCCATAGTTGGCCAACTCTTCGGCTGTGGGACGGATAAACATGTTGGTCACGAAGTGAGCTTGCCAAGCAACCTCAACGATAAAACGCACTTTGAGACGAGAGTTTTCGTTAGCACCGCAGAAAGTGTCGACAACGTAGAGTTTCTTGTTCGACAACTCGTTGATGGCGAGTTCTTTCAGGGCAGCCCATGTCTCTTGCGAAACGGGCTTGTTATCGTTTTTATATTCTTCGGAAGTCCACCAAACGGTATTTTTAGAAACTTCGTCGTACACGAAAAATTTGTCCTTGGGCGAACGTCCGGTGTAGATACCGGTCATTACGTTAACAGCACCCAATTCGGTAACTTGACCTACTTCGTAACCTTCGAGACCGGGAAGAGTCTCCTCGGCAAAGAGTTGGTCGTAAGAGGGGTTGTGCAGTACCTCGGTTGTTCCGCTGATACCGTACTTAGTAAGATCTAATGTTGCCATTTTTTTCAATCGTTTTTGTTTATTGTTTTATGAAATCTTTTTTACCTATTGTTCACCTTTTCGTTAGGTGTTGCAAAAATAATAAATTTTCGTCAAGTCTCTTATCTGTTAGAGAATTATTTCCTCAATAGATGCTAAAATTATTAAAACGCGGGAGCGGTTGCTAAGTGTGGTTGACAAAAACGGAGACAAGCCTCATGCGATGTGTGGCAACGTGTTTTGCCGTGCGAAAAATAAACATGATTTTATTTTGTCGCTCTGTTGTGTTGTGCTATCTTTGTGGGTATGAAAATAACATCTACAACAATAATAATGTTTTCGCCCACAGGTACATCGCGAAAGGTGGCGACAGCCGTAGCCGAAGGTTGCCGATGTGCCTCACATGTGGTGGATGCCACTTATGGCACACCCACAGGGCTGACTTTCGGTAGAGAGTCGTTGGTATTTATGGCAGTGCCGGTGTATGGTGGCAAGGTAGCTCCTACGGCATTGCAACGTTGCGAACAGATGACCGGCGATGGCACTCCCATTGTATTGATGGTAGTCTATGGCAACAGAGCCTACGAGGGTGCGTTGGAGCAACTTGCCCAGTTTGTAAGTGAGCGAGGCTTTGTGCCTGTTGCAGCAGGAGCCTTTGTGGGCGAACATTCGTATAGTACCTCTGCAACACCCATTGCAGTGGGTCGCCCCGATGCCCAAGACCTGACCGATGCTCGGACATGGGGAAAGGCTATCAGGGAAAAAATCGATGGCTTGTCGAAAGTCGAAGCTGTGGACGTGTCGCACTTGAAGCACCCCGACAATTCGCCTATATCGATGTTGCGATTTATGCAGTTTGTGATGCAGCAGCGAGTTGCGAAAGATGGTGTAAAGCCCCTACCGGTAACCGATGCCGAGTTGTGTCGCCGTTGTGGTAAGTGTGTGCGTCTGTGTCCCACCGGAGCTATTGATGTGCATGACTACCTGCACACCGATGCCGAGCGTTGTATCAAGTGCTGTGCCTGTGTGAAGGGTTGTCCGGTAAAGGCTCGTACCTTTACAACGCCTTATGCTCCCATACTCTCGGAGTGTTTCGATAAGAGAAAGTCACCGGTAACGCTATTGTAATGTCACCCCATATTCTACAACGCTATCTGTGGTTTTTCGACACAGTGTGGCGATATAAGCGTATCACTCGCAGTGACATTGAGCGACTGTGGATGCAGAGTGACTTGTCGAATGGTCGTTCGATGACACGTCGCACTTTCTATAACTATCGCGAAGGTGCCGAAATAATGTTCGATGTGAATATCAAGTGCGACCCGGTGACGTATGAATATTACATTGAACCAATTGATGTCGAATCGACTCGCGACTTGCAACAATGGCTGTTTGACACGTTATCGGTCAACTATGTGGCTCGTCACAGTGCCGACATGTCGCAACGCATCCTACCCGATAAGATACCTTCGGGCAACGACTATTTGTCGGTCATCGTCGGTGCGATGAAGGAGTGTCGTGTGATGCGTGTAGGGTATCATGCCTTTTGGAAAATGGAGCCTCAGGAGGTGTTGTTAGAACCTTATTTTGTGAAGTCATTCCGCAAGCGATGGTATGTTGTGGGATATAACAGAATTGATGGTCAGGTAAAGACTTATGCACTTGATCGCATTGTCGATATTGCATTGTCGACTGAGCCATATGAGATGCCTGCCGATTTTGTTCCCAAGGAGTATTTTGCCCACGCCTTTGGAGTGATGCGAGGAGAACACGTTGAGGATATACGTTTGCGTGTAACCCCACGGCAAGCACAATACCTTCGAGCATTACCCCTGCATGAGTCGCAGCAAGAGTGTGAAGTGGCCGACCACTATGTCGACTTTACCTATCGCATGTATGTTACTTACGACCTTGTGCAAGAGTTAATGTCGCTGGGTCGCGAGGTAGAAGTGATAGCTCCACAATCGTTGCGGGAGGAGTTACGCAATAAGTTGCAGGCGGCTGTGGAGTTATATAAGTAGTGGTGTCGATGTTACACCTATATAGCACACACCCCATCGGGTAGTCCGATGGGGTGTGCTGTATAAGAATCTCTTGTAAAACTATTTGTTGAGCAACGTGCGAGCCATATCCAGTGCCTTTGTAATGTGGTCGTGAATGTGGTCTTCGCCTATAATCTTATCAATACCCGCATTGACAAGCGTGCTGTGAACATTGGGATTGACACCCGACAATATTACATCTATGCCTTCTTTACGCGATGAAGCAATGAGGGTCTCGAGGTTGTGCAGACCGGTAGAGTCGACAAACGGTACACGACGCATGCGGATGATGCGTATCTGAGGCTTATCTTTGATGTTTATCATCATTTCGTCAAACTTGGTGGCTACACCGAAGAAGAACGGACCATTGATTTCATACACTTCCACTTCGTGAGGAATGTCCAGTTCTTCGTGGATAACCGTCTCGGTACCTTGTGCAATGTCGAGATGGTCGCGAGCAACTGAGATGTCGACACTCTCCGATACACGACGCAGGAAGAGAACCACTGCCAACAACAGACCTATTTCGATGGCGATAGTGAGGTTGAACAGTACGGTCAACAAGAATGTGAGAACAAGCACCGAAATATCACTTTTGGGGTTATGAAGCATACCCTTAACAGTGCGAACACCAAACATGTTGTACGAAACCATAACCAAGACACCGGCCAGACATGCCATAGGGATGTGCTTGGTGAGAGGTGCAAGGAACAACAGAATGAGCAACAGCACCACAGCATGGATAATACCTGCAACAGGAGTACGACCTCCATTGTTGATATTGGTCATGGTGCGGGCAATGGCACCGGTGACGGGAATACCACCAAAGAAGGGTACAACCAGGTTGGCTGCTCCTTGTGCTATCAGCTCAGTGTTATTGTTGGTACGGTCGCTTGTCACACCGTCGGCAACAGTGGCCGACAGCAATGATTCGATAGCACCCAGCATAGCTATGGTAAAGGCCGGCGACATAAGTGCCGATATGGATTCCATATTGATGCTAAGACCCTGTGGAGCAGGTATCGATGCATTTATCTCAAAGCGGTTACCAATGGTCTCAACGCCGGCAAAGGCTTCGATGTGAAATACCTCACGACACAGATATACCAAGAGAGTCATTACAATAATGGCCAGCAACGAGCCGGGTATTTTCTTAGAGACGTAAGGTGCAAGAATAATGAGAATGATGCTACCTATACCTACGGCAGTAGATACCCAGTTGATGGTGTCGAATGCACCGAAATAGGCAATCCATTTCGACACAAAGTCGGCGGGTACACTTTCCATTGTGAGTCCGAACAAGTCCTTTACCTGTGTGGCAAAGATGGTAAGGGCAATACCACTTGTGAAACCTACGACAATGGGATAAGGAATGAACTTGATGATAGTTCCTAACTTAAACACTCCCATCAGTACCAACATAAGACCTGCCAAGAATGTAGCAATGGCAAGACCTTCGAGACCATAACTCTCAATGATACCATAAACGATAACGATGAATGCACCGGTGGGACCACCTATCTGCACACTGTTACCGCCCAAAAACGATACTAAGAAACCACCTATGATGGCTGTAATGAGACCCTTCTCAGGGCTTACACCCGATGCAATACCGAAGGCTATGGCCAAGGGCAATGCCACTATACCCACAATGATACCTGCCATGAGGTCCTTGGTGAAGCGTTGACGATTGTAGTCACGCAACATAGAAAACAGCTTCGGTTGGAAGTCGAAGCCGTTTCGGAGAAAATCAAGATTGATTTGCATAAAATCAGATTGTATAGTTTATCTTATTTAATTTTTATAACTTCTTGCAGTAGGCACGACGGCGGCGGTGTTGCTCTCGTTCGAAGTATTGCCATTGCGATTGAACTTTGTTGTTATCCTCGAGTTCGGGATTACTCTCGGCATACACATATCCGTTCTTGTTGAACACCGGAATAAGGTCGGCAAAGAGCAGAGCATTTACGCCCTTGCTTTGGTAGTCGGGACGAACAGCCACGAGTAGCATTTCTACTACGTTGTTCTTGCCTTTGAGTGCTTTAAGCAGATGGATAAATCCGAATGGGAACATTCGACCGCGAGACTTTTGCAGAGCCTTGGCAAGCGATGGCAGGGTGATACCCACTCCTATGAGTTCGTCATGCTCATTGACTATAAGAGGCACATTCTCAAGTCGGATGAGAGGTATGTACATCTTGATGTAGTAGTCGATCTGTTTCTGTGTGAGGGGTGAGTAACCATACAACTCGTCGTATGCCTCGTTGATAAGTTCAAATATCTTCTGTCCGTAATCCTTAATGAGTTTGTTGGCATCGGTATATTTGATAACACGAAGATTGTATTTGCGTTTTACGATGTCGGTAATGCGTTGATGCTTCTCGGGGACTTCCTTAGGAACTTGTATCTTGAACTCTACCCAGTCGGTTTCTTTTTCGTATCCGAGAGCTTCGATATGTTCAACATAATACGGGTGATTGTATATGGTAACCGATGTACCCATCTGGTCGAAACCTTCGATAAGAAGTCCTTCGGGGTCCATGTCGGAAAATCCCAATGGTCCATGCATCGATTTCATACCTTTCTTACGAGCCCATTCTTCGACAAACTTGAATAGTGTTTCGCTCACATCCTTATCGTCGATAAAGTCGACAAAACCAAAACGAGCCTCTTTCTTGCCAGTGCGTTTATTGAGGTTGTGATTGATAATACCGGCTATACGACCCACCGGTCTACCATCGCGATAAGCCATGTAACAGATGCTTTCGCTGAACTCATAGGCAGGATTTTCTTTGGGGTCGAAAGTTCCTGTTACATCAGCCACAAGGCTGGGAACGTAATAGGGATGATTACGATATAGCTCGTCGGCGGGAAAAACGGCAAACTTTGATAGGGCTTTACGGCCTGAAACTTCTTTAATGTGAATGGGGCTTTTTTGCGTCATAACTTTGTTTGCTATTGGTTTGATGATGCAAAGATAATATATTTTTACAAAAGTGTTGTCATTTGCTAAAAATAACAACTTCAACCTCGCAGTTTAGACTTGTCGATTACTCTTTCACACCGTATGCAAGGTCGCCCGCATCACCCAATCCGGGCACGATATAGCCATGTTCATTGAGTGTGTCATCAATAGCAGCAACCCACACAGTTGTGTTTTCGGGGAAGTGCTGTTTGACGTATTCGATGGCCTGAGTACTGGCTATCACTGCTGCAACGTGGGTGACAGAAGGTGTTCCCTTGGATGCAAGCAGTGCTTGATAACACAATTCCATCGACTTACCCGTGGCAAGCATAGGGTCGGCAAGAATCATTACCTTACCCTCTAACGAGGGTGATGCTATGTACTCGACCTCAATATCGAAGTGGGTGTCATCGCTGTACTTGCGATAGGCCGATATAAAAGCATTCTCGGCATTATCGAGATAGGAGAGAAATCCTTGATGGAATCCCAATCCGGCTCGTAATATGGTGGCCAAGACAACGGAGTCGGACGGTTTGTTTATACTTTTGATGCCTAACGGTGTGGATACATCTTGTTGTGTATAGTTGAGCGTGCGACTTATCTCGTAAGCCATGATTTCACCTATGCGTTCGAGGTTGCGACGAAATCGCATACGATCTTGTTGGATATTTACATCACGCAACTCACTCATGTACTGGTTGATGATGCTGTTGTGGTCGGCAAAATTGATGATATGCATATATAGGTACTATTTTTTCTTTGTTGTAGTCTTGCGTGAGATTCGCTTGGTTGTAGTGGAGTTTTTATCAGCATCCTCAACGATACGCATACAATCGGTGTAGGATAGTGTCGCTGCATCGGTGCCTTTGGGGATTTTGTAGTTCTTCTTTTTATATGCTATATATGCACCATAACGACCATTGAGTATCTCCAATTCAGCATCTTCATCGTATCGTTTGATGAGACGATTGCTATCCTCTTGTCGTTTCTGTTCAATCAATTCGATAGCTTCTTCAAGCGTAATGCTTTGAGGTGTGAGCGTCTTGGGTATCGATACGAATTTGTTGTTGTGACGGATATAAGGACCAAACTTACCGACATTGGCCTCAATGGTATTTCCCTCGTATTGACCAACGATTCGTGGGAGGTCGAATAGTTTGAGTGCCTCGTCGAGCGTGATGGTGTTGATGGTCTGATTTTTCATTAGCGATGCGAAAACAGGCTTCTCGCTGTCGCCCGGTTGTCCTATCTGAACAATGGGGCCATAGCGACCTATCTTGACCGACACTACACGACCACTTTGCGGATCATTGCCCAGG
Source organism: Bacteroidaceae bacterium (assembly GCA_017531985.1). Lineage (GTDB taxonomy): Bacteria > Bacteroidota > Bacteroidia > Bacteroidales > Barnesiellaceae_A > Barnesiella_A. The sequence continues at coordinate 26,393 of JAFXJY010000031.1, forward strand.
ATGCGTTCTCCTACTTTGTGTTCGAGACGCAATGCATTGGCTGCGGTGATGGTAGGATGAAAGTCGGTGTAGAACTTGTCTATAACGCTTTCCCATTCTACTTTACCTTCGGCAATGTCGTCAAAACGTTCCTCGATACTTGCTGTGAAATTGTAGTTGAGGATGTTGGGGAAATACTCGGTGAGGAAGTCGTTGACTACAATACCTACGTCGGTAGGTAGCAATTTACCCTTTTCAGCACCGGTATTTTCTATATTGTTGCCAAGAGTGATAGTGTTATCGTGCAGAGTGATGACATTGCATTGTCGTGTTGTACCTTGTCTATCGCCTTTTACTACATATTCACGTTGTTGTATGGTGGAGATAGTTGGTGCATAGGTCGATGGACGTCCTATACCAAGTTCTTCCAGCTTGCGAACAAGGCTGGCTTCGGTGTAACGAGGCGGATGTTGTGTATAACGCTCGGTTGCGACGATGTTGTTGTAGGTGGGTTGTTGTCCTATCTTCATAACCGGCAGGATGGATGTATCTTCATTCTCGTTTTCCTCATCGTTACTTTCGAGATAGACTCTTAAAAAACCATCGAATTTGAGTACTTCGCCCGAAGCAACAAATACTTCGTTACGACCTGATATGGCAATGTTCACTGTGGTTCGCTCTATCTCGGCATCGCTCATCTGCGAAGCGATGGTACGTTTCCATATCAGTTCATAGAGTCGTTGCTCTTGACGGTTGCCCTCAATACTATGATTGGATATAAATGTGGGACGAATAGCTTCGTGAGCTTCTTGGGCACCTTTGCTCTTGTTGGGGTACTTGCGTATGTGCAAATATTTGTCTCCAAGGGTCGATAATATCTCTTCGCGGGTGGTATTGATACACAATGACGAGAGGTTGACCGAGTCGGTACGCATGTAAGTAATGTGTCCGTTCTCATAGAGGTGCTGAGCTACTGACATAGTCTGGGCTACTGAGAAGCCCAACTTGCGAGCAGCCTCTTGTTGTAGTGTCGACGTGGTGAAGGGTGGTGCCGGTGTCTTATGTGCAGGTCTTACATTTATATCTTCTATGGTGAAGGTAGCCTTAGCACATGATGCAAGAAAATCATTTACCTCTTCCTGTGTCTTAAATCGGTGGTTAAGTTCAGCCTTGAAAGAGGTTTCTTTATCGGGTGTGACAAATTCTGCCACAATACGATATGACGCTTCGCTGTTAAATTGCTCTATTTCACGTTCGCGTTCTACAATCAGTCGCACTGCTACTGACTGTACACGACCTGCCGACAGTGCCGGTTTTACTTTTTTCCACAATACGGGCGATAACTCAAATCCTACAATGCGGTCAAGAACGCGACGTGCCTGCTGAGCATCGACGCGAGCAAGGTCGATGGTGCGAGGATTGGCTATTGCTTCGAGAATGGCTTTCTTGGTTATTTCGTGGAAAACAATACGCTTGGTCTTTGTGGGGTCAAGATGTAATACTTCGGCGAGATGCCATGCTATAGCTTCTCCTTCACGGTCCTCATCGGATGCGAGCCACACGGTTTCGGCTTTGGCTGCTTCGGAACGAAGTGTATCTACCAACTTCTGTTTGTCGGCCGGTATTTCATAAATGGGACGATAGTTGTCTTCAATATCTATACTAAACACTTTCTTCTTTAAGTCGCGAATGTGTCCGTAACTCGACATTACTTTATAGTCTTCACCCAAGAATTTTTCTATGGTTTTGGCTTTGGCGGGAGACTCTACTATAACTAAATTCTTATACATATTATTGACCTCTTTGCGGGGTTATCTCAAAATCGCCGCAAAATTAGGTAAAAAATCAGTTTAAAACAGCCTGTTTATGAATTTTTTATCTTTTTGTGTGTTTTATGCTTTCTTCAATAATGTGTCGGAAAGATGCATACATACATCTGTAAGCCTATTTTTCGTAAGTTTTGGGCGATGGAAATATTATTTGCTCAACCTATATATTATAATGTGTAAGCAAGAAAAAAAGAGTCTTGCTCGAAATGTTTCGTTGGCAAGACTCTTTTATGTTGAGATGTACTGCTTATTATTTCAGTTTCCACTCTGTACCCTCTTTGGTATCTTTCAATTCGAAACCAATTTCGTTCAGGCGGTCGCGGATAAGGTCACTGGTTGCCCAGTCTTTACGAGCTTTGGCCTCACGACGCATTTCGAGCAATAACTCGATAGCCTTGGTGTAGGCTTCGTTTCCGCTACTATCGGATTCTTTGCTCTCGACGAGACCCAGCACATCGAACATAAATAGTCGCATTGTCTCACGCAACTCGTCTATATCGGCTTGCGACAAGGTTGCATTGCCTGCCAATACGGTGTTGATGATGCGTACTCCATCGAAAAGGTGTGAAATTACGATGGGGGTTGAGAGGTCGTCGTTCATAGCCTCATAACACTTGGCTCGCAACTCTTTTACATCGATGGTCGATGTTGGAGCAGGCACAATCTTGGCAAGGTTGTTCCATCCTTCCATCAAGCGATTGTAGGCTTTTTCCGATGCTTGAAGTGCTTCGTTGCTGAAATCGACAGTGCTACGATAGTGAGCTTGAAGGATAAAGAAACGGATGGTCATGGGCGAATAGGCTTGCTGTAACAATGGGTGCTTGCCGGTAAAGAACTCATCGAGGGTTATAAAGTTGCCCAATGATTTACCCATTTTTTGTCCGTTGATGGTTATCATATTGTTGTGCATCCAGTAACGCACTGTTTCGTGTCCTTGTGCGGCTACCGATTGTGCAATCTCGCACTCGTGGTGAGGGAATAGCAAGTCCATACCGCCACCGTGGATGTCGAACTCTTCACCGAGATATTTGGTTCCCATGGCTGAGCATTCAAGATGCCAACCGGGGAAACCGTCACTCCAAGGTGATGGCCAACGCATAATATGCTCGGGAGATGCTTTCTTCCACAGAGCAAAGTCGTACGAGCAACGTTTTTCGCTCTGTCCGTCAAGGTCGCGGGTTGTATTTAACAACTCATCGATATTACGTCCCGACAGCTTACCGTAGTGGTGGTCGGCATTGTATTTCTCTACATCGAAGTAGACCGAGCCTTCGCTCTCATAGGCATAGCCTGCATCGAATATCTTCTTGATATATTCAATCTGCTCAATAATATGTCCCGAAGCATGAGGTTCGATACTGGGGGGAAGCACATTGAGTGCTTCCATTGCCTTGTGATAGCGATTGAGGTAGTGTTGTACAACCTCCATAGGTTCAAGACGTTCGAGTCGAGCCTTCTTTGCTATCTTATCCTCACCATCATCGGCATCATGTTCGAGGTGACCTACGTCGGTAATGTTGCGTACATAACGCACCTTATATCCCAAGTGAGTGAGGTAACGGAACAGTATGTCGAATGTGATGGCCGGGCGAGCATGTCCCAAATGACCATCGCCATACACAGTAGGACCGCACACATACATACCCACATGAGGAGCGTTGAGGGGTACGAAAGGTTGCTTGGTTCGTTTCAGCGTGTTATAAATAAACAAAGGATTTTCCATTTTATATTGTAGTTATTATTTAACAATCAATTCTTTAACTTGATTCAGGAACTCTTCGTCGGGATATCCTCTCAGAGCTATGGTACCGTCGGGAGCAAAGAGAATGAGGTGAGGAATGCCATTTACGCCGTAAGTTTCGGCAGCGATATTGGTTTCACTCAATATTTGCGGCCAAGGCATCTGTTCTTCTTCAATAGCTCGCTTGCTATCTTCTACTTTATCACGAGTAGCCAATCCCAATAATTCCAAACCTTTGCCATTGTACTCTGTGTAAAGAGCTTTCAACAAAGGCATTGACTTGCGACAAGGAGGACACCATGAAGCCCAAAAGTCGGCCAATACATATTGTCCCTTGCCTACATAGTGGCTCAACGATACGGTTGTACCATCGGCTTGTTCTACCGTAAAATCTTTGAAGGGCATTCCTTCGGCAGTCTCTTTGAACTTGATGCGACGTTGCACTCTTTTATATACCGCAGGATGCTCCAAGACATAGTCACTCATGGTAGTCAGCACACTGTCTATGCGAGTATCGTTGTCGCATTTCGACAGATATGAATTGAGTATGATGGCTCCTAAAACATCGTTGTTGTGAGTCGAAAGCATTGTCTCTATATTATCGACATACACACCATTAAGGGCATCACGTCCTGCATAGAATGCATTTCTGACATCATCGGGAGTCAGGGTGTTATTCTCCATCAAGGCTACAAGACTATCGTTGAGCAATTGTATCTGCTCATTCAACCTTTTACTTGTTTCGTAGTATGCCATGTAGTCGATGTTGAGAGGCGAACTTTCAATCAATTGACCTTTGTTGAGGTCTATTTGAAGGCTACTACCCGGCTCGGCAATAAAAGAGAAGTGTATAGATGTATCGTTGATACCGAACTGAACACCGGGTGCCGTGTTGGTAACATCTACAATGAGAGCTTCGTAGGCTGTATCTACTGGCTGGGTAAAGGCGATTATCCCTTCGTTGACAAAAGCACTATCGACAACGGTAAGAGTTGTCTTATTGACCCAATAGAACTTTCCTTCGGTCATGTTGTCGATATGGGCTTCTACTTGGCAGATGTTTGTCTCCGCACTATTGCATGCAGCCAACAATAAGGTTGCCAATGATGCTATATAGAAATTAGAGCGTTTCATAATCGAAATATTGTTTTACTTATTGTCAATAGCAGCTTTAACGGTTGCAATCAGGGTTTCATCGGGTAATCCGCGAGTTACAATTGTTCCATCAGGGGCAAACAAGATGAGATGTGGAATGCTCATAATGCCATATATCTCGGTGGGAATGTTTTGTGCATCAAGTATTTGCGGCCAAGGCATCTGTTCCTCTTCGATGGCTTTGAGAGAAGCCTCCTTGGCATCACCCACAGCTACACCTAAGATTTCAAGACCTTTGGGCTTGTACTCATTATAGAGTTCGATAAGCGTGGGAACAGAACGACGACAAGGACCACACCACGATGCCCAGAAGTCGACCAATACATATTGACCCTTTCCTACATAGTCACTCAGTGATACGCTTGTGCCATCTTCTTGTTCGATAGTGAAGTCAATGAACATAGCACCTTGTGAGACGGACTTCATTTTTTCCCTTGCATCGATAGTGTGTTTTATGGATGCATTGTTAAGAATGATGTCACCCAGAGTCGCTACAACCGAGTCGAGTTCGGCTTGTTCGGGTTCGGTCGATAAGTAGTTTTCCATAGCAAAAATTCCCAATGCATCATTGCTATGCTCCGATAAGAGTTGCAATGTATTAGCTTTTAACTCCTGCTGAATAAACGTCTCTTCCTCCATTAAGAATTGCATAGCCTCTTCGGCTGTGATGGCTTGACTATTCATCAGCTGTTGGATGCTATCTTGGGTTATTGTATAATCTTGCATTAAAAGATTGGAACAATCGATAAATGCATTGAAAGCATCGTTCATGGGAGAACCTTGTATGATGCCATCTTCGTTGAAATCTATAATGATATCACTCTTAGGCTCTACAAAGACGGGATATTGCAGTTGTAGTGTAGGGGCGACGATTAAGGCAAAATAAGCAGTGTCGACCTCTCCCGAGAAAAGGAAAGCTCCGTTGATGATGTCAACACTATCAACAGGCATCTTTTGATAGTAATCGTATAGGTATATCATATTACCATCCAATTCGGGTACCAAGATACCCTCTATCTTAAATTGCTTGTTACCTCCACATGATGCCAATAAAAGTGTAGTCAGCAAGGTAAGGAATAAATGTCTTGTTTTCATAGTCTTATATTATTTTTTTATTACATACGTTCGGGAACTTCGATGCCCAGCAAACTCATGCCCGAAGCAATAATCTTGGCAACATTGACCGAAAGCATCAAACGGAATGCTCGCACGTTCTCATTCTCTTCTCGCAGGATGGAGAAGTCGTGATAGAACTGATTGTATTCTTTGACAAGGTCATAGACGTAATTGGCTATCTGAGCCGGGCTGTATGTGCGACCGGCTTCGGCAACGGTTGCCGGATAGCTTGCCATGCGTTGTATGAGATCAATCTCTTTTTCCGAGGGTACAACACCTGTCATATCCACCTTTTTATATTCAATACCGGCTTCGGCAGCCTTACGCATAACCGAGCATATGCGAGCATGTGTATATTGTATGAACGGACCTGTGTTGCCATTGAAGTCGATACTCTCCTTGGGGTTGAAGGTCATATTCTTGCGAGGGTCTACTTTCAGAATAAAGTATTTGAGGGCACCCATACCCACCATGCGTGATATTTCGTTGGCTTCCTCGGCTGTGCAGCCATCCAGTTTACCCAGTTCGGCCGATGTTTCGCGTGCAGTACGCTCCATTTCATCCATCAAGTCATCGGCATCTACCACTGTTCCTTCGCGACTCTTCATCTTGCCCTCAGGAAGTTCCACCATGCCATAAGAGAAGTGAACAAGGTCTTTACCCCACTTGAAGCCCAACTTGTCGAGAAGGATTGACAATACTTGGAAGTGATAATTTTGTTCATTACCCACTACATATATCATTTGGTCGATGGGATAGTCGATAAAGCGTAATTTGGCGGTACCAATGTCTTGGGTCATATATACCGAGGTGCCATCGCTACGCAACAGCAACTTGTGGTCAAGACCTTCACCGGTAAGGTCAGCCCACACCGAGCCATCTTCTTTGCGATACATAATACCTTTGTCAAGACCTTCCAGCACTTTATCTTTTCCTTCGAGATAAGTCTCACTCTCGTAATATATCTTGTCGAAGTCGACCCCCATGCGGCGGTATGTTTCGTCAAAGCCGGCATATACCCACTCGTTCATCATACGCCACACACTGCGAACCTCCTCGTCTCCGGCTTCCCAGCGACGCAACATTTCGCGAGCCTCCGCCATCAGAGGTGATGATGCCTCAGCCTCTTCCTTGCTCTTACCTTGTGCCATGAGAGCCGCTACTTCGGCTTTATAGTGCTTGTCGAAAAGTACATAGAAGTCGCCTATCAAGTGGTCGCCTTTCTTGCCGGCACTCTCGGGAGTGATGTTGTTGCCCCACTTTTGCCATGCCAGCATCGACTTACAGATGTGGATGCCTCGGTCATTGACAATGTTGGTTTTCACCACACGGTTGCCATTAGCTTCCATGATGCGTGATAAGCTATAACCGAGCAAGTTATTGCGGACATGTCCCAAGTGCAGGGGTTTATTGGTATTGGGCGATGAATATTCGATCATTACCAAGGGCGATTGAGGTGTAACCTCGGTAAAACCATATCGGGCATTGCTATCTATCTCGTGCAACACTCCTGCCCAGTGTGCCGGAGCTATGACAAGATTGAGAAAACCTTTTATCACATTGTATGAGGCTACGGTGGGTTCATTTTCTAAGAGATATTCGCCTATCTCTTGTGCTGTTGCCTCGGGTGCTTTCTTTGATGCACGCAGGAATGGAAAAACTACAACCGTCAGATTGCCTTCAAATTCCTTTTTTGTTTTTTGCGGCATGCAGTTGTTTTCATCTACTTCTGTTCCGTAGAGAGCATACACGGCACGAGCTGTTGCCGATGCTATAATCTGTTCTATTTTCATAATATGAATTTACTATCCGTTAAGTGTGCAAAGATAAATAATTTATGTTGAAATAGTTCCTTTGCAACCGTCGAAATAGAATTTTTCATGTTATTTTTCGCTATTTTTATCAAAGTCTCTTTTTGAACGATGTGATTTGAGTTGAAAATTGTATAAAAAAACAGTAATTCAGTACTAGCAATGGGTAAATATGAGTTCATTATCGGGAATGAAAACCCTAAAATAATTAAAAAACGGAGTTAAAATCATAATATAACATACTATTCTATCATGAGTTGTAATTATTAATTACCTTTGCAGTAATTTAGAAGTTACTTATTATTCAGACAATAAATAAACCATTTTTTATGCGTTCGTTTTTCAATTCGATACCACCGGTAACCAAGAATCTGCTCATCATCAACGTGTTGATGTGGTTTGCAACTTTGGCCATAGGAATTAATCCCGAGACGGGGTCATATCGCCTTGTAGAGTGGATGGGATTGCACATCATAGGAGCCGAGCAGTTCAATGTGTTGCAACTCGTTACTTATATGTTCTTACACGACCCGACATCGTTTGCACATGTATTTTTCAACATGTTTTCAGTGTTTATGTTTGGGCGTACGCTTGAAGAGGTGTGGGGCGGAAAACGTTTCCTATTCTATTACATTACCACCGGAATAGGTGCCGGACTCATACAAGAAGTGGCATGGTACATCGAACTGGGCAATGCCATATCTCACGATGTAGCACACTTGGGCTGGGATGTTGTTGCCCCATATCTCAATGGTTGGGTTACCATAGGAGCTTCGGGAGCTGTATTTGGTATCCTATTGGCTTTCGGTATGTTATTCCCCAATGTACCCCTATATTTAATGTTCATACCCGTTCCCATCAAAGCCAAATGGTTTGTTTTGGGTTATGGTCTTATCGAGTTGTTCTTAGGAGTCAGCTCGACGGGTGATGGTATAGCACATTTTGCCCACTTAGGAGGAATGCTTGTGGGTATTTTACTTATACTTTATTGGAGAAAGAAAGGAGTAGGAAATGGCAGGTATTATTGATAGTCTTAAATATCGTTTCAATAACGCTCCGGTTCTTAAACAACTCATATACATCAACGTAGCTGTATTTGTTGCTGTTCATTTAGTATCGGTAATACTCTTATTGTTCAATATCGACACCAAGACATGGCTGTCGTATATCGAAGTACCCTCCGATTTAAATATTTTACCCTACCGATTGTGGACAATACTGACCTATATGTTTGTCCATTACGATGTGTGGCACATCCTTTTCAACATGTTGTGGCTCTATTGGTTTGGCGAAATATTTATTCAATATTTTTCACAACGCCACCTGACAGCCCTTTATTTTATGGGCGGAATAGCCGGAGCAATTATGTACTTGCTATCCTACAATATTTTCCCCTATTTTGCCGACCGACAAGGGATGATGTGTGGAGCCTCGGCTGCCATCATGGCCATAGTCTTTGCCACTACTTTACGCACACCCGATTATAAAATCAATCTCATGTTCATAGGCTCTATTTCGCTTAAATACATTGCAGGCGTTACTATTCTGATAGATTTGTTGAGTATGACTTCGCCCAATGCAGGAGGCCATTTTGCACATATCGGAGGTGCGATTATGGGTATTATTTTCGGTTGGTTCTGGAATAAAGGCAAGGATATACTGCGTCCCATTAATGGCTTCATGGATAAGATAGTAACGTTGTTTCAACGGCCTTACATACGCATCAAGAAACCCAAGATTTCTCGCCAAAAGTCGGACGAGAACAAGCGTCGTAGTCGCCCCGAGAGTGATGAGGAGTATCATATGCGTAAGAAACGTGAAAATGATGAGATAGACCGTTTACTCGATAAGATTAAAAAGTCGGGGTATAGTGCATTAACGACCGAAGAGAAACAAAAACTATTCGATGTAAGAAAAAATAATCCAACACACAATGGATAGAGGATGAATTTTATCAGAAAATGTATAGCACTCATATTACTTATTCTGTCGATAATATCATCGATAGGATTGCTTCTGGCATCGTATATCCAATATTTCTCACCAATACATTTCTCGCCGCCGGCTTTATTGGGACTTGCCTTTCCTATATTTGTAGTGACAACAATAATCCTTCTACTGTTGTTGTTGCCCATCTATGCACGTTATGCTCTTGTGCCGTTTGTGTCGCTATTGCTCGCCATCCCGGCTTTTCTGCAATATAGCCCCATCAATATCCGGCATGACAATATAGATACCAACCGCGAGAGATTTACCCTGTTAAGCTACAATGTATATTATTTTGTCGATAGCAAGAATGAACCGGGTTTTGACCAAGCACAACACAATCGCACATTGCAATATATCATCGACACCAACGCTGATGTAGTAGCACTACAAGAGGGACATGGATATTGGGGAGCAGTCAAGGGACAGAAAAGAACGCAAGAGCAAGTCGATAAGATAGCACAACTATACCCCTATCACATTTGTCAGAATCGCAGTCGCATATTTTCGAAGTATCCCATCAGATTAATCAGTGATACGATATACACCCCATCGGCCAACACATCAATCTATCAGCTCGATATAAACGGACGTACAGTTACACTCTTCAATAATCATTTGGAGTCGATAGGTCTTACCCGGGACGATAAGCAATTGTATAGTGACATTATAACATCGCCTGATAGTATAGGCGAAAAACTGGGTGGAATAAAAGTTTTTGCCAAGAAATTCATGAATGCTTTTCAGTTGCGAGCATTACAATCTCAATATGTCGACTCAATGGCAAGAACAATGGGCGGCAATATAATCATGTGCGGAGACATCAACGATACCCCCAACTCCTATGCCTACCATACTTTACAGAAAGGACGTCGTGACGCCTTCTGTGAGTTAGGCTTAGGTCCGGGATTTACATATCGAGCCGACCGCATGTGGGTTCGCATTGACCACATTATATACCAAGGCTCATTCACTGCCACAGACATCGAAAAAGGTCAATATCTCTACTCCGACCACTATCCACTGCTGGTAACATTTGAGTGGAATGATTAGAATCTTATCATTTATAGTGAGATAATGGCTTGAAAATTGGGTATTTTTATAAAATTGTTCTATTTTTGCACAGCTAAATACCAATACAGAAAACACAAAAACCAATTAAAAACAATAACCAATGAAAAGATTATTTCTTCCAGCAATTATTTGCCTTATGATGACCGGATGTCAACAAAGTAGTAATCCGTTCCTCAGTGAGTACAACACTCCGTTCGATGTACCTCCTTTTGAACAGATTGAGAATGAACATTACATGCCTGCTTTTGAAGAAGGTATCAGACAACAACAAGCCGAAATAAAGGCTATTGTAGAGAACCCCGAAGCTCCTACATTTGAGAACACAATCTTGGCACTCGATCTCAGCGGTATGCTTCTCCGCAATGTCGAGTTGACATTCTTCTCATTCACCGAGTCAATGTCCAATGACACCCTTCGCGATATAGCAGCCGAAGTTACTCCCAAGCTCACAGCCCATGCCGATGATATTATGCTCAACGAAGCATTATTTGAGCGTATTAAAGCCGTATATGACAATCAAGCTAATGAAAATCTTGATCGTCCCCAAGAGCGTCTGTTGGAAAAATATTACAATAGTTTCGTTCGTTCGGGAGCTCTTTTATCGGCCGAAGATAAAGCTACGCTGCGTGACATCAATAGCGAACTGTCGACCCTTTCACTCAATTTTGGCAACAACGTACTGGCCGAGAACAATGCCTTTACACTCCACATTGAGAACGAAGCCGACCTTGCAGGTCTGCCCGCAGGTGCTATAACAGCTGCTGCCGAAGAAGCTGCTGCACAAGGTAAAGAGGGATGGGTATTTACCCTTTCAGCTCCCAGTCGCATACCTTTCTTACAGTATGCCGACAATCGTGACCTTCGCGAGCAACTCTATACAGCCTACATCATGCGTGGCGATAATGACAATGCCAATGACAACAAGGCTAACATCAAACGTATCCTCCAATTGCGTTTACAAAAAGCTCAATTATTGGGTTACAAGACTTATGCCGATTTCATTCTTGACGACCGCATGGCCAAGACCGATGCCGCTGTCAACGACTTACTCCTCAACATATGGAAATATGCCGTTCCTCGTGCCAATGAAGAGATTGCCGATATGCAGAAAATCATAGATCGTGAGGGTGGTAACTTTAAGCTCGCTCCTTGGGACTATGCTTATTATGCCGAGAAAGTACGTCAAGAGAAGTATGCCCTCAACGAAGATGAGTTGAAACCTTATTTCTCTCTCGACAACGTACTCAAAGGTGTCTTTATGGTAGCTGAGCGTCTCTATGGTATCACTTTCCAAGAAGACACACTTGGCGTTATTCCCACTTACCATCCCGAAGTTCGTGCTTATGAAGTATTTGATGCCGAAGGCAAGCACTTGTCAGTATTCTTCTGCGACTATTTCCCACGTGCCAGCAAGCGTTCGGGTGCATGGATGAGCAACTTCCGCGAGTCGTATGTCGATGCCGATGGTAACGAAGTACGCCCCTTGGTATACAATGTAGGTAACTTTACAAAACCCACTGCCGATGCTCCCTCATTGCTCACACTCGACGAGGTAGAGACCCTCTTCCACGAGTTTGGTCACGGATTGCATGGTATGCTCACCCGTGTCGATTACTACGGCATCAGTGGTACCAATGTTGCACGCGACTTCGTTGAGTTGCCCTCACAGATTACTGAACATTGGGCTACTCACCCCGAGGTGTTGAAACTCTACGCTTACCATTATCAAACAGGCGAAGTAATTCCCGACGAACTTATTCAAAAGATGCAAAAAGCCTCAACCTTCAACCAAGGATTTGCCACTACCGAGTTGGTAGCAGCTGCACTGCTTGACTTGCGTATGCATGAATTGGAAAACTACGAAGACTTTGACGCTCGCGAGTATGAAAAGAAAGTGGCTGCCGAGTTGGGTCTCCCCGAGGAGATATGCTATCGCTATCGCAGCATGCACTTCAATCATGTATTCTCGGGTGGCTATGAGGTAGGTTATTACAGCTACTTGTGGGCTGAGGTACTCGATGCCGATGCATTTGATGCATTTGCTGAAAACGGTGTATTCGACAAGGCTACCGCTGATGCATTCCGCATCAATGTCCTTGAAGCCGGTTCGAGCGAAGACCCCATGAAATTGTATATACAATTCCGCGGTCAAGAACCCAATCCCGATGCACTCCTTCGTGGTCGTGGTCTTAAATAATAGCCAAGATTTATTTTAGTATTATATGAGAGCCTATTCCCCTGGGATAGGCTCTCGGTTTTTTTACACTTTTATAACATACTATTCCGATTACATTTACTACCTTTGCACATCAACCTATAAAACCCAATATACATGTCAACCGTACTTTTTCATGAAATAGCATTTGGTCCCATTCGCAGCCGTCGACTGGGTGTCTCGTTAGGTGTCAATCTGTTACCGCTCAATGGTAAATGGTGCTCGTATGATTGCATCTACTGCGAGTGTGGTTACAATGCCGATAACCGTGATGACCGCAAGATATATAGCCGTAGCGAGGTGTACCAAGCTTTGCGTACCAAGCTTATTGCAATGCGAGAAGAGAACAGTCCGCTTGATGTTATTACCTTTGCCGGAAATGGTGAACCTACCTTGCACCCCGATTTTGCCGGCATTATTGACGATACGATTGCTCTACGCGATGAATTTTACCCATCGGCTCAGATTACAGTACTTACCAACTCAACCCGACTCGAAGATGAGATGGTTGTTGCCGCTCTTCGCAAGGTCGATAACAATTGTCTCAAACTTGACACGATGATGGCCGATACAATGCGTAAACTCAATGTCCCTGCCGGACATTGCGACCCGGAGAGAACTCTTAGCAATATTGAGAAATTTGAGGGCGATTGTATAGTACAGACCATGTTTACGCGTGGTTATCACAATGGTGAACGAGTGGACAATACCACCGAGGAGGAGATAGCCCTGTGGCTTGATGCTATAAAACGCATCCATCCGCGACAGGTACAGATATACACCATCGACCGCAAGACTCCTGAGCAATCACTCGAAAAAGTATCTGTTGAAGAACTTCGTTCGATAGGTGACCGCGTCAAGGCCTTGGGTATTGATATTAATGTAGCCGGGTAAAGTCTCGGAAAAACGAAATACAGACGATATAGTTGTGACTTATAAATATTTACTGAAATGAAAATAGCACTTATAGGATACGGCAAGATGGGGCATGCAATAGAGGAAATAGCAATGACTCGCGGACACGAAATAGTGTGTCGCATCGATGCCGACAATCAAGCCGACTTTACATCCGATGCCTTTTTATCGGCCGATGTTGCCATCGAATTTACAACTCCGGCTACGGCTGTCGAAAACTATAAGCGAGCTTTTGCTGCCGGAGTACCTGTTGTGTCCGGTACAACAGGATGGCTCGAACGTATGCCCGAGATAGAGGAAGCTTGCAGACAAGGAGCTACCTTTTTCTACGCCTCCAATTTCAGTCTCGGTGTAAATATCTTCTTTGCCATGAATCGATGGCTCTCGCAGGTTATGAATGCCTTTGACAACTATCATGTAAGTCTCGAAGAAATACACCACATTCACAAGCTCGACCATCCCAGTGGTACAGCAATCACTCTGGCCAATGATATTGTGACCGGAATGGAGCGTCTGTCGCAGTGGAGCGAGAGTGCTACTACAAACGATGTATTACCCGTGACAGCCGTTCGTCAAGGAGAGGTACCTGGCACTCATGTAGTGAGGTACGACTCGGATGTAGACACAATTACCATCGAGCATCGTGCTAAGAGTCGTCGTGGATTTGCCCTCGGTGCGGTTATTGCAGCCGAATTTGCTGTCGATAGAAAGGGATTTCTTACCATGAGCGATATGCTCCCGTTTTTAAAGTAAATAACTGGCGTAAACTATGAATAAAGAAAACAATACTTCAATGCAACCTTCGCATAGGTCGACCTTTAAGGAACGAGTTAAACGTACACGCACTGCACGCTGGGTGCGGTTTGGTGTGTTCACAACAATCTTTTTGCTTTTGATAATATGGATAGGCTCTCCATGGCTGTTGCTTATATATCCGTTATTTTTCGACATCTACATTACACAATATATTCCTTGGGGTGGATGGCGTAATATCAAAAATCCTTTTATACGCACCATATGCGAGTGGGTTGATGCCATCGCCTATGCTCTTGTATTGGTCTATTTCATATTCATCTTTGCATTCCAAAACTTTCAGATACCCACACCATCGTTGGAAAAGTCGATGCTGGTAGGCGACTTCTTGTTGGTAAGCAAGGTCAATTATGGACCACGTCTGCCTCAGACTCCTTTACACTTTCCTCTGGCTCAGCACACCCTTCCCATTGTCAATACCAAGTCGTACATTGACAGTTGGCAGCTGCCCTATAAGCGTTTGAAAGGACTGGGAAGCATCGAGCGTAACGATATTGTTGTCTTCAACTTTCCTGCCGGAGATACCGTTGCAAGCAAAATGCCTAACCCCGACTATTACACGCTTGCTCATTACTATGGTCGTGAGGCTCTGCATCGCGACAAAGCTCGTTTCGGCGAGATTATATACCGTCCGGTCGATAGGCGTGAAGCCTATGTAAAACGTTGTGTGGGACTGCCGGGTGAGAATTTCGAAATACGCAATAATGTCATCCATATCAATGGTAAAGCTATTGCATCGCCCAAGAAAATGCAACTCAACTATTTCGTAAAAACCAATGGAACGAAGATAGGTGAAAAGACATTTGAGCAGTGGGGTATCAGTGTCGATGATCGTATGTATCTGAATAACTCGGCTAATGCTCCTTACCTCTTTGCCCAATTGGGTATTACACCCCGGAGTGATGGCAGTTACAATCCGGTCTATCATTTCCCTTTAACACAAGAGATGTATAACAAAGTTCAGGCATCGCCTATCGTTGAGCAAATAGTGAAAGAACCAGACGAAATGGGAGGAGAAGTATTCCCCTTGGACGGTGTACATCAATGGAGTCGTGCCGATTTCGGTCCTCTGTGGATACCTCAAAAGGGTGCTACTATACAACTCAATGCCGATAACTATTCGCTCTACGAACGAGCTATTCGCAACTATGAGGGTAACAAACTGGAACTTCGCAAGGGTGTTGTGTACATCAATGATGAGCCTGTTACCGAATATACCTTCAAGATGGATTACTATATGATGCTGGGCGACAATCGAGACAACTCGGCCGATTCTCGTTACTGGGGTTTTGTTCCCGAGGATCACATCATCGGCAAGCCAATATTGGTACTTATATCCTTGGATAAGGACAAAGGTTGGTTCAATGGAAAGTTCCGATGGAATCGATTTATGCGTCCAGCCGATTCACTGGTCAATTGATAGTGGTACATGGGTCGTAGACGTTCCATAATCATCAATGTAATAGTAATATTTGCCGTAGCAGTAGTACTTGCGGCTCTATGTCGTACCTATGTAGTAGAGTTGTATAGAGTCGCACCCCAACAGATGGAAAACACACTCTTACAGGGCGACCGCGTGTGGGTCGAAAAGTGGCACTACGGTATTCGACTACCTCAATCTTACATTTCACTACCATTTATCGACACCATTCCCGGTACTGACCTTCCTGCTCGCTATCCGGCACAGCCATTACCCTATAACCGGTTGTCGACCAAGGAGGTGTCGCGTAATGATATTGTGGCATTCAACTACCCGACCGGAGGAGCAATTCCTCTATCTCATTATCCTACTGCCATAGCCCGATGTGTGGGAATCCCCGGCGATACGGTATCGGCTCATGACGGTGTACTATATATAAATGGAGTACCTTCGGCTCAGAGTCCGGTTGTGACCGAGGCTTATCTCATTGCCGATACGCTCGTTTCGCAAGTGGAGCAATACATGACCCGGTTGTTCGGTTCGCCTTTCGAGAAACACGACTTGGGACATACCTGCATGTTCTATATCGATCGTTATTGCTATGACAAGTTAAGAGAGCATCTTCCATCTCACCTACAATTGACTCCTGTTTCGTTATCGTATGACAACTATGAGATAGTTCTTCCGCCCTATAACCGAGATGTTGTTATTACACCTCGAAATGCTGCTTTTTATGCCCACATAATAAATGAATATGAACCAGTCAAAGTACAATTGTGTGGCAATGCACTATATCGGGGTGGTCGCAAAATAAATCAATACCGATTCACGCAACACTACTATTGGGTGCTGTGTGACAATCGCACTGCCGGCACCGATTCGCGTACATTCGGAGTATTACCTCATAGCCATGTGATAGGTCGATGCGTTAGAGTTATTTTTTCCACCGATGCTCGCCAAGGAGGTATTCCATCGTGGCGAGGTTCACGTTTCTTTAAATCTATCTGACGATGACTCCACTTTATCTCAGTTCAGCCTACTGGGCTCCCATCAGCTATTTCTCGGCAATATATCGCCACGGTGCAGCCGTCATAGAGCAACACGATACATATATCAAGCAGACTTATCGCAATCGTTGTAATATCATTGCATCACAAGGTGTACAGACACTAACCATACCTATCGAAAAACCATCGCCACACACCACCATGCGTGATGTGCGTATCAGCGATCATGGCAATTGGCGACACTTACACCACATGGCCATCGCATCGGCCTATGGCTCTTCTCCCTTCTACGAATATTATGCCGATGATATAGCCCGACTATATACTCGTCGTTATGATTTCTTGCTCGATTACAACATGGCTCAGATAGCTTGTGTGTGCGATTGGCTCGACATAGAACTGAACATATCGCTTAGTGACACATACACTCCGCATGACTCCATTCCTATGACCGACTTACGCGAAGCCATTCACCCCAAACATCCCGATACCTCACTCATAGCACCTTACTTGCCACGCCCCTATTATCAAGTATTTGCCTCTCGCTATGGGTTCATGCAGGATCTCTCCATTCTCGACCTTCTATGCAACATGGGTAACGAAAGTATCCTCACATTGGCAGGGATACGTTAAGGTAACATCTATTAATTCCACCTATTAATCATTCGTTAAGGGAAACTTTCTCATTGTTCGCTTCATGTTTTTCAAGAAATCGGCAAGAGACTCGTCTGTGTCGGATAGGGTCATATACACCCACTCGCCCTACTACTGATGGAAATGCAATGTGTCGACTACACGATGTAGGACAATATTGTGATTGAGGTTGTGGCTTATGTAGAGATCTCCTATAAACAACGCGAGGAAGCTGATAGCTTCCTCGCGTGCGTATACATAATTATATAATACGAGATTAGTCTTGCAACTTGGCTTTGATAAACTCACGGTTGAGACGAGCAATGTTGGAGAGCGAAATGCTCTTGGGGCATTGAGCGGCACAAGCACCGGTATTGGTACAGTTACCGAAACCGAGTTCGTCCATCTTAGCCACCATAGCACGAGCACGACGGGCAGCCTCGATACGACCTTGGGGTAAGAGAGCCAATTGGCTTACCTTGGCCGAAACGAACAGCATGGCCGAACCATTCTTACAAGCGGCTACGCAAGCACCGCAACCGATACACGAAGCCGAGTCCATTGCCTCATCGGCATCGGTCTTGGGGATAAGTACGGCATTGGCATCTTGGGCACCACCTACGTTGATCGAGGTGTAACCACCGGCTGCAATAATCTGGTCGTAAGCAGTGCGGTCAACCATCAAGTCGCGAATAACGGGGAAACCAGCCGAACGCCAAGGCTCGATGGTGATGGTGTCGCCGTTCTTAAACTTACGCATGTGCAACTGGCAGGTGGTGATAGCCGAATCGGGACCGTGGGGGTGTCCGTTGATATACAACGAACACATACCGCAGATACCCTCGCGGCAGTCGTGGTCGAATACTACAGGCTCTTTGCCTTCGTTTATTAGTTGTTCGTTCAGTACATCGAGCATCTCAAGGAATGAGCTGTCGGTCGAGATACCTTTAACGTTATATGTCTCAAACTGACCTTTCGATTTGCGGTCGCGTTGACGCCATACTTTCAGTGTTAAATCTATAGTTTTTTCCATAACTGTAATTCCCGATTATTGTTTGTAGTTACGTTGTTGTACCTTGATAAACTCGTAGTTGAGTTCTTCCTTGTGCAACTCCGGTTTTTGGTCTTCACCTTTGTACTCCCAGCAACCAACATACATGAAGTCTTGGTCGTTACGCTTGGCTTCGCCCTCTTCGGTCTGGTGTTCTTCGCGGAAGTGACCACCACACGATTCTTCGCGGTGAAGGGCATCGACAGCCATCAGTTTACCTATTTCGATAAAGTCTTCGAGACGCAATGCTTTCTCCAACTCTACGTTGAGTGAATATGCTTCACCGGGGATACGCAAGTCGCTATAAAACTCTTTCTTAATCTTGTCTATTTCAACAAGAGCCTTTTCAAGACCGGCTTTGTTACGACCCATACCCACATAGTCGCTCATGATGCGACCGAGCTTCTTGTGCAACGAGTCGACCGATTGTTTACCCTTGATAGCCATAAGACGCTCGATGCGGGCTTTAACAGCCTTCTCGGCCTCGACAAACTCGGGCAGCTCGGTGCTGAAACGAGGTACTTGAATCTGGTCAGAGAGGTAGTTCTGTATAGTGTAGGGCAATACGAAGTATCCATCGGCAAGACCTTGCATAAGAGCTGATGCACCCAGACGGTTGGCTCCGTGATCTGAGAAGTTGGCTTCACCGATAGCAAACAGACCGGGAATAGTTGTTTGCAACTCATAGTCAACCCAAATACCACCCATAGTATAGTGCGATGCAGGGTATATCATCATAGGAGTTTCGTATGGATTGTCATCGACAATCTTTTCGTACATCTGGAAGAGGTTACCGTAACGAGCCTCAACAGCATCGCGACCAAGACGCTTGATAGCATCGCTGAAATCGAGATATACAGCAAGTCCGGTACCTACGCCGTAACCGGCATCGCAACGCTCCTTGGCAGCACGCGAAGCAACGTCGCGGGGAACGAGGTTACCAAATGCAGGATAACGACGCTCCAAGTAGTAGTCGCGGTCTTCTTCTTTGATCTGAGTAGGTTTGAGCTTGCCGGCACGAATAGCCTCAGCATCCTCTTTTTTCTTGGGTACCCATATACGACCATCGTTACGCAATGACTCAGACATAAGAGTGAGCTTCGACTGGAACTCGCCGTGAACGGGAATACAAGTGGGGTGAATTTGGGCATAAGCGGGGTTGGCAAAGTAGGCTCCCTTGCGGTAGCATTGTACAGCAGCCGAACCGTTAGATGCCATAGCGTTGGTCGAAAGGAAGAAGACGTTGCCATAACCACCGGTAGCAATAACAACGGCATGAGCAGCAAAACGCTCGATACCACCGGTTACCAAGTTACGCATGATGACTCCGCGAGCACGACCGTCGACAATTACCACATCGAGCATTTCGTAGCGTGTACGCAAGTCGACCTTACCCTTGTTGACCTGACGCATCAACGACGAGTAAGCACCCAAGAGGAGTTGTTGACCGGTCTGACCCTTAGCATAGAATGTACGAGATACTTGGGCACCACCGAAAGAACGGTTGTCGAGCAAGCCACCATATTCGCGAGCAAAGGGAACACCTTGTGCCACGCATTGGTCGATGATGTTGTTTGAAACCTCAGCAAGACGATATACGTTAGCCTCACGAGCACGATAGTCGCCACCCTTGATAGTGTCGTAGAACAAGCGGTACACTGAGTCACCATCGTTCTGGTAGTTCTTGGCAGCATTGATACCACCTTGTGCAGCGATAGAGTGAGCACGACGGGGCGAATCTTGGATACAGAAATTGATAACGTTGAAACCCAATTCACCAAGTGTTGCAGCAGCAGCACCACCGGCAAGACCGGTACCGACAACAATAACATCAAGACGGCGTTTGTTGGCGGGGTTTACCAGTTTTTGAGTAGCCTTATAATTAGTCCATTTTTCAGCCAACGGACCGGCAGGTATTTTAGATTCTAACTTTGACATAACTATTGTTTTTAATTAGATTATTTATTTAACAACCAATCAGCAGCATTCCAACCAAGGATACCACCTTCGATATTGGTGTGTAAGAACAGGGCTATAAGAACGAAAGCAAAGCCCAAGCAGATAACTGTGGCAAAAACGTTACCTATTACTTTCCAACGGTTGAACCAGATGTTGTTGTTGAAACCGATGGTGTGCAATGCACTCCAAAAACCGTGAGTCAAGTGGAACCACAATGCAACCAACCAAACAAGGTAAAGAACCACAACCCAAAGGTTCTTGAACTCGGTAATAACCAAGCTCGCTCCATTGTGAGGATCGTCGTGATACAGATATTCACCATCAAGACCGGCCATAGAAGAAGCAACCTCATTGAATTGCATCTTGAACCAGAATTGTGCCATGTGAAGCACCAAGAACAAAATCACGATGATACCGAGTACCAACATGTTTTGTGAAGACCACTCTACACCTTGAGGACGAACATTCACAGCATAACGGTCGTTACCACGAGCACGACGGTTCTGAATAGTCAACCAGAAAGCATAGACAATGTGAACAATGAAACCGGCTGCAAGTACAGCAGTAAGAGCCAATGTGTACCAGTGTGCACCCAACAAGCCACAAATAACGTTGTAGGCCTCGGGCGAGAACACAAGAGCAAGGTTCATGCACATGTGAAATGTTAAAAATAGAACGAGGAAGAGTCCTGAAACACTCATAACAACCTTGCGTCCTATTGACGAGTTAGTTAACCACATAAGTTTGAAATTTAAGTTATTATTATTGTTTTTATGTTTTTCACATTTGTAACAGTATGCAAAAATAGGCTTTTAACCCATAAGAAACAAATAAATAAAGATTTTTTTCTTTATTATTATGCTTTAAAAGGGGGACAAACAATAATTTTAGGTCAAAATAAGACAAGAAATACACACTTTCGCAAAAAATATGTACCTTTATAGCCTAAATTTTATAACACATATGACAAATAAAATACTTGTAACCGGAGCCGGGGGTTTTATAGGTGGTTTCATCGTTGAAGAGGCTCTCAACCGCGGATTTGACACATGGGCAGGAGTGCGTAGCTCTACTTCGCACGAATTTCTGCAAGATGACAGGATAACATTTGTTGATCTCGACTATGCACACCCCGAGAAGCTCCGGTCGCAACTAACCGTTCTTAAAGAAAAAATGGGCGGTTGGGATTATATCGTTCACAACTTGGGTGTTACCAAGTGTAAGAATAAGGAGGACTTTTATCGCATCAATTATCAACTGGTATGCAACTTTGTTGATGCATTGATAGCTTGTGACATGGTGCCTCGCAAGTTTATATATATGAGCAGCCTTAGTGCATGGGGAAAAGGTGATGAAGTCAATCACACCCCCATTAAGCTCACCGACACGCCTCGTCCCGATACCGAATACGGCAAGAGTAAACTGATGACCGAACAATACTTGGCCTCCCTACCCGACTTCCCTTACATGATACTGCGTCCTACCGGAGTATACGGACCGCGTGAAAAGGATTACTTACTGATGATGCAGTCTATTCAAGCCGGATTTGACTTCGGTGTGGGATATAAAAAACAACTCATAACGTTTATCTATGTCAAAGACCTTGTGCGAGCTATCTTTGCCGCCATCGAAGCACCCATAGTGCGTCGTGCCTATTTCATATCGGAAGAACAAGCCTACACATCGTCGGGATTTCGCAAATATGTAGCAGCCGAGTTGGGTAAACGTTGCGTTATTCCCATAGTCGTACCCTGCTGGTTCTTGTGGATTATATCGGTCGTAGCCGAATGGATTGGTGGTTTGAGAGGCAAAACAAGTACGCTCAATCGCGATAAATATCGCATTATGTGCCAACGCAACTGGGTGTGCGATACAACTCCCACAAGAGAGGAGTTGGGATTTATACCACAATACAGTCTTGAAGAAGGTGTACGCGAAACTGTGGCTTGGTACAAAGCCAATAAATGGTTATAACCCACTCATCACTACAAGTAAAAAGGAAGAATAATGAACAGGAAAAAAGTCACCATTTATTGTGCTTCAAGTCCATCGATAGCCTCCACCTTTTTCGAGGCTGCCGATACCTTGGCCACACTATTGGCACAACAAGGAGTAGAAATAGTCTACGGAGCCGGTCGTCAAGGGTTGATGGGATGTATAGCCGACAATATAATGTTGCATGGAGGAAAAGCCATAGGCGTAATACCTGAATTTATGGTAGAACGCGACTGGTGTCACAAAGGTTTATCACAACTGATAGTAACCCCCGACATGCACAGCAGAAAAGAGACCATGGCACAAATGGGTGAGGCTGCCATCGCACTGCCCGGTGGGTGTGGTACTCTTGAAGAACTGCTCGAAATCATAACATGGAAACAGTTGGGATTGTACACACATCCCATTATTATACTTAACACATCGGGATACTATGACCCACTGCTACAAATGTTGCAACAAGCCATAGACAATAAGTTTATGCAAGAGAAACACTCCTCATTGTGGTATACAGCAAATACTCCGCAAGAGGTTATGGAAGCACTTGATAAAATAGACGAGTGGGATACAGCCATAGGAAAATTTACAGCCGACAATATGACCGAACAATGAACTTATACGCACAAAATATCAATAACGACACTGCATATATAGTCGGTCAACCATACGACACAGAATCACTTTACACAAGTGACACCACTACTCATACGCAACTACACCGCCACACAAGTCAAGAGAGTGTAGTCAACCCATACACCCACTTCGAGAGCGATAGTAACATCACCACTTCTACCCTTACCACACCCGACCTACCGGTTAATGAAAGACCCATCACACCGGCAGCCGACTCGGGGGTAATAACACTGCTGATAGCCGCATTTTTATTTTTTGCTATATCCTACCGTCGCGGAGCCAAATATTTACAACACCTATTCTCTTCGCTATTCAAGGTGAATCCTCGGGGAAACATGTTTGACGAAACAACTATCAACGAAAACCAGCTCAAACTATCACTCCTTACATTGACCTTTATTACCGAGGGAATAACTCTTTATTACAGTCTGTTACACCAGTCAATCAACAACGAACACCTTATATTGCCTTCTGTGATAATATGTATAGCATTGTGTGCTGTCTACTATCTGCTACAAGTATTAATATACAACTTATTGGGCAATATATTCGACAATAAATTTTCGACCGAAACCTTTACTGAAAGTTTTACCACAATCAATCTCTTTATAGGACTCTTTTTCAGTCCCGTTATTTTGGTCATGATATTCATACCACAAGCCACAACCATTGCCCTGTATATTTGCTTTATTTTCTATCTTTTAGCAAGATTACTTATAATTTATAAGGGTATTAGTATTTTTTTACCACATTTATTCGGTTTGCTTTACATATTTTTGTATCTTTGTGCCCTTGAAATAACGCCACTTTTACAACTTAAAAAATTGGTAATTTATTTGTATAAAATATTAGAATTAAACTCTGTAACACCTTGGAAATAAAAAAAATACTTGTTTCTCAACCGAAACCTACTACCGAGAAATCACCTTACTACGACATAGCACAAAAATATGGCGTAGAGATAGTGTTCCGTCCATTTATCAAAGTTGAAGGTCTTTCATCGAAAGAATTTCGTCAACAGAAAATATCAATTCTTGACCACACCGCTATCATTTTTAACACAAGAACAGCCATAGATCACTTTTTCACATTGTGTAAAAGTCTTCGTATCACTATCCCTGATACGATGAAATACTTCTGCACAACAGAGAACATATCACTCTATTTACAGAAATATATAGTCTATCGCAAACGCAAAATACACTTTGGTAACAAAACAAACAAGATAGAAGATATAGTACAATTACTTGCCAAGTATAATGAAAAGTATCTATATCCTGTATCCGATGTACACAAAGACGACACTTCGTTCCTCGAAAAAGCCAATATCAACTATACCAAAGCTATAATGTACCGTACAGTAAGCAACGATTTCACACCCGAGGAAGAATTTGACTACGACATGTTGGTATTTTTCAGCCCCGCAGGTATAGCTTCATTATTGAAAAATTTTCCGGAATTTGTACAAGGTGATATTAAAATAGCCTGCTTTGGACCTACAACAGCCAAGGCAGCCAAAGAAGCTGGATTACGTCTTGATATAGAAGCTCCAACCCCCGAAATGCCATCAATAACCGGAGCATTGGATGCCTACTTAAAAAATAATATCAATAACAACGATAATCCCGATAAAAATTAATAATCGTTCAACCTACCCTATATCACCTCGTATAAGCGTGTGGTTGTAACACCCGGGCTTGCGAGGTGTTTTTTATATAGAAAACAATGTACCGATTGACAAAAGAAGAAAAATTATGCAGCCGCACACGCATAGAATTACTCTTTGCCGAGGGTAAATCTTTTGCACAATTTCCTCTACGCATTGTCTACCGCATCCATGACAAAACAACACCCGACGAACTACCGCAATTTTTCATAAGTGTTCCCAAACGCAAATTTAAGCGTGCCGTAAAACGTGTGTGGTTGCGTCGACGCATCCGCGAAGCATACAGACTCAATAAACATCTTCTTACCAACTTAGGTAACCAATCGATTGACATGGCTTTCCTATATATAGCCGGTGAGAAAAACAACTTCGCAACAATCGACAACCGCATGAAAGAAATACTTATCAAACTTAATAACAGCCTACAAAAAGAATAATAAAAACGTAATTAATGGACACAATCAATAAAATACTCAGCAGGCTGCTATTACTACCCATTTACTTCTATCGCAGTTGTATATCACCACTTTTTCCACCCACATGTCGATACACACCCACATGTTCACAATATGCCATAGAAGCCATAAAAAAACATGGAGCCATCAAAGGGCTATGGTTGACAATCAAACGTGTATGCCGTTGCCACCCTTGGGGCGGAAGCGGTTATGACCCAGTGCCATGATTACGTTATACGACATACACACTCATCACAAACACAGTGAACATAAGGCAATTATTTCAGTATTGCCCTCACAATATATACCCATTCAAGATGTATATTACTCGATAGGTATACATCCCTGGAATAGCGACAATTATCAAAAAGACGATATTGATTTACTACAACAATATATTCAACATCACAATGTAGTAGCAGTAGGCGAAACAGGAATTGACCGCAAAAGAGGAGCTTGCATAGAACAGCAAGTAATATTGCTGGAAAAACACATAGCTTTATCGGAACAATTCAAAAAACCACTCATTCTACATGTTGTACATGGTATAGATATAATACTAAACATGCACAATAAATACAAACCCTCTCAACAATGGATTATACATGGTTATAGAGGCAATCCCATCACAACTCGTCAACTATTAAATAAAAATATACAACTATCATTCAACCATAAGTTTAATATAGAAAGTGTTAAAATAACGCCTATCGAAAAATTATGGATTGAAAGTGATGAAAACCCCGAATTACTTGAAGAAAACTATCGTAAAATAGCACTCATCAAGAATTTAAGTGTAGATGAACTCAAATTATCCACTCAATTAAGAGCCGAAAAACTATTTTTTCAATCGTAACAATTGTATTAAAAAAAAATATATACTACATTTGTATTTCATCTAAACATAAAACAACGAAATATAAACAAAACAATATAAAACTATGAATTTTATAGAAGAACTCAGATGGCGTGGCATGATACACGATATGATGCCCGGAACAGAAGAACAAATGCAGAAAGAGATGACAGTAGGATACTTAGGTATAGACCCTACTGCCGACTCACTTCATATAGGTCACCTTGTAGGTGTTATGATGCTGCGTCACTTGCAACGAGCCGGTCACAAACCTATTGCACTCGTTGGTGGTGCTACCGGTATGATAGGCGACCCATCAATGAAATCGCAAGAACGCAAGCTCCTTGACGAGAATACTTTGCGTCACAATCAGGAAGCTATCAAAAAACAATTGGCTCATTTTCTCGATTTTGACTCCGATGCCCCCAATGCCGCCGAACTGGTCAACAACTACGACTGGATGAAAGAATTTTCATTCATCGACTTTATTCGCAGTGTTGGCAAGCTCATTACTGTCAACTATATGATGGCAAAAGATTCAGTAAAAAAACGTCTTTCGGGAACATCGGGTGAAGGAATGTCTTTTACCGAATTTTCTTACCAGCTCATGCAAGGTTATGATTTTGCCTACCTTTACCATAATCGCAACTGTAAGTTACAGATGGGAGGCTCTGATCAATGGGGTAACATCACTACCGGAACCGAACTTATCCGACGCATGCATGGAGGAGAAGCCTTCGCTATAACTTGTCCTCTTATTACCAAAGCCGATGGTACAAAATTTGGCAAAACAGAAAGTGGCAATGTATGGCTCGACCCTCGTTACACCTCACCCTACAAATTCTACCAATTCTGGCTGAATGTAAGTGACGTAGATGCCGAACGTTACATCAAGATATTCACATCACTCACTCGCGAAGAAATAGATGCCATAATTGCCGAACAACACGAAGCTCCACATTTGCGTCCGTTGCAAAAACGACTGGCACAAGAAATAACAATCATGGTACACAGCCAAGAAGCCTACGATGCCGCAGTAGCTGCATCTAATATTCTATTTGGCAACACAACAGCCGACGCTCTACGCAATCTCGATGAAACTACACTACTCGATGTCTTTGATGGAGTTCCTACTTATGAAATATCACTCGAAGAACTCAAAAACGGAATAAAAGCCATCGAACTCACTACCGACAAAGCTGCTATATTCCCATCAAAAGGAGAAATGCGTAAACTCACACAAGGTGGAGGTGTATCTATCAATAAAGAAAAACTCACTTCTTTCGATCAGGTTATTGACGACTCGCAACTCGTTGCCGGCAAATACCTCATCGTACAGAAAGGTAAAAAGAACTATTTCTTGGTCATTGCTAAATAAAATAAACCTCAATACACCCCAAAAATCATCTTTTTTGAATTTTTTTGCAAAATTTTTATTCAAAAATTTGGTGATTTCATAAAGTGGTATTACCTTTGCATCGCTTTTAGGGAAAACCCTTAGCACATAGGTACTGGCTTATGGTGTAATGGTAGCACAACAGGTTTTGGTTCTGTTTGTCTAGGTTCGAATCCTGGTAAGCCAACCACACAAAAAAAGACTCGAAAATTCGAGTCTTTTTTTTATATATATATTTTCATAAGAAGAGAGGGGCGGCTTATTGGGGCTCAGTAGCAAAAAGGTGTGGGAAATTCGTTCAAAGTTGTATCTTTGCAGTTATGGAAACAAAGATATTGGAACAATTTGCACGTATAGTACTACCGAGTGAGATACTGGAACGTTTTGAGATAGTAAAAATAGAGACC
>JAFXJY010000032.1 GCA_017531985.1 Bacteroidaceae bacterium
AGTAGCAAATCTACATCTTAACTCATCTATATACGGTCTTTCAGGACCGCATTACAACCACGGAAGCCCGTTGCGTATTAAACAATCTACCAACGAATTGCATTATTTCCCAATTTCCTGCCTTTTTCTCGCGAGTTCTTCATATCTTTGCCACAGTTAAAATAAGAAATAGAAATAGAGATGAGTTTATGGCACTGTCATTGAAGTCATTAGGAGTAAGAGCTGTCACAGGGGCTGTCTTTGTGGCAACGATTGTGGGTAGTATATTGTGGAATCAATATAGTTTCGCTGTGGCTTTTATAGCCTTTTCGGCGATGGCTACGGCCGAGTTTTATCGTCTTGTGGAGGGTATGACACACACTCCGCGAGGAACTAAGTTTGTCGACATATTGGGTTCGATCTTATTGTTCTTGACATTGTATATCTATGCCGACAAGAACTTCGATATGAGTGGAATTATTACAGTTCCCTACTTGGTGTACTTCTTAGTGCGATTTATCATGCAACTATACGATAAGGTGGAGCGACCGCTCGAAGGATGGGCATATAGCTTCCTTGGTCAGATCTATGTAGCTCTGCCGTTTGCCTTGTGCAATATCTTGTACTATCGCTTTTCGCCGCTCATCTTGCTGTCGCTATTTGTCTTTATATGGGTCAACGACACCGGTGCCTACTTGGTGGGTTGCACCATAGGTAAGCATCGATTGTTTGAACGCATCTCACCCAAGAAATCATGGGAGGGATTCTGGGGCGGAGTTGTACTTGCCACTGCCACAGCTTATGTGGCATCGCTCTATATCGATGTACTGAACACATGGCAGTGGATGGGACTGGCACTGATATGCTCGGTGTTCGGTACATGGGGAGACTTGTGCGAGTCGCTTATCAAACGGTCGCTCAACGTAAAAGACTCGGGCAATATATTGCCCGGACATGGAGGATTGCTCGATCGTTTCGACAGTATTCTCTTGGCAGTTCCGGCGGCTATCTTGTACCTATTTATTGTGTTTACATTGTAAACCACCGATAACATTCTGCAACCATCAACGTGGACGGCTGATAAATGAGGCTATCCACAAGAGTATGATAGCTCCCACCAATGAGGTAATGAAACTACCCCACATGCCTGTGGCAGTGATACCGAACAAGCCGAAAATCCACCCACCCAATATACCTCCTACTATACCTACAATAAGATTGAGCAGAATGCCCAATCCACCACCTCGCATGATCTTACCGGCTATAAATCCGGCAAGAATACCTATTATTATATATCCTATAAAGTACATAGTGTAAATGATTAAGAGTTAATACTATCATTGCGGGGGGCTTCGACACATTCCACGAGTTAATGATTCGTTCGTTAAAGGAATGATTATATAGAAGTTCCCTGCACTCATTAACGCAGTGGTGTGCATTAAAGTTCACATCGGGAGGATGTGTTAACTAATAGTGCCTAAGATTAAATATCAAACCGTAAAAAAAGGAAACAACCGAACAGCGAAGGAAAGGGATGTGTTAGAATATCGGATGTACATCGCAACAAAATGATTAGAAACAAAATAGAATAAATTATGTTTTACCATATCAAAGAATTACAATTCGATGCCCGAGTGTCGCGTCCCGATCCACGATTTGCACGCCTGCTGCTCGAACAGTTTGGCGGAGCCAATGGTGAGCTGAGTGCATCGATGCAATATTTTGTACAGGCCTTTGCTTGTCGCAACCCCTACCCCGACAAGTACGACATGCTCATGGATATAGCAACCGAGGAACTTTGCCACTTGGAGATAGTGGGAGCTACGATACAGATGCTGCTGGGTCGCACCAATGGACGGATGAAGGATGTAGTAAACGACATAGAGATAATGAACTTGGTAAACAATAAGAGTGCCAAAGACGATTACATACATCAAGCATTCAACTATCCACAGTTCCTCACCATGTCGCAAGGAAGTCCTCTGCTCAAAGATAGCAACGGCGTACCTTGGAACAGTGCCTACATCGCTGCCAATGGCGAACTGACAGTGGACTTACAGTCGGATATGGCATCGGAATCGCGTGCCAAAATCGTATATGAAAGTCTCATACCACTCACCGACGACCCCGAAGTGAAACGTACACTCGACTTCCTGATGACTCGCGAAGTAACGCACTTCCAACAGTTTGAAGCCGCTCTACACAGCATTGAGCCACACTTTCCACCGGGTGTATTCGAGACCAATCCGCGATATAGCAACGTGTGCTTCGACATGTCGAAGGGCGAACGTTACCGTGGAGCATGGAACGAGGGTATCAGTCCGGGGCTGCATGAAGAGTGGCAGTATGTGGAGTGTACTCGCGAATATCTGCGTGAGACGAATGGACTACGCGAGGTAGAACCAATGGGAACCAAACGCACCGACAAGAGCGTGCGTGAACATGACCGCAACTTGGCTCGACAACGCAGCAATGAAATCATGGAGGCTATTCCCGAGACCGACATGGCTTGGAATAGAGCCGAGGCATACACGCAACACGAAGTCGTAGAGATTGATTAAGCTCCTCAGCTAATAATTTAATATTAACCTCTTTAAAAACTATTCTATTATGAACAAAACAAATGAAAAAAACAGCACCGGTTGTTGCAATAATGGTAAAACCACCGACAGCAAAAACCAAACCACCGACAGCAAGAAAACAACAGCTCGAGCTACCAACGAGAAGAAATAAAGCTGCCATAAAGATGGATGCAGACGTGATATCGAATGAAGCTATGTCGTAACTCACGTCGCACATGAGTCACAAGAACATATAAAGAGTGAGGTTGCTACCACCCTTAGGAAGCAACCTCACTATGTGCAGGCACAAACAAGGTGTAAGGATAGATCGTCGCAGAACAATAGATAGGAATACTCCACACAATAAGTTTCAAAATCAACTCGACCTAATTGATAGAACCTACCTTAAAAAAAATGAAGACCCTCATGCGTGGCTAATGCCACTTCACGAGGTCTTCTTTCCACTCCCTATCATTTACAGATTCCCCTCCAACCCTAGGTACTAAATAGTATATTTGTTTATCTACTTTATCTTTCATTACTCTTGTCGCGTTGCTTACCAACATGGCTGTTGTAAAAATAGCAACAATCTATTCCCATAGGTTGACAATACAAATATCTGACTAATATTCGATATATCAAAGAGAAAAAGCACCGATTGTACGAAATATATATTACTATGTACGAAGTGTATATTCTATCAACAATTCATAAAGATTGTTACTATAAAAGAGGTCATCACTTCGAGCGAAAACATCATTTTTTACGCCACACGATGTAACTTATGTTCCGAGGCATACGACGACGCCCCGCGTAATAGGAATCGTCGCCAAATTCATGTCGAATACCCGCTTCGTCAACAGCCCAACCATAGGCATGTGAACCTACCAAATAGATGGCATTGTCGACACCCAAATCGACCAATGCCTGTGCAAAATCGTGTAATGACTCGGGCGTTCCGGTTTCAACCATAAAAATTTCGCCACGTCGATCGCATATAGCACGTCGTATAGTCTTACCTTTGGGATTATTTTCGACCAAATGACCATTATCAACCAAGGCATACTGACGGAAGAAATATCCCGACTTCTCGGTAGCTTCCTCAAAGAGAGGCGAATTTTCGGCTACACCGACAGTGACTACACCATCGATAGAAGCACAATAACCCTTTTTCGACAACCCCCATGCACGAGGAACCCCTTTTAACACAAATGCACCTACAATACCACCATTATCGGCTCGAATATCGGCAGCTTGTGCTGTGTAGATGATAGTGGTGTCGTTCTTATCCATGCGTCCGATGTGCAACGACATGAGAGCATTGTGAGGTATGAACACTTGTAACGGAACATCATTGATGGTAGTATCACGCAATTCACAAAACGATTGCACATTGTCATCCCCATGCCACTTCGACAACTTGGAAATAGTATCAGCGACAATCGGTTGTGACTCATTGACCGGCTCGAAGTAGGACGGCTCCTTCTGCAAAAGATTGAGTTGTGTATTACGATGCAGCATCAAAAAGCAAGCAATCAATAGAATCACGAGCAACATTATTATGCCTACAATAAAGGAAGTAGACCTATAAAAAGGCAATTTATTCACCTTGGAAGTTTTGGTACTCGGGGAAACAGCACCTGTCACAATGCGAATTTCGTCATCACCAATATCATTTATCTTAAACTCATTCATATTACATTACCTCCTTTTCTAATAATTCTTTCAATTGTTTCAAGGCCTCCTTCGAAGCCGTAACTGTATGCGAAAATTTTACCACATCTGAGAGTATGAGACGCTGTTTCGATACATTAATATAGTATATATATTGTCGGTTAATAATATGGCTCTTTCCCAGACGAATAAAAGTGTTATTATCGGGAGTAATCTGCCGTGCAATAATCTCCTCAACCTGTCCCAACTGATAGGTAAGCATACGCATTTCGCCATCGGTCTGCACCAGATTGGAGTAATTGCCATCGGACGATATATATACAATACACTCCGGAGCTATACGCACCAAGTCAACTGATGTTGATATAATAATCTCTCTATGCATTGTATTGTGAATTATAGGAACAAAATTAGTAATATTTCTCGTGTCGCACAACAAATATCAGCTGCAATGTATGAAATGTGGGCTGTACTGTATGAAATGTTGTCGGTTAGATACCAATTGGGCGTTTGTATCAATAATGAAAAGAGACTTAAGAAAAAAAACGTCACAATTTTGGCAATACAACAAATTTGGCGTATATTTGTAAGTTGGTACAGAGTGATATATATCACACCACAGAAAAGAATATAACAAATTGTAAATCAGATGGGAAAAAGAAAGTTTTCGACATTCAATATAATCTGTCTCACACTATTGTGGGTAATGTTATGCTACCTTGTGATTACAAAAAGTGAGTTAAATTTCATGACAATCTTTGCTATTGTAGCATCGGGTATTATCGTATTTGTACCTATCTACAAGAGTAAGAAACGTGAAAATGATGGTCGATAACACGTTTACAATAAATGCAATATCATGATTGATAATAAAGACAACAACATATTATCCACTCTCCATTCGCCGAGCGATCTGCGACAATTGCCCATAGAACAATTGCCGCAAGTGTGTGAGGAGTTACGCGAGTTCATCATCGATGCGTGTTCGAATAATCCCGGACACTTCGGGTCGAGCATGGGAGCTGTGGAGATAACCGTAGCACTACACTATGTATTCAACACACCCTACGATCGCATCGTATGGGATGTAGGACATCAGGCCTACGGACACAAGATACTGACCGGACGTCGCGAACGCTTCCACACCAACCGCAAGTTGAACGGACTGAGTGGATTTCCCAATCCGGCCGAGAGCGAATATGATGCATTTATCGGAGGTCATGCCTCCAACTCAATATCGGCTGCATTGGGTATGGCCATTGCCACCGAGTTGCAAGAAGAGAACCCTTCTCGCAAGGTTGTGGCAGTGATAGGCGATGCATCGATAGCCGGTGGTCTTGCATTTGAAGGGCTCAACAATGCATCGATCAACCCCAACGACCTGCTCATCATACTCAATGATAACGACATGGCAATAGACCACAATGTAGGTGGTCTGAATAGTTACCTGGTGGACATAACCACATCGCGTCGATACAACGACATGCGTAACGGGTTGTACAATCTCTTCAAGAAATTCAATATCATACGAGAGGACAACAAAGGGTCGATATTACGATTCAACAATAGCTTGAAGTCGTTGTTGTCAAAGCAACAAAATATCTTTGAGGGTCTCAACATCCGATATTTTGGTCCGGCTGATGGTCATGATGTAGAAAACATCATCCGCATCCTACGCACCATCAAAGAGATGAAAGGCCCCAAAATATTACACCTATGTACCAAGAAGGGAAAAGGCTATGCCCCTGCCGAGCAAAATCCCACATTGTGGCATGCACCGGGCAAGTTTGACAAAACGACCGGTGAAGTAATACGCAATACAGCCCCTCATCAACCCTGCAAGTTCCAAGACGTCTTCGGACACACCCTTGTAGAACTCGCCGAGCAGAACGAGCGAATTGTATCGATAACACCGGCTATGCCAACAGGCAGTTCGATAAACTATATGATGGAACGTTTTCCTAAACGTTCGTTCGATGTAGGTATATCGGAAGAGCATGCAGTAACCTTCTCGGCAGGACTTGCCAAGGAGGGACTACTCCCCTTCTGTTGTATATATTCAAGTTTCTTACAACGAGCCTATGACGAGATTATTCACGATGTTGCCATACAGAATCTTCCCGTTACTTTCTGCATTGACCGAGCAGGTATTGTGGGAGAAGATGGTGTAACACATCATGGTTGTTTCGACCTGAGTTTTATGCGTAGCATCCCGGGCATGACCGTTGCAGCTCCCATGGACGAACACACATTGCGACACTTAATGTACACTGCACAAGCTACCGAACATGGTCCGTTAGCCATACGCTATCCTCGTGGAGGTGGAGAGATGTCGGACTGGCACTGCCCCATGCACGAAATAGCCATAGGTAAAGGTCGCCGGCTGAAAGATGGTAATGGCGACATTGCAGTACTGAGCATAGGTAACATAGGCACATCAGTGATGCATGCCATAGAGCAGGCCGAAGCACAAGGTGTGAGCGTTGCACACTACGACATGATATTCTTGAAGCCTCTCGACGAAGAGATATTGCAAGAAGTAGCCCAACGCTACCGTCGTATCATTACTGTTGAAAATGGTACTATTGTGGGAGGATTGGGTAGTGCCGTCATGGAATGGATGAACGAACATGGTCACCATATCACGGTCAAACGATTGGGTATTCCCGATACATTCATCGCACAAGGAAGTGTTGCCGAATTACATCAATTGTGTGGCATAGACTCTCAGTCGATTACGCAGTTACTCACCACCTCATGGTAAAAGGAAGGAGATAAAGTATGAGAATAGTAATAGCCGGAGCCGGAGAAGTGGGTATTCACTTGGCAAAGATGCTGTCGAGGGA
The DNA here is from genome assembly GCA_017531985.1 of Bacteroidaceae bacterium. Lineage (GTDB taxonomy): Bacteria > Bacteroidota > Bacteroidia > Bacteroidales > Barnesiellaceae_A > Barnesiella_A. The sequence continues at coordinate 7,061 of JAFXJY010000032.1, forward strand.
GGACCTGGATGTTATCCTCATCGATGAGGATAACGATGTACTGTCGGAGATAGAAAACAACTACAATCTGATAGCCATTACCGGCAATCCCACATCGTTCGACACACTGCGTAGAGCCGATGTTGCCAATACCGACTTGTTCGTAGCCGTAACACCCTACGAGGCACGCAATATAGTAGCATGTACCATTGCCTCTTCGTTAGGAGCAATTAAGACGGTGGCTCGAATTGACAACTACGATTACCTTCGCAAGGAAAATCGCGACCACTTCAAGACGTTGGGAGTCGACGACCTCATATATCCCGAAGTTCTTGCCGGAGAGGAAGTCATTAATGCCATGCGACACACATGGGCTCGCAGTTGGTTTGAATTGCACGATGGTGCGTTAATACTGATAGGTGTAAAAATTCGCGATAATGCAAGTATATTATACCATAAGTTATATGAACTCACCAGTAACAGTAATTTATTTCACATAGCAGCTATCAAGCGACATAATCACACCATCATACCCCGAGGTAACGATGAGGTACAACTGGGTGATATTGTGTACTTTACAACGACTCCCGAGTATGTTGAAGGAATACGAGAAATATGTGGAAAGAAACAGAACACTGTCAAAAATGTGATGATATTAGGCGGTAGTCGCATAGCCATCCGCATAGCCGCGAGCATGGACGATGATGTGAAAATAAAACTCATAGAAAAAGACCGCGAGAAAGGGTATCGACTGGTCGAACAGATGCGTAATACCGTCATCATTCAAGGCGATGCTCGTGATGAGGATCTACTCAACGAAGAAGGTATTGCCGATACCGATATGTTCATCGCACTGAGTGATAGCTCGGAGACCAATATTCTTGCATGTCTGACAGCCAAGCAGATGGGAGTACCTCGCACCGTAGCCGAGGTAGAAGATATTCAATATATATCGGCTGCCGAGAACTTGAACATAGGTACTGTAATCAATAAGAAGCTGTTATCGGCCAGTCATATATTTCAATTATTGCTCGACTCGGACGACTCGAATGCCAAATGTCTTGCACTGGCCGATGCCGAGGTGGTAGAATTGGTAGCCAAGCCCGGATCGAGAATAACTCGTCGTCCCATCAAGGAACTTGGATTACCCAACGACATTACACTCGGAGGTGTAATACGCAACGGAGTGGGAACAATTGTATCGGGTAATACACAGATTGCTGCCAATGATCATGTGCTGGTATTCTGTCTTGATACGGCATTACACAAGTTGGATAGGTGGTTTGGATAAAAAGAGAGGAATGATATGAATAAAATACACGTTGGCATCATATTACGCGTAATCGGGATACTTTTGTGTTTCGAAGCCCTATTCATGTTTATTCCCACGATTGTTGCTTTCGTGTATAACGAGCCCGACCGCTGGGCATTTCTTGTATCATCATTAATAACCCTTATATTGGGAGGTACATTGTCTTATAAGTTACGCAATTGCCACCAGACAATGGGTAGACGCGATGGTGTATTGCTGGGAACATCGGTGTGGATTGTTTTTGCCTTGATGGGAATGCTTCCATTTATGAGTATCGGCAGTTCATTTACCGATGCCATGTTTGAGACCGTATCGGGTGTAACGACAACGGGAGCAAGCATTTATCTCAATATCGACACTCTACCACATGGCATATTGCTATGGCGTAGCATGTTGCAATGGATAGGTGGTATAGGCATAATTCTCTTTACAGTAGCAGTATTGCCAATGCTCAATCATCGAGGAGGCATGATACTGCTTAGCACTGAGACATCGGGAATAGGACAGTACAAAGTAAGTCCTCGTATCAGCCAGACAGCATTGCGATTGTGGCTGTGCTATTTTATCTTCACAGTCATTTTGTGTATGCTGTTGCAATTCGGCTCAATGAATTGGTTTGATGCCGTATGTCATAGTCTCTCAACGATGGCAACAGGAGGATTCTCGACACATAATGAAAGTATCGGCTACTATCATTCGAGCTTTATCGAGTATGTTATCACTATATTTACCTTTATAGGAGGTATCAACTTTGCTATTATCTACCGCACAGTGATGGATGACCACACACTTATATTCCGTTCGGAACAGGTACGATGGTATGTAATGTTAATAGCGATGTTTACGGGAATGTTTACCATAGGCTTGCTGTTGCAAGGTACATATACCCATGTAGAAGAGAGCTTTCGATATTCACTATTCCAGATTTGCTCAGTAATCACAAGTACAGGATTCTCTGCATGCAACACCCTTGAATGGGGACCATTCTATTCACTTATAACACTTTCACTGATGTTCTTCGGGGCGTGTGCCGGCTCGACCAGTGGTGGTGCCAAACTGGATCGTATGATAATCCTGACAAAGAATGCTCGTAATGAGTTTCATCGAGTAATACACCCCAACGTAATACGTCCGGTGGTGTATAATAACAAAGTTTTGTCACACGAAACAGTATCAAAGATACTTGCATTTACCATTATGTATGTCATAGTGTGGATAGTGGGAGCTATCATTCTTGCCATGCAAGGAGCCTCAATGGGCGAAGCCGTGTATGGTTCACTCTCAGCACTGAGTAACATGGGTATAGGTATTGGAGCCGATGCAGGTGGTTACTATTCGGACATCTCCTATGGTGCAAAATGGACACTGATGGCCCTCATGATTGTGGGTCGTCTCGAGATCTTTACAGTAATCATAATTTTCATGCCAATGTTTTGGAAAAAATCATAATATTATCACATCATGTTAAAATCAAACACAAAAAAGAAGTCGACCAAACCGACCCCTAAAAAAGAGAACAAGAAGTTTGACTTTACTATTATCAGAAAATTCATTCAAAGCGAGATTCCAACCTTCTTGTTAGGAGCTGTTGTGAGCCTTATAGGATGTTTTCTGTTCATAGCACTCATATCATTCTTCTTTACAGGAGCGGTCGACCAAAGTATTGTAGAGGGGTTACATTCCGACGAGATAGGGAAAATAGAGTCGGAAATACACAATTGGGGAGGTGCATTGGGAGCTACGGTAGCCAACACACTTATAAATAAGTGGATAGGCATTGGAGCATTTATCTTTGCATTGTGGATATGCATGACAGGACTACGCATCATGCGAGTTTTTGAGAGAGGCTACACCAAGGCATCTATTCTGTGTCTGTTGTGTGCCATTATCACATCACTCACATTCGGCGTTCTATATCAGATATTCCACACACCATCGTTTGTATCATGGGGCGGAAATCACGGAGTATTCATCAGCGACTTCCTGTTCAAAGCCATAGGCCCTATGGGTACAGGTATTGTCCTATTGATATTGATTATCATCGTATTTATCATGATCAGTCACAGCACCATCGACTTTATTCGTCGCATGCTCAAAGCTAAGCCGTTCCGCAATCCATTCTCGGTGTTCAGCGAGTTTGGAAAGATGTTGCACACACCCAAGCAGCCGGTTGTCAACGAGGAGGATACGACCGACAAGGATAATAAAGACGATAATCAAAATGAGGATGGTAACTTCATTTTTATCACCGAGGAAGATGAAAAGAACGACAAGGATACAAAAACGGACTCGGACAACGATATCGATAACGAGGAGGAAGTGAATGACAAGGATGTTGACCCCTCACAGCCCGATGATGATAAAAAAGAAGTCCCGACCGACAATGAAGATAAGGAAGTTCCGACTGACAATGAAGATAAGGAAGTCCCAACCGACAAAGAAGAAAAAATAATAATATCGGAAGAAGGAGAACCCGTTTTCACCATCAACACAGGAACACAGGAAGAACTTGTCGAGGAGGTAATTGACAACTACGACCCCACACTCGACTTACCCCATTACCGTAAACCCACACTCGACTTGTTGAAAGAATACCCCGAAAGTACCGGTGTTGTTGACGAGGAGGAGCAATTGAAAAATAAAAAGCAAATCATCGATACACTCAAGACTTACGGTATAGGTGTAAGCTCGATTTCGGCCACCGTAGGACCTACGGTAACACTTTACGAGATAGTGCCGGCTCCGGGAGTTCGCATTGCACGCATCAAGAGTCTTGAAGACGATATAGCCCTGAGCCTGAAAGCGTGGGGAATACGCATCATCGCCCCCATTCCCGGCAAAGGTACGGTGGGTATTGAAGCACCCAATAAGACGGCCAAAATTGTATCGATGCACTCTATTATTGCATCCCGCAAGTTCCAAGAGTGCAAATATGAGTTGCCCATCGTGATGGGTAAGACCATTACCAACGAAGTGTACATAGCCGACCTCACCAAGATGCCTCACGTTCTGGTGGCAGGTGCTACGGGTCAAGGTAAGTCGGTAGGTCTCAATGCCATTATCACATCACTGCTCTACAAGAAGCACCCTGCCGAATTGAAGTTTGTACTGGTAGACCCCAAGAAGGTAGAGTTCAGTATCTACTCGACCATCGAACGTCACTTCCTTGCCAAGCTGCCCGATGCCGAAGATCCTATCATTACCGATACAAGCAAGGTTGTGCAAACCCTCCAATCGATTACACACGAGATGGATATGCGATACGAGTTGCTAAAAAATGCTCACGTACGCAATATCAAAGAGTACAATGCCAAGTTCAAGGAACGCCACTTACTCCCCTCTAAGGGACATCGTTTCTTACCCTACATCGTAGTCATCATCGACGAGTTCAGCGACTTGATAATGACAGCCGGCAAGGAGGTAGAAAGTCCCATTATACGCATTGCCCAGCTGGCTCGTGCAGTGGGTATTCACATGATTATTGCCACACAACGCCCATCGACCAACGTGATAACCGGTATTATCAAGGCCAACTTCCCAGCCCGCTTTGCTTTCCGTGTGCAATCGATGGTCGACTCTCGCACCATCCTCGACTGTCCGGGAGCCAACCAACTGATAGGTCGTGGTGATATGCTCATCTCGGAGAGTGGCGATATGGTTCGTGTACAATGTGCTTTCATAGATACTCCTGAGGCTGAGAGCATATGTAACTACATCAGCGAACAACAAGGTTATCCCAATGCACATCTTCTGCCCGAATATGTGGGTGAAGAGAGCGACAATGGTAATACAAGCTCATTCGACAGCAAAGATCGTGACCCACTCTTTGAGGAAGTGGCTCGCATCATTGTCTCGTCGCAACAGGCATCGACCTCATCGCTGCAACGACGCTACTCGATAGGCTACAATCGTGCCGGTCGCATCATGGACCAACTCGAAGCTGCCGGCATCGTAGGTCCTGCTATGGGTGGCCGCCCTCGCGAAGTGCTGATAAGCGATATGATGCAATTGGAAAACAAATTGGAATTGCTAAAATAACACTACTATGTGTAAGAAATTCTTATTATATATAATATTGGTACTGACCGCTTCCACAGCCTTGGCTCAACACCATGCAGGACAATACATAGACAATGTAATAGCCCGCATTCAAGAGGCCGACGGCATCGCTGCCGACTTTACACTGCGAGGCAGCGATCATAGCGGATTGTATCTGCAAGGAACGATAGAGATACAAGGCGAAAAATTTCACCTCTCAACCAACGACATGACAACATGGTACGATGGAAAGACACTGTGGGCTTATCACAAAAGCATAGGAGAGGTAAATATAACCGAGCCAACATGGCAAGAACTGGTAGAGATAAATCCTTACTTGCTGCTCGACAACTACAAGCAATCGTTCACAGTACAAGAAGTAACATCGACACATCGCGGAGAGCGGTGCTTTACCCTCACACCCATCAAGCGTAACACACGCATAGCACAAGTAATGATAACGATAGCAACGGACAGCATGTCGCCCATATCGTTTGTCATCACCGACGACAATAACAACTCCACCATTATTGCCATCACCCGATACAACGACCAAGCACAACTGTCGGACGCCACCTTTACATTCGACCGTCGACAATATCCCCAAGCAACAATCGTAGATTTAAGATAATTACTAACCTCTAAATTTAATAAAATGGAAACAACTGAAAGAACAAAATGTCTTATCATCGGCTCGGGTCCTGCCGGATTTACCGCAGCCATCTATGCATCGCGTGCCGACCTCTCACCCATCCTCTACGAAGGTATGGTCCCCGGAGGTCAACTTACCATCACAACCGAGATTGAGAACTTTCCCGGTTATCCCGAAGGAATATCGGGTACAGCCATGATGGAAGACCTCCGCAAGCAAGCAGCTCGCTTCGGTACAGATATTCGTAGCGGTGAAGTAACCAACATCGACTCATCGGTACGCCCCTTCCGCGTAACCATCGACGGCAACAAGATCGTTGAATGCGACACCTTGATTTATGCCACCGGTGCATCGGCCAAGTATCTGGGTCTGCCCGACGAAGTAAAATATGCCGGTATGGGCGTTTCGGCATGTGCCACATGCGACGGTTTCTTCTATCGCAAGAAAGTCGTAGCCGTAGTGGGTGGTGGCGATACCGCTTGCGAAGAGGCAGTGTACTTGTCGCACCTCGCCAAGCATGTATATCTGCTCGTTCGTCGCGACCAATTGCGTGCTTCCAACATCATGCAAGAACGTGTAAAGAATACCGAGAATATCACCATCTTGTGGGAAACACAAGCCGAAGGTCTCTATGGCGAGAATGGTGTTGAAGGTGCATACATCGTTAAGCATAAAGGTACCGACAAAGAAGTACGCGAACAACTTCCCATCGACGGTTTCTTCCTTGCCATCGGCCACAAACCCAATGCCGACTTGCTGAAAGGTCAAGTAGAATTTGACGAGCATGGCTATATCGTAACCAAGCCCTACACATCGGAGACCAACATCCCCGGACTCTATGCAGCCGGTGACGTAGCCGATCCACGTTATCGTCAAGCCATCACAGCAGCCGCCTCGGGTTGCCGTGCTGCTATCGACGCCAAGAACTACATCTTGATGAATAATCTCTAAGAGAGAAACATCTTTATTATCACCTATACCACCCGATCTGGGTGGTATTTTTTTTATATCGGTATAGATCCCACACCATGCATTATCATAATCAATCGGCTTATCAAAAAGGATGATATAAAATACCTTATCGGACAGCAAGAATTAAAAAATTTTTAACTACTTTTGCATTGTCCATAGAAATAAGGACAGACATATTAAACAGAGCGTTATTGAACTTACCTAAATAATCGAATTCTCGCAAAATTTGAATACAACATGGGTAAGGAGCAACAACGCTCACGTGGATTGTTATATATAAATCCTCTGGGATTGTTATATACCGAAAAGCGTGAGCTACTGTTGCTTATCTATGTTGTAGGCAATGCGAGAAGCCCGATTATTGGATAAGCAAAGTACAGTACTCACGCTCTTGTTGTATATAAACCACTCCTATTGAGTACTGGGAGAAGAAATTAAATAATTACATTATGCTCACAACCATTATTATCATCATTTTCATCATTATTGTTTTCTTCATTTATAAAGTTATCAAAAAGCGGAATAACCCTGTATCCCGAATCAACCAGACTTATACATTATTTGAAATATTGTCTCCTTTCGACTCTGCTCCAAAAGAAATATACAAACATCTTTCACCTGAAAACAAAGGAGCTTTTTGGAGTTTAATTTCTAGTATAATGGTTACCTCTCTAACATGTTGGTTAGGTTTTTCACTCCAATATTTTATATACAATACATCAAATGAAGAATCCTCAAAAATAGCACATTTTCAAGTTGTAGATAAACTCAGACCTCAATACATTGAACTATATTCAGATACATCAACTATGGAAGTCTTCGAGACTTTTCATAAAGCCATGGGTTATCATAACAATGGTAAAAATATTTCCACAGAAGAATATCGTAAAATTATCAATAATCAAGAATTATCAGAAGAACATATTAATACAACAGAAGCTCAAATATTTTCCTTTATGTTCAACCCTAAAAATTGGGAAAACATTCATTCAACAGCAAAAAATTGCTTTAAAATTAGTAGTGATATAGCCCCTTATCTTAATCATAAAGATCGAGAGAAACTTAAATATAATAATGGCTTGCTTTTATTGGGAATACAATTTTTCGACGCTATTCAAGATAGTGTCGTTTTGGATAGTATCAGTTTTACAGAAAAATATATTAATGAAAATATACAAAACGCTATTGCTGGCAATATCAATATAAATGGTTCATTGGATAAAATTTACTCAACACTTTATTTAATTTACACTCAATTCATAGAACAAAGAGAATATGAAACCACCATTGAGAGTATCGGTATTGAATCATCTTCAAGTAAGATACTAATGGTATCAGAAATAATCAATTTTTCACTTATTCCACTACTTGAAAATATTCAGATTATTCAGAATCAAATTTATTTCAAAGACGAGAACCCAAATCCCATCATAGTTACTATAATTTTTCTTTTTATTTTTATATTCTTTGGGTATATGATAAGCCGAGTATTTATAATGAACTTTTTTGATCGGAAATCATTAACCCCCAATCCAAAAATGTCGCAAGATGACCTGAATAAACTTAATAGAGAAAATGAATTATTAAAAAAATTTAATTGTCAAAATGAAATAAATAATAGAAATTTATTAAACCAACTTCAAATAACCGAAAAAAAATTGGAGAAGGAATGCGACTTAAACAAAAAGAATGAAAAAAGAATAAATGAACTTATTCTTGAATTAGAAAAATTCAAAGAACGACCCATAAAGGATGAAGAACCCGACAATAAAGAGCTTTAATAATTATATACCTATTAAATTATACTGATATATCGCAAACTACGATAAACTCATTCCCCACTAAAAAACATGTTGCACAACATTTTTTTAGTGGGGAATTTGTGTTGTCTATCGATTTTTTGACTACTTTTGTGGGCGATTAGATAATAAGAGGAATATAATGGTAAAAAAGAGTACGTTAGAGTCTATTCTTCAAAATGAGATGTCGGATTTCTGGGCTTTGCTTGATAGCGAGGAGAAGCGTATTATATCCGACAACTTTCATATACAGAACTTCAAGAAAAATGAGGTTATCTACAACGAAGGAGATAAGCCTCATCAACTGATGTATCTGCTCAAAGGTAAGGTAAAGGTATATAAGAAGGGTAATGGCGACCGCAATCAGATAATCCGCATGGTGCGTCCGGGTCAATACTTCGGCTATCGAGCCTACTTTGCCAATGAAGACTATGTCACCTCGGGTGCTGCGATAGAGAACACCCAGATAGGATTCTTGCCCATGTCGCTTGTCGAGGAACATATCAGACGCAACAATGACTTGGCTTTTTTCTTTATTCGCACTCTTGCCAATAACTTAGGGCAGTCGGACACTCGCACTGTCAACCTCACTCAGAAACATATTCGTGGCCGCCTTGCCGAGTCGCTGATAGTGTTGTACGACAACTACGGCTACGAACCCGATAGCACTACGCTTAATATTTATCTCTCACGAGAGGATCTTGCCAACTTGTCAAACATGACTACATCGAATGCGATACGCACACTTACGGCTTTTGCATCGGAACATCTTATTACGGTGGATGGTCGTAAGATAAAGATTCTTAATGAGGAGGAGTTACGACGCATCAGTAAGCATGGATAGATAGTATATCGTATGTGAACTTGTAGTAGTTACAAGTGTAAAATAATACAGCCCTGCACGAGTTGAAACGTCAAGTTTCGGCAATGTGCAGGGCTGTATTATTTTACCATTTATTGCACATTGGCGATAATTGGTGACGTAAAATCTAACATGATAAACCGCTGATTCATTTTTTTTGACATTTGTCAAATATTTTTCGACCACAAACAGCATCGTGACAAGTTGCTAATTCATATCTTTGCCCCCGAGTTAACAATTCTATTTAATATCTAACACATAAAACATTTAAGAACTGATTATTTTATGAGAAATTTTGCTTCCCACTTACTGAGAGTATCGCTAAGCGTGGCAGTATTACTGTGTGCCAACTTGGCAGTCGCACAGTCGCAGTCCGTTACCATCTGTGACGGTACAGAAGAGAACCGATACATTCCGTTCTATTTCTATTATTTGGACAATGCATCGGCAACGTCACAGGTCATCTACCCGGCGACACAACTCGAAGCATTGAAAGGCAAACAAATAACGGGTATGAAATTCTACAATGCCGGTTATACCAGTGCATGGAACTCCAACATGGCTGTGTCGCTGGCTGAGGTCGATTATGCTACGCTGCCCGATGATAATGCCGATTATATTTCGGCCGATTTTACCGAAGCATTCAACGGAGCAGTTTCGGGCGATGAGACAATGAATACACTCGAATTTACGTTTTCGACTCCGTTTGTGTACACCGGACAAAATCTTGTCGTAGAGATAAAGAATACAGTTACGGGAAGTACCTACATGCAAGTACCCTTCTACGGCCAGGCTGTAAGCGAACATATCAATGCAACATACGGATATAACTCGTCGTTCAAGTACAACCAGCAGTTCTTGCCCAAAGTCACGATAACCTACGAGGAGATTTCGCAATACGGTGCTAAGATTTCGACCGATGCCATCAACTTCTCGACCATCTTTACACAAGAGACATCGGTCAAAGAGTTGGTCATCACCAATACCGGCATGAACGATCTGACAGCTACCATAACAGGACTTACAGCCCCCTACTCTGTTGCCGAGACGCAACTGGACGTGCCTTCGTTGGCATCGGTAAAAGTACCTGTAACATTTGCTCCCACGAGCGATGGCAGTTACACACAGACACTCAACATCGACCTCGGTCAAGCAGGTACTTACGAAGTACATCTATCGGGTGTATCGATGACTGCTCCTACGGGTTATGTGCAAGCATTTGATGTGACTGACAAGACATTACCCGATGAATGGATGGGTTGGAACGTCAAGAGTACTTATGACTATGACTTGATGGATTACGTTTACGAATCGGCCGAGGCTCACAGCGAATATTTTGCAAGTTGCGAAATAGATGGGACAAAGGCTGTTACCATCTATGAGGATGCCAATCCCCGTCGCGAGTATCCTCATCAACAAGCCATCTATATGGTTTCGCCCGTTCTCAACGGTAATGTAATGATTACGGCTCGTGGCACATACTCGGAATATACCACCGGCGAGGTAACCATTTACAGAGCCACTCTGAACAACGACAGCACCGTCTCAATAGACGAGACTCCTATCGATGTGACATGGTTGCCCGACTTTACCAACAAGGAGTGGTGCAACGGTATCTTCTCGTTAAGCGAAGAAAGTCGTATAGCCATCTTCATGAGCTACGGAGCGGTGTCGGTAATTGCTGCCGACATAAAGGGAACAACACCCCCAATCGAAGTAAATGTAGGTGATGAATTTGTAATAGATGGATTGACCTACGTTATCAAGGAAAATATGACAGCAGGTGTAAAAACGGTATCGAGCGAAGTTACCGAATGTATCATTCCTGCAACTATCCGTTTGGGTAATGACAACTATACCGTTGTATCGATTGAAGAAGATGCTTTCTATTGGAGTAATGTGACCAATGTAACTCTGCCTGAGACTATTACCGAAATAGGATATGGAGCATTTCGTTCATCGCCATTGTCTTCTATCAACCTTCCGCAGCAGCTTACAAGCATAGGGGAATATGCCTTCTATAAGACAGAGTTGAGCAATATCATCATTCCCGATGGTGTCACCGCCATTGAAGCATCCACCTTTGCACAATGCGAAAAGTTGACCGAGATAACCCTGCCTACATCGTTGCAAAAGATAGGTCAAGGTGCATTCTATAAGAGCAATATTGCCACCATAGAACTTCCGGCCACCTGTCTTACACTAGGCATGTATGCCTTTGAGAAATGTACGTCACTAACTTCAATCGTACTCCCCGAGGGATTAGAGGAAATACCCATGGGACTCTTGCAGGATTGCTCATCATTGACCGAGATTGCACTACCTCAGAGTGTAACCACCATTAGAGAAGCTGCATTCCAAAATACAGGTATCACAAGCATACATTTCCCCAAGAATGTAAGCGAAATAGAAGCAAACGCATTTAACGACACTCCGTTAGAAAGCATTACAGTCGATGCCGAGAATGCAACATTCACTATCATCGACAACGCACTATACACGACCGACCACCGCTTCATCTACCTCTATCCTCGCGTGACCGAGAGCAAGAGATATGACATTGTCGATGGTTGCGTGGCAGTGTGGGGAGGAGCATTCTACGGTTGCGATGTAAAAGAAGTAACCTTCCCCGATAATTTCATCGGTATAGATGCGTATGCATTCTGTTATTCGCAACTCGAAACAGTCACGCTTCCCAATAGCATCGAGGTATTATGGGAACAAGCCTTTGCCGGCACACAACTCACCCATGTTACTGTTCCCGCCGGAGTAACTCAACTAAGCGAAGCCCTCTTTGCATCGTGCGAAAAACTCACAACCGTTACTCTTCCTGTGGGACTTACCGATGTGGGTAACCGCGTATTCTACCAATGCACATCACTGAGTACAATAGAGTGCCAAGGAACAACACCAGCCGAATTTGACGCATGGGAGACCTATACCAATCCTTTCTTTGGGGTCGATTGCAGTCAAGTTACCATTAAATGTCCACAAGATTATATCGAAGACTATCGACTCAGTGAATGGGGCGATTTCTTCACCAACTTCGAGGGTATGGACACCGGCAATATAACCGATAATATGGTTAGTGATGCCATAATAACACATCATAACGGATGCATTGTTATCAACTTTACAGGTGAAAAACTTCACAACGTTGTAGTATCACACATCAATGGAACAATTGTGTGCAATGAGACTGATATACAAGGGAAATTTACAACCGAAAGTCTGCCACGCGGCATCTACCTCATCACGATAATCGATTCACAATCAACAAGAACCGAAAAAATCATTTTGTAACCACACATTGACAAGACAGAGCGACCACATCGTAGGACGATGTGGTCGCTCTCATATATCGGCAAGAATAGTCGATTATTGATATATCTACATAAAGCCGAGACAACTCAACCTCAATAATTGTAAGTACCAGCCACAAAATTCCATCCTGCGGCTATCATGTGCAAGTTGGTATCACCCTCAGTGCGAAGATCGGTTATCTGATTGTATCGACAATTGACAAAAAGCAGATTGGGACAATAAGATACGTCGAGAGTGGTAAGTTGATTATTATTACACAACACCTTCTCCAACATATTCATACCACTGAGATTGAGCGTAATAAGATCATTGTAGGAGCAATCGATAAACGACAATTTTGTCGTACCTTGAAGGTCGATAGATGTAAGATCATTATAGGAACAAACAAGATTAAGCAAGGCAGTACAGTTAATCAGAGCCAACTGTGTCATATTATTCTCGCAGCACGATAGAGTAGCCAGTGAAGGCAAGTCACGAATAAGAAGTTTTTCAATATTATTGTTGTCAATATTGAGATGTTGCAACGCAACAGCATCGACAAGATTGAGCGAAGTAAGTCGATTATAACCACAGTAAAGCGTCCTCAGCGATGGACAACTATCCACATCGAGATACTCCAAGTGACAACTCTGAGCATAAAGCGTCTCCAAACGCATAGCACCACTTACACTCAACTCGACAAAAAGATTACCCGTACAATTGAGCATTTTCAACATAGGCACATCGCCGATGGATAGACGAGTGAGCCTATTACGATAACAATTGATTGCTACCAAGGCATCGCAATTATCCATATCGAAGGCTGTAAGACGATTGTGACTCACATCGACATCAGAAAGCATACGACAATTAGACACATCGACCCTGGTAATTTCGTTGCGAGCCACATCGAGCGATTGCAGAGCCTTGAAGCCCGAAACATCAAGTTCGCCACCCAACTTCTTATCACGCCACACGATGGTCGTAACATGCCCATCGTCATTCCACGTCACACCATTCCACGACGTAGGATTATCAAGTTGAATACCCAGCCGTTTATAATTGGCATCGCCATGAACGGTTGTTGCTTGCAAGAATTGTTTGAGTTGATTAACTTCTTTTTTGTTAGGAGCTGCCCACACTGTCAGCATGGCAATAGTCATAGCAGCCAAGAACATCATTCGTTTCATAGTAGAGGGGGTATTTAAGTATAATACGCTCACAATAAATGAGTGCATAAGAAGAACAATAGAGCGGTAAAAAAAGTTTGAAAAAATATAAATTTGGAAGAAACAGAAGTTGTAAGCAAGATACAATGGGCAAAGTCTTGTTTACATATATCAAAAAAGTTATCAAAAGCGACCCGTATCAACAAAATAATCATTATATTTGCAAAGAAAAGAAAATGATTAAAACCACACATACTATGAACAAGGAAATCACACTGAAAGAAGCCGTGGATAAGATCCAAGACGGCATGACATTGATGATTGGCGGCTTTCTTGCTGTTGGTGCCCCTACTCAGATAGTAGACGCACTTGTTGAGAAAGGTGTAAAAGACCTCACTATCATCTGTAATGATACTGCTTTCCCCGACAAGTCATTGGGCAAACTCATTGTTAATCATCAAGTAAAGAAACTATATGTCTCGCACATAGGCACAAATCCTGAGACAGCCAACCAGATGAATGCCGGAGAACTCGAAATAGAGTTTTGCCCCCAAGGCACATTGGCCGAGCGTATTAGAGCCAAAGGAGCAGGACTGGGAGGTGTACTCACAGCGACCGGTTTGGGTACTATTATTGCCGAAGGAAAAGAAATCATCACTGTTGATGGCAAAGAATATCTTCTTGAAAAGCCTCTCGGTGCCGATGTTGCCATCATAGGAGCATCCATTGCCGATGAAATGGGCAACCTCATCTACAAAGGTACTACACAGAACTTCAACCCCATCATGGCAACAGCCGCCGACCTTGTTATAGCCGAAGTAGAAGAGCTTGTAAAAGTAGGTGAAATAGCCCCCGAACGCATACACACATCGGGTGTATATGTCGACTACATCTATCGCAAACAATAAAAAATAATACTTATATAACTATGGAAAACAAATCTATAATCAGACTACGCATGAGCAGCCACGATGCTCATTACGGTGGTAATCTTGTAGACGGAGCGAGAATGCTTCAACTCTTTGGCGATGTAGCCACCGAACTTCTCATCCAACGCGATGGCGATGAAGGTCTCTTCAAGGCATACGATGAAATAGAGTTTATGGCACCTGTATATGCCGGAGATTATATCGAAGCCGAAGGTCGCATCGTATCGGAAGGAAACACCTCTCGTAAGATGGTATTTGAAGCTCGCAAAGTAATCGTCCCCCGCCCCGACATTTCGCCTTCGGCATGCGATGTACTCGACGAGCCCATCGTTGTGTGTCGTGCCAGTGGCACTTGCGTAACCCCCAAGAATTGTCAGAGAAAATAATAAAACGATAGCGACTATATGGAGAAATTAATCATTACAGCCGCTATATGCGGAGCCGAAGTAACCAAGGAACAAAATCCCGCCGTTCCTTATACAGTAGAGGAGATTGTAAGAGAAGCCAAGTCGGCAGTAGATGCCGGAGCAGCCATTGTACACCTCCATGTACGCGAAGATGATGGTACACCCACACAGAGCAAAGCCCGATTTAAAGAGTGTATTGATGCCATCTACGAGGCATGCCCCGATGTCATCATCATCCCCTCGACCGGAGGTGCTGTGGGAATGAGTGCCGAAGAACGTTTGCAACCCACTGAGTTGTTTCCCGAGATGGCAACACTCGATTGCGGCACATGCAACTTTGGTGACGACGTGTTTGAGAACACCATGCCCATGATGCGAGACTTTGGCAAGAGAATGATAGAGAATAACATCAAGCCCGAGTATGAATGTTTTGAAATGGGTCATCTCGATACAGTATTAAAGATGGCACAAAAGGGTCAAGTACCCGGTGCTCCCATGCAATTTAACTTCGTGTTAGGAGTACCCGGCTGTACACCTGCTACCGTTCAGAACTTGGCATGGATGGTCAACGCCATTCCCGCCGGCTCGACATGGACAGCTACCGGAATAGGTCGCCACGCCTTCACACTGGCAGCACACGCTATTGCCATGGGAGGAAACGTTCGTGTAGGATTTGAGGACAACCTCAATCTCGAACGCGGTGTACCTGCCAAATCAAACGGTGAGTTGGTAGCCAAAGTAGTGAGAATAGCTCGTGAATTGGGTCGCGAGATAGCCACATCGGCCGAAGCTCGTCAGATATTGTCACTTCCCCCTCGCAATAAATAATATAAAAAGAACCTATAACAACCAATAACAAACAATCAACATGAAAAAAGGTAACAAATACGGTATCCACAGAGTATTGGAACCCAAAGGCGTACTCCCACAACCCGCTAATAAGTTGGACAACAACATGGATGAGATTTACGACAACGAAATCCTCATTGATGTTCAGACACTCAACATTGACTCGGCTTCATTTACTGAAATATCAAGAAGATGTGATGGAGATATAGAGAAAATCAAAGAGACAATGAAATGGATTGTCGAGACACAAGGTAAGCATCGCAATCCTTGGACAGGCTCAGGCGGTATGCTCCTTGGTACTGTTGAGAAGATAGGTGATGCACTTGCCGACAAAATCGACTTGAAAGTAGGAGATAAAATTGCCACATTGGTTTCGCTCTCGCTCACTCCATTGCGAATAGACGAAATTTTGGAAGTACGTCCCGATGTTGACCAAGTAGACATTAAAGGTAAAGCTATACTCTTCGAAAGCGGTATCTACGCCAAGATACCTTCAGACCTTCCCGAGAAATTGGCTCTATCGGCACTCGACGTAGCCGGTGCACCTGCACAAACAGCCAAACTTGTAAAACCCGGTGATACAGTTCTCATCATCGGAGCCGGTGGTAAGTCAGGTATGCTGTGCTGCTACGAGGCCAAGAAACGTGCCGGTGTAACAGGTAAAGTAATAGGTTTGTGTCACAGCCAGAAGAGTACCGAGCGTCTGCAAAAACTCGGTTTCTGCGATGTCGTATTCTCGGCCGATGCAACCGACTCAGTAGCCGTACTCAACAAGATAGAAGAACTCACCAAGGGCGAAATGTGTGATATTACCATCAACAACGTAAACATCGAAGCAACCGAGATGACATCAATCTTGTGTACTAAAAACACAGGTATCGTATATTTCTTCTCAATGGCCACCAGCTTCACCAAGGCAGCACTCGGTGCCGAAGGTGTAGGTAGCGATGTAACAATGATAATGGGTAACGGCTACACCAAAGGTCATGCCGAAATCACACTCCAAGAGTTGAGAGAATGTGAAGAATTGAGAAAAGTATTCACTGAATTGTACGCTTGATAAATCATGCTGCAAGAAGTGACCTTTATCATATAAAACAACCATAATACCGATGGGAGAAATACCCATCGGCATTGTGGTTTTATATAAAACACACATCCCGTCACATATATTATATAATATAACAACAATCGTGACAATACCACATCGAGAAGAAAATGTAGAGAAACACGTTCCTATCGATACCATTAAACTTAATAAACTATGACCGAATCAAGACGATACGAGCTATTCCCCAACGTAACCGACGAAGAATGGAATGACTGGAGATGGCAAGTAAGACACAGAATAGAGACTCTTGAAGATCTCAAAAAATACGTCACCCTCACAGCCGAAGAGGAAGAAGGTGTAAAGAAGACACTGCAAACATTGCGAATGGCAATCACTCCTTATTATATAAGCCTGATTGACCCCAACAATCCCGACTGTCCTGTAAGAAAACAAGCAGTTCCCACAGCCAAGGAGACATATCAGTCACCTGCCGACTTGCTTGACCCCTTGCACGAAGATGAAGACTCACCCGTACCGGGTCTTACACATCGTTATCCCGACCGCGTGCTACTACTCATCACCGACATGTGTTCGATGTATTGTCGTCACTGTACCCGTCGCCGCTTTGCCGGACAGAAAGATGGAGAAAGTGCTATTGACCGCATCGATCGTGCCATCGAATACATATCTAAGACACCCCAAGTACGTGACGTACTCCTCTCGGGAGGTGATGCTCTGATGGTAAGTGACGAACGACTTGAATACATCATATCACGTCTGCGTCAGATACCTCATGTTGAGATAGTTCGCATAGGTTCACGCACACCTGTTGTATGTCCTCAACGTATTACCGACGACTTAGTCAACATGCTCAAAAAATACCATCCCATATGGTTGAACACACACTTCAATCACCCGCAAGAAGTAACCAAAGAGGCTACTGAGGCATGTGCCAAATTGGCCAATGCCGGTATCCCCTTGGGTAACCAATCGGTATTGTTGCGTGGAGTTAACGATTGCGTAAACACAATGAAAAAACTCATGCATGAGTTGGTAAAAATGCGTGTACGCCCCTACTACATCTACCAATGCGACCTATCAATGGGTATCGAACATTTCCGTACACCTGTATCGAAGGGTCTTGAAATCATCGAGGGTCTTCGCGGACACACATCAGGTTATGCTGTACCTACATTTGTAGTAGATGCACCCGGTGGTGGTGGTAAGACACCTGTAATGCCTCAATATGTTGTTTCTCAATCGCCCGGCAAGGTGGTATTGCGAAACTTTGAGGGTGTAATTACGACCTACACCGAACCTCATGACTACAAGAACGAATGTAATTGCAAATACTGCCAAGAAAATCGTTCACAGAACATAGAAGGTGTATCGTCGCTCCTTGAAGGCAAGGGTATGACTATCGAACCTGCTGTACTCAGCCGCAAAGAGAGAGCTAAAAAACACTAATAGCAATATCGGAAGATGCCCTTTATCAACGAAATTCTTGAATATGAAAGCCTATCGATTGTAGGCTTGGAAAAGAACGTGGGCAAAACCGAGTGTTTGAACTATATCCTTAACAGGTTACCGCTACACGAACGAAAAGTGGCGGTAACCTCGATAGGGATAGATGGAGAGAATAAAGACCAAGTAACGGCTACGAAGAAACCCGAAATCTTCATGCGAGAAGGGATGTATTTTTCGACAGCCGAGACTTTCTATAAAGAGCGACGACTTGTAAGCGAGTTAGTCGATATTTCCAACGAAAGGAGTTCGTTGGGACGCATAGTCACAGCACGAGTTACGATCCCGGGGAAAGTCATCATTTCAGGACCTTCATCGGGTACATCATTACAACGATGGATAGGCAGCATGCAACAGTTGGGTATAAATCTCACTATCATAGATGGAGCTATATCACGATTGAGTTCGGCATCACCAGCCATCAGCAAGGCAATGATATTGTCGACGGGAGCAGCATTTTCGTCCAACATCGACACACTGGTACGCAAAACACGTTTCGTTGTGGAAATGATGGCACTCCCACTACTCGAAGATACAAGCATCGACTTGTTGCGTGACAAAGATAATGGCGTGTGGGGTATTGACATCCACGATGCTATTAAAGACTTTAAACTATCATCGGCCTTGGCTATTAATACCACAGATGTGGATATTACCCAAGAGATGAAGATAATATACACAGCCGGTGCCTTGACCGATAGGTTATTGAATGCAATAGCCGACTCGAAGAATATCCGTCAAGTCACTCTCGTGGTGAAGGACTTTACTAAAATATTCATCAGTGAAGGAGCTTACCGCATCTTCTGCTCACGCGGAGGTAAAATAAGGGTTTTACAGAAGAGTAAACTTATTGCCGTCTGTGTAAATCCTACCGCTCCCAACGGTTATGTGTTGGACAGCGATATTTTGTGCCGAAAATTAGAGGAAGCATTACAACTTCCCATATACGATATAGTAAAGAATAAATATGACATTTAAGTTGGCTCTTGACATAGACTGCGGAATAAGACATATGTACAATGCGTTGTACATCATGTCGTCGTGTGGTCGTAAGTTGCAACTATCAGCCCGCATGATGACAACCGAGAGCGAGATAGAGGCATACTATTACCAACTGAATGAAATATACAACAGCGATTGCAGTCGCATAGCCCACCGTTTGATGTACCTCAAAGACATAGAGACAACCATCAAACGACTGGCAGATGGTACTACATTGTCGGATATAGAACTCTTTGAAATCAAATATTTGGCAATACTATCGAAAGAGATATGGCAGATGCTTACCGAACAGTCAATCACAGTCATTCAATTACCATGTCTCGATAAAGTTATCAGCACCCTCGATCCTGATGGTCTCAACATCGCCTCGTTCTACATCTACGACTCGTACAGCGATGAGCTTCGTGAGATAAGAAAAGCAATCAGACACTTACAAGGCAATGGAGTAGAATTGACCGACGAGCAACGTCAGGAATTGGCCATTTTGTTGGAAAAAAATGCCGACATCGAATTAGCTATACGGGAAGATTTATCGCAGGCATTGTGTACTTATGCATCGGATTTACAACAAGCATTACACAATCTTTCGCACTTAGACGTACTCATTGCCAAGGCCGAGCAAATGAAGCGTATGCACCTATGCTTCCCGAAAGTCAATACATCGGGTACGACATACTACCGAGGCATGTTTAATCCGGCTGTAAAGGAGCAGATAGCCACACAAGGCAGGGAGTTCATGCCCATCGACATCAACTTCAACCACACACCTGTCACTATTATAGGAGCCAATATGGGCGGCAAGAGTGTAGTATTACGCACATTGGCACTCAATCAACTGCTTACCCAATTCGGGTTTGGAGTGGCAGCCCATGACTGCAATATCAATCTTGTCGAAGAGATAACATTGTGCATTGGCGATGAACAAAGCGTATCGAAAGGACTCTCCTCATTTGCCGCTGAGATACTTGCCATTGACACAATTATCAAGAAAACAAGAGAGGGAGTGAACATTCTTGCCTTGGTCGATGAGCCGGCAAGAACGACTAATCCCATCGAAGGTACTGCGTTGGTGGAAGGATTGCTTCAAACCATCGACCATGTGAAAGGAGCCTTTATCCTCACTACACATTATAATATAATGAACGACCAAGTGAAACGTTACCGCGTGAAGGGATTACATAACGGGGTAATGGACTATACCTTGCAGGAAACTCAATGTGGCGAGGTTCCGCACGAAGCCATTGCCATTGCCGAAAGCATGTGTATCGATTCACAATGGATAGAGAATGCAAAGAAGAATTTAAACAACTAACAATCAAATATATGCAAAGTAAATTAGGATTAGATTTTAAGAAAGTCGAACATGCTAAGTCGCTGGCCAAAGATATAGCCAACGAAGTTCAGGTTTTCGTCGAGTCTAAAACAACAGTCGCAGTAGAGCGTACATTGTGCAGACTTATGGGAATAGACGGAGTTGATGAAAATCAAGTTCCCCTACCCAATGTTATCGTTGATAATCTCAAATCGAAAGGAGTACTGGGCGAAGGAGCACTCTTCTACTTGGCCAATGCAATGGTCAACACCGGATTAACACCCCAAGAGATAGCTGAGAAAGTAGCAACAGGTGCATTAGACCTCACACAGATAGAGGTTGCTCCTCAGGCCGAAATTGAGAAGATATTACAACCGGTCATTGATGAGAGCATAGCCAAGATAAGAGCTCGTCGCCAAAGACGTGAAAACTATCTGAACACCATAGGTGAAGGTCCCAAGCCCTACCTTTATGTAATTGTTGCTACCGGCAACATCTATGAAGACACCGTACAAGCCGAGGCAGCAGCTCGCCAAGGAGCCGATATTATTGCAGTTATACGCACAACCGGTCAAAGCTTGCTCGACTATGTACCTTATGGTGTTACTACCGAGGGATTTGGTGGAACATATGCAACACAAGCCAACTTCAAGATTATGCGTGAAGCAATGGACCGCGTAGGCGAAGAGTTGGGACGTTACATCCGAGTATGTAACTACTGTTCAGGTCTGTGTATGCCCGAAATCGCCATCATGGGAGCCTTCGAAGGTCTTGATGTGATGCTTAACGATGCACTTTATGGCATATTGTTCCGCGACATCAACATGCAACGTACACTCATTGACCAATATATGTCGCGTATCATCAACGGATTTGCAGGCATCATCATCAACACCGGTGAGGACAACTATCTGACTACTGCCGATGCTGTTGAAGCTGCACATACCGTACTTGCATCCGACTTGATTAATGAGCAACTCGCTCTCTTGGCCGGTATTCCCGAGGAGCAAATGGGACTGGGTCATGCCTTCGAGATGGATCCCATGCTCGAAAACGGATTCCTCTACGAGCTTGCACAAGCACAAATGGCTCGCGAGATTTTCCCCAATGCACCGCTCAAATATATGCCCCCCACTAAGTTTATGACCGGCAATATCTTCCGCGGACACTTGCAAGACTGCTTGTTCAATATGATAGGTATATGGACCAACCAAGGTCTTCAACTCTTAGGTATGCCAACTGAGGCTATTCACACACCCTTCATGTCGGATCGTTTCCTCTCTATCGAAAATGCCAAGTACATATTCAATAACATGAAGAGTATCGGTGACGAGATGGAATTTAAGCAAGATGGTATCATCCGCAATCGTGCCAAAGAGGTACTTGACAAAGCTATCGCACTCTTGGAACAACTCACATCAGAAGGTCTCTTCAACGCACTGGAAAAGGGTATCTTCGGCGATGTGAAACGAAGCAAAGTGGGCGGTAAAGGTCTCGATGGTGTTGTCGAGAAAGGCTCGCATTATATGAACCCGTTTATTAACCTAATGAAAGGAAAGAAATAAATTATGGCTGGTGGACTATATTCAATGTCGGCAAAGGATTTTGACCAGACATTAGACTTAACAAAGGTAAAACCTTACGGCGATACAATGAATGACGGTAAGGTACAGGTGAGCTTTACTCTACCCGTTCCCATGGGAGCAGAGGCTGAGGAAGCAGCTAAATTGTTGATGAAGAAAATGGGATTTGAAAATCCGCTCGTAGCATTTGCTCGCGAATTGACACCCGGCTTTACATTCTTCAACTGTTACGGCAATCTCACCCACACAGTCGATTACTCCAACATATATGTACCCAAGGTTGAAAGTAACACTATGGACATGCACGAGTGCGACGAGTATATCAAAGAGAATATAGGTCGTAAACTTGTTGTTGTGGGTGCAAGTACAGGTACAGATGCCCACACAGTGGGTATCGATGCCATCATGAACATGAAAGGCTATGCCGGACACTATGGTCTGGAACGCTACGACATGGTGGAAGCATACAACTTGGGTAGTCAGGTACCTAATGAAGAGTTCTTGGCTAAGGCCATTGAGCTAAATGCCGATGCAATACTTGTATCGCAAACCGTTACTCAGAAAGATGTCCATATCCAAAACCTCACCAACCTCATAGAGTTGATGGAAGCAGAAGGCTTGCGTGACAAGATGATAGTAGTGTGCGGAGGTCCTCGCATTTCGCACGAACTTGCCAAGGAACTGGGATACGATGCCGGATTCGGTGCAAATACTTACGCCGACGATGTAATCTCGTTTGTAGCACAAGAATATGTCAACAGAAATACAAAATAATATATCGCTATGGATAAAAATCAAATCAGAGAAGTGATTGCTCGTCGAGCTGCTCTCGAACTGCATGATGGTGATGTAGTCAATCTCGGTATAGGATTGCCCACCATGATTCCCGATTTTCTGCCCGAAGGTGTATCGGTAATTCTGCAATCGGAAAATGGTCTTATAGGCATGGGTCCCACTCCTCGTGAAGGAGAAGAAAATAAAGATCTTGTAAACTCGGGCGGTGGTTATATCACAGCCATTCCCGGAGCATGGGCTTGCAGCTCATGCGACTCGTTTGCTCTCATCCGTGGCGGACACGTCGATGTAACTTTCCTCGGTGCTCTCGAAGTAGACGAGAAAGGCGACCTTGCCAACTGGATTATCCCCGGCAAGAAAGCACCCGGTATGGGTGGTGCCATGGACTTGCTCGTAGGTGCAAGAAAAGTAATTCTCACGATGGAGCATACAGCCAAAGGCAACCATAAGATACTCAAAAAATGCAACTTGCCCCTCACAGCAGCCGGTCAAGTAAACATGATTATCACCGAGATGGGTGTTATGGACATTACTCCCGAAGGTATTGTGTTGCGTGAAATTCATCCCGAATTTACCGTTGAGCAAGTACAAGAAGCCACCGGAGCAACACTCATTATATCGCCCGAACTTGCACCGATGAAGCAATAACAGCTATGGAATATCAATTTTTGAAATACGATAACAGCCGAGAGGGAATATGTGTACTCACAATTGCCTCTCCGGCTACACTGAATGCCCTGAACACAACAATACTCGCCGAGCTTGATGCATTTGTATCGAGTATCGACACATCCTCTACACGAGTATTGATAATTACCGGTGAAGGTAAAGCATTCGTTGCCGGTGCCGACATCGCACAGATGAGCGGTCTCAACCATGACGAAGGTTATGAGTTTGGTCGTTACGGAGCTACTATTTTCAAGAAAATTGAAGACTTGGAGATACCCGTGATAGCAGCTGTTAACGGTTTTGCTCTGGGCGGTGGATGCGAGTTGGCTATGTCGTGCGACATCAGAGTAGCCTCAGTTAAGGCAAGTTTTGGTCAACCCGAGGTCAACTTGGGTATCATACCGGGTTTTTCGGGTACTTACCGATTGAGTAAACTTGTGGGTCAAGGCATCGCCAAGGAACTGATATACACAGGTGACAGAATCTCGGCCGATGAAGCTCTGCGAATAGGTCTTGTCAACAAGGTAGTAGCCCCCGATGAACTGATGGATACGGTCATAGCAATGGCCGAACGCATTCTGACAAGTGCCCCCGTAGCCGTCCGCTATGCCAAACGTTGCATCAACGAGAACTATGACCTCACAGCCGATGAAGCAATTGCACTGGAAAACAGATATTTTGCTCAATGCTTTGCCACAGCCGATCAGAAAGAGGGCATGTCGGCTTTCCTCGAAAAGCGTAAGCCTACATTCGAAAACAAATAATTAACCATATAAATCAAATACCGATTATGAAAATCTGCGTTATTGGAACAGGAACAATGGGTTCAGGAATCGTACAATCCTTTGCCCAAGCAGGTATTCCCGTAGTAATGAAAAGCCGTAGCGAAGCCAGCAACGAAAAGGCTATGGCACGCATCAGCAAGTCATTGGCTCGCTTGGTAGAAAAGGGTAAGGTAAGTCAAGAGTATATGGACTCGACACTGGCCAATATCACCCCTACAACCGATTATAATAGCTGTGCCGATGTCGACCTCGTTATCGAAGCAGCTGTTGAAACAATGGAATTGAAGAAAGAACTCTTCAAGATGCTCGATGAGATATGCAAGCCCGAGGCCATTCTGGCATCAAACACATCGTCACTCTCCATCACTGAGATAGCAGCTGCAACCGGTCGCCCCGACCGCGTGATAGGTATGCACTTCTTCAATCCTGCACCAGTGATGAAATTGGTAGAAATTATCAAGGGTCAGGTAACATCGGACGATGTATGCAACATGATATCGGAACTTGCCAAGTCGATAGGCAAAGTACCTGTAATGGTTAACGAAGCACCCGGCTTCGTAGTCAATCGCATACTCATTCCTCTTGTAAATGAAGGTATAGGTATTCTTGCCGATGGCGTAGCTACCCGCGATGAGATTGACGAAGCCATGAAGTTGGGAGCCAACCACCCTATGGGACCATTAGCATTAGGCGACTTGATAGGTCTTGATGTGTGTCTTGCCATCATGGAGGTACTGCACAAAGAGTATGGCGATGATAAATATCGTCCTCACCCTCTATTGCGTAAGATGGTACGAGCCAACCTGTTGGGACGTAAGACCGGTGAAGGATTTTATAAATACTAATAGTATAACACATACACAACATGAATTTCAATCTAACCAAAACACAAGAGCTGTTTAGGCAGATGATTAGAGAGTTTGCCGAAAAAGAGGTAAAACCCCTTGCAGCCGAAATAGATGAACAAGAAAGATTTCCGGCCGAGACTGTCAAGAAAATGGCCGAATTAGGTCTCTTTGGCATTCCCGTACCTGCACAATATGGCGGTGCAGGTGGTGACAATATTATGTACTCAATAGCCATTGAAGAGTTGTCGAAAGCATGTGCCACAACCGGTGTAGTAGTATCGGCTCACACTTCGTTGTGTGTAGCCCCCATCATGGAAAATGGTACAGAGGAGCAAAAGATGAAATATCTACCCAAACTTGCTTCGGGCGAATGGATTGGTGCCTTTGGTCTTACCGAGCCTAACGCCGGTACTGATGCAGCCGGACAACAAACAACAGCCGTCCTCGATGGAGATGAATGGGTACTCAATGGCAACAAGATATTCATTACCAATGCCGGCCCGGCACACGTTTACATCGTGATAGCCATGACCGACAAGTCGATGAAGACCAAAGGTATCTCAGCATTTATCGTAGAGGCCGGCACACCCGGATTTGAGATAGGTAAGAAGGAGTTGAAAATGGGTATCCGCGGCTCGGCCACGGCTGAACTTATCTTCAACAACTGCCGCATTCCCAAGGAGAACTTATTGGGCAAGATAGGTGGCGGATTCGGTATCGCCATGAAGACTCTCGATGGAGGTCGTATAGGTATCGCTGCACAAGCCCTTGGTATAGCACAAGGTGCATTGGATGAGACCGTTAAGTACACCAAGGAAAGAAAGCAATTTGGTAAAGCCATTGGTCAATTCCAAAATACACAATTCCAGATGGCCGACCTGAAAACCCGCATTGAAGCAGCCCGTCTGCTCGTTCGTTCGGCAGCATTCAAGAAAGATAATGGTATCCCCTACTCGGCCGATGCAGCGATGGCAAAACTCTTTGCCGCCGAGACAGCCATGGAGGTAACAACCAAGGCAGTACAATTCCACGGCGGATATGGCTACACTCGTGAATATCCCGTAGAGAGAATGATGCGTGATGCCAAGATTACCGAAATTTATGAAGGCACATCGGAAGTACAACGTATGGTGATTGCCGCTAACCTGTATAAATAGAGAGTATAAGTTATGAAAATAGTAGTTTGTATCAAACAAGTTCCCGATACTACGGAGATTAAAATCAATCCTGTAACCGGTACACTCATTCGTGATGGTGTTCCCAGCATCATGAACCCCGATGATAAAGGAGCCCTCGAAATGGCACTCCGTCTCAAAGACCAATACAACGCTCACGTTACAGTAATCACCATGGGTCCTCCCCAAGCCGACCTCATCCTTCGCGAGGCCTTCGCCATGGGAGCCGATCGTGCCATCCTCCTCACCGACCGTCGCTTTGCCGGTGCCGATACATTGGCTACATCTAACGCCCTTGCCGGAGCATTGCGTACCATGGAATACGACATCGTATTTGCCGGTCGTCAAGCCATCGATGGTGATACAGCACAAGTAGGTCCTGAAATGGCCGAGCACTTGGGCTTGCCACAAGTATCGTATGTGGTCAACCTTGATCGCAAAGATGATAACACCCTTATCGTGAAGAAAGAGACCGAAGAGGGCTATCAAATGCTCGAAGTGGATACACCTTGCTTGCTCACCGTACTGGCCAGTGCCAACAAGGCTCGCTACATGTCGGTAGCCGGTATTGTCACTGCTTACGATAAGGAAGTAGAGATATGGAATGCCGACTCAATTGATGTTGATGAAGCAAAACTTGGTCATAAAGGCTCGCCCACCAAGGTTCAGAAGTCATTTGCCAAGGGATTGAAACAAGCCGGTGAAGTGTACGAAGTAGATGCCGAAGAGGCAGTAGGTATCATCGTCTCACGACTCAAAGAGAAATTTATCATCTAATACCTAAAACTTAAAGAAAATGGATAAAACAGCATATAAGCATGTATATGTCTTTGTAGAACAAAGAGATGGTGTTATTCAACCTGTTGCTCTTGAACTCCTTGGCAAAGCACGCGATCTTGCCGATGCTCTCGGAGAGAAAGTGGTTGCCATATTCCCCGGTTATAAGATTGCCGACAGCTGTCAGACACTCATCGCTCATGGTGCCGACCAAGTTATCTGCATCGATAACGTTCAACTCAAAGACTATCTAACCGAACAATATGTACAAGCCATCAACCAAGTTATCGAGGAATATCGCCCCAGCATCGTACTGTTGGGTGCTACTACTATCGGTCGTGACTTGGGTCCTCGCTTGGCAGCTCGTGTAACTACCGGTCTTACAGCCGACTGTACCAAACTCGAAATCTCGGAAGATCGTGAATTGTGGTCGACTCGCCCCGCCTTCGGTGGTAACCTCATGGCTACAATCGTAAACAGCACTCACCGTCCCCAGATGTCGACTGTACGTCCCGGTGTGATGCAGAAACGCGAAGCCGATGCAACAAGAACAGGCGAAGTTGTAAACTTTGAACCCAAATTTGACGAAAGTAAGTTCCGCGTACGTCTCATCGAGACTGTTAAGGAGAACAAGGGTAAAGTGGATATTACCGAAGCTAAGATACTCGTGTCGGGTGGTCGTGGCGTTGGTTGTAAAGAGAACTTTGAAAAGCTCGAACAACTTGCCGAAGTACTCGATGCTGAGGTATCAACCTCTCGTGCCATGGTCGATGCTGGTATCATGCCTCACGACCGACAAGTAGGTCAAACTGGTAAAACCGTTCGTCCCAACTTATACTTTGCATTGGGTATCTCGGGTGCTATCCAACACTTGGCAGGTATGGAAGAGTCGGACTTCATTGTTGCCATCAACAAAGACAAGTTCGCTCCCATCTTCAACGTTTCGGATCTAGGTATCGTAGGCGATGTAAACAAAATCATCCCCCTGCTCACCGAACGCCTTGCACAAGAGTTGAAAAAATAATAACTACCAACTTTAAACAAAAGATGATGTATCTCTCACTGCGAGGGATACATCATCTTTTTTATGAAAATAAGTCGACTGAAACACTATAAATGATATAAACTATTGCTATATTTGCAAATACATAAAGCCAAGTGCTTAATGTGTACATATTATTAGTGAAAGTGTTTCGCAAATCCTTGATACGAAATCTGGAAAATTTCTCATGCACAAGGATACGATTACACTCGTCACTTGTATCGGTATGAAATGGCTGCACAATATGTGTTCCCCATACTGTACAAGTGTGGGGTAATGTTTATTAGTGCATAGGTATTCCAGAACCTCGTATCAGATAAACGAACAGCTCCACACTTTCTGTTTTTATGTTGTAACTGCATGTTGGGAGTTGACGGCAATAAAAGGTGTTTTTATGAAAAAGTTTATTTTGGCTTGCTTATTTTTAACAGCACTTATAAGCAGCTCATTTGCACAGAGTTATAAGTATTACTCAACAGAATTTGCCTATAAAGTAAAGAATGACTATGGTACATGGAGTGAATGGTCTGACTGGGTATCATCTCATTGTTTAATAACAATCAATTTAGATCGTAATGTAATCAACATATACAGCGATGAACCGCAAGAATATGATATATACGACTGTGACGATAGTTTTATTGATGACAGAGATGGAGGACAATCCTTAACATTAAAATGCGTCGATAGAGATGCATTAAGATGCCAAATAAGACTGAGGGTACAAACAAATAGTCAATTGCAATTGTACGTTGATTACAATGACGTTATGTTCGTGTATAATATCATACTCAAAGAATAGCATTCCTCAAAATAACACCTCACAAAGCATGCTATTCTGTTCGAACTTTAAATAACGCATTTACCCGAAATCAGTATACCACAATCCATAAATAATAGATGATGTATCTCTCATTGCGAGGGATACATCATATTTTTTTATGAGTAATACGAAAATAGTAAAAGTCGTTCTTATACTTACTTTAACTATTATTCAGCGACAATTTTTATACCTTGTGGTGTGATTACAATTTGCTTAGCTTTATATAATGCACCGATGGCTTTCTTAAAGTTTTTCTTGCTGCAACCGAATGCATCGGCAATGACTTGGGCATCGGTTTTGTCGCCATAGGGTAGAAATCCGTTGGCTTGTTGCAACTGTTGCATGATACGCTGCGACAACGAACCATCGCCCACTGCTTGCTTGTAACCTACGGGCTGGAGAGAGATATCGAGTTTGTCATCGTCGCGTACTTTCTTGATATATCCGGTTACGAAGTCGCCGGCTTCGATGGCGGTAAATATTTCGTTCTTGTATATCATTCCCCAGTGCTTGTTGTCGACTATTACTTTATAGCCCAACTCCGTTTCTTGCACCACAAGCAGTTCTACTTCCTGATTGAGAGTGTACTGCGGAGGGGTGTTGTCGAGAAACTTGTCGACCTTCGACGATGCTACTATGCGACCGGTCATTTCGTCAAGAAAGGCATATACGAGGTATATACCGCCTTCACGCATGGTGGCACGTTGCTCGGCAAAGGGTACAAAAAGGTCTTTGGCTGTAATACCCCAGTCGAGAAAAGCTCCCACATGGTTGACCATCTTGGTTTCGAGAAAGGCAAATTCGCCTACCATAATATAGGGTTCCTCGGTAGTGGCTATAAGGCG
Organism: Bacteroidaceae bacterium; assembly: GCA_017531985.1. Classification (GTDB taxonomy): domain Bacteria; phylum Bacteroidota; class Bacteroidia; order Bacteroidales; family Barnesiellaceae_A; genus Barnesiella_A. The sequence goes on from JAFXJY010000032.1 coordinate 37,563, forward strand.
GTCTTCGCTATCGTGATAGATAAAAACTTCTATCTCGTCATCGACATTGGTGTTTTGCGGCACATACTTGCCGGGTAACAATATCTCGCCGGTATCTCCTCCATCGAGATATACTCCGAAATCGACTGCCTTAACAACTCGCAGTGTATTGTATTGTCCTACTTGTATCATTGCTATTGAATATCTATCGTAAAGGTATCGGCATCACGCCATGTGGGAAACTTGGAGCGGAACGATTGTAACTTGTCGCCATCAAGTTCTACTATTACCACACCTTGTTGTCCATCGGGAACTTTGTCGATAATCGTACCCTTGAAGTCGATGGCCATGGTATCGCCTGTGTAAACGAGTTGCATACCATCTTCGCCAACACGATTGACACCGCACACATAGCATGCATTCTCGATGGCTCGTGCCATGAGGAGTGTACGCCATACATGACCTCTTACTTGTGGCCATGAGGCTACATATAGGGCAATGTCGTACTCGTTGTTGACGTTGCGGCTCCACACCGGGAAGCGTAGGTCGTAACAGATAAAGAGGGCTATGTTCCACCCTTTGTATTCAACAATAACCCGGTCATTGCCGGCTGTAAATACTTTGCCTTCATCTCCCATACGGAAGAGGTGACGCTTGTCGTAGTAGGTGACTTCGCCATCGGGTTTGACAAAAAAGCCTCTATTGTAACATTTACCATTATCTATGGCAATGTAGCTACCCACAAGGGCGATGTCGTATTGAGCAGCCCAACGTCGCAAAGTAGAAATTGTTGTCGAATCTCCCTCTTCGGCATATCGGGTAGCCGACATGGCGAATCCTGTGGTAAACATTTCGGGAAGGACTGCTATGTGTACACTCTTGTCGAGCGATGCAATCGTCTCTTCGCAGGCTGCAAGATTGGCTGCTACGTCTTCCCACACTATATCATTCTGTAATAGTGCGATATGAAGTTTTTCCATAATTTATTATTCAAGACCTGTTACAAACTTATCTTTATACTTGGCTGCAAATTTCATATAGTATTGCTTGATTGCTATCATGTCGGCTTCGACATCGTCTGTGGGGGTGAATGTACGTTCTATTCCCACTTCACGTTTATCATAGTCGAGATAAGCAAGAACAATGGGTACATGGGCTTGCTGAGCAATACGATAGAATCCGGTTTTCCAGTCGGGGTTGGCCTTGCGTGTGGCTTCGGGTGTGATGGCAATGCTCAGCCGTGGTTGAGAGTTGAACTGCTCGACAATCTGCTCAACGAGGTCAGTACGACGAGAACGATCGACCGGCACACCCCCCAATGAGCGAAAGAGATGCCCAAGTGGGAAGAAGAACCAATCCTTTTTCATCAGAAATCCCGCACGTCGCCCCAACGACCAATAGGCGAGCTCGCATATAATAAAATCCCAATTACTTGTGTGAGGTGCAACGCATATCACACATTTGTCGAAGTCGGGCTGCTCGACACGCACAGTCCACCCTGCCCACTTCAACAAAGTATGGGCTATAAAAGCTCCGACACCCATAATTATTCGTTGGTCAACGCTGCAAATTCGGATATTATATTATCCACTTGCTCGTTGAAGTCGCTAACCAGTTTCTTATAATAGGCTTTTACCATCTTAGGTTCTTTACCACCGTTGGCACCTACACGAGCGAGATAATCTTTGCGGAGGTCTATTACTTTATATAGAATTTCAGCTGCTTTGTCGCGGTCGACACCGGGGATAAAAGCACTTGTCAGTACATATTCGAATGTAAGAGCATCTGCTATTGCATTAATCTCTTTTTTGAGGTCTCTTTTACTTGCCATATCAATGTATTTTTTAGAATTAAACATACAAATATACAACTTTTTTCGATAATAATCAACCGAAATTACAATTTTATTGTATCTCTACTATCCATTGCAAACGCAAACGATTTACTATTTACAACACTCGGGATGAAAAACATCATTTCGAGTATTGTCGCTTTTTTTAATTATCGGCATTATTCGAGCCTCATTATGCCACAAGTTACAGGCACAAATCATCTATTTGCCAGTGCGGCAACGATTGCACAATATCGAGCATAAAAAACATAACCAAATATCATGGATAAAACAGAAAATTGTTGTATTTTTGCATCTTAATTGTAAAATACGGATTATATCAAACTATATGACAAGTAGTGAAAATAGACCCGATTATATATTTGAAGTAAGTTGGGAAGTGTGTAACCTCATAGGAGGTATCTACACAGTCCTTTCAACCAAAGCTAAGACACTTCAAAAGAGTTACAAAGACAAGGTAATTTTCATAGGTCCCGATGTATGGCAAGAGCAACCATCGCCATTCTTCATTGAAGATAACAAGGTAATAAAAGGTTGGCTTGAACAAGCACAGCTCCCCTACGGGCTGAAAGTGCGTACTGGAAGATGGGATATTCCCGGAAAACCCATTGTGATATTGGTTGACTTCCAACCATTATATGCTCACAAGAATGAACTATATAAATTAATGTGGGATTTATATGGTGTAGACTCTATGCCGGCTTATGGCGATTACGATGAAGCATCGGCCTTTGCTTGGGCATCGGCACTCGTTATCGAGAACTACTATTTGTACATCAACGGCAAGGAGAAGAACGTCGTTGCCCACTTCGACGAATGGACAACATCGATGGGATTACTCTATTTACGTCATTTTATGCCCTCGATAGCCACTGTATTCACCACGCATGCCACCTCGATGGGACGCTCTATTGCTGGCAATAACAAGCCTTTGTACGACTATTTGAGCGGATATAATGGCGACCAGATGGCACAAGAACTCAATATGGTATCGAAACACTCGGTTGAGAAGCGTGCAGCCATCTATGCCGACTGTTTTACTACCGTCAGCGACATAACTGCTCGTGAGTGCGAGCAACTACTGGAACGCCGTCCCGACGTAGTGACCCCCAACGGATTTGAACGTAACTTTGTTCCTGCCAAGAAAGAGCTGACCGAAAAACGCCAAGTGGCACGCAAGCGTCTGCTCGACATCGCACACAATCTGATAGGTTATCGCCCATCGGACGATGCTTTCCTCATAGCAACATCAGGTCGCTACGAATATCGCAATAAAGGTATCGATATGTACATCGATGCCATAGGTCGCATAGCTCAACGTCGCGACTTACAACGCGAAATCATTGCTTTCGTACTGACTCCCGGATGGACTGATAGTCCGCGTGCCGACTTATTGAAACGTCTGCAATCGGACAAAGAATATAATACACCGCTTCCCGACCCCATCGTTACGCATGATATTCACAACTACGATTGCGACAATATAATCAACCAAATACATTGGTTGGGGCTAAACAATCACCCCGATAGTCTTGTCAAGATTATATTCATCCCATCGTACCTTACCGGCAATGATGGATTGTTGAACATGTCCTACTACGATGTGTTGGTGGGAATGGACGCAACCGCTTTCCCCAGCTATTACGAGCCTTGGGGTTATACACCACTTGAAAGTGTAGCCTTCGGCATACCTACGGTAACAACACAATTGTCAGGTTTCGGTCAATGGGTAATGAGCCACGAAGCCGGCAGCTTGCAAGATACCGGCGTACAAGTGTTGCGTCGCTATGATGGCAACTTTGTGGGTGTGTCTCAACAACTTGCCGACACGATAGTAGAACTGAGCAAAATGGATAAAAAGTGCAAATCCGGCATCGATCGTGCCGCATCGCGACTGGCAGCCGAGGCCGAATGGAAAAACTTTATCGTATATTACGAACAAGCATATAGCATAGCACTACAACGCATGCAGGAAAGAAAACAATAATACAAATAATAAACTTAAACAACTATGACAGTAAAAGCAAGTAATACCAATGCCCCCGTGTGGCGTGATGTTACAGTAAAAGCAAGTCTTCCCGCCGAGTTGACCAATCTCGACACACTAGCTCGCAACTTGTGGTGGGTGTGGAACACATCGGCCAAGCATTTGTTCCGCGACCTTGATAATGAGTTGTGGCATTCAACCAACGAAAATCCTGTGCTGATGCTTCAAAGCATGAGCTATGAAAAAATTGAATCGATACTTGCCGACAAGTCAATGATGCGTCGCATAGCCGATGTTTATGATGAGTTTCAAGCCTACATGAATGTCGAAAAACGCACCGATGTACCTTCGGTATCATACTTCTCAATGGAATATGGTCTCACAGCTGCCTTGAAGATATATTCGGGTGGTCTCGGTGTATTGGCCGGAGACTATTTGAAAGAAGCCAGCGACAGTCGTGTGAACATGACCGGTGTAGGTTTCTTGTATCGCTATGGTTACTTCTCGCAAACACTCTCGATGGATGGTCAACAGATCGCCAACTATGAGGCTCAAAAGTTCAATCAACTTCCTTTGGAGCAAGTATGCGAGGCCGATGGTCGTCCTATGATACTGGAAGTACCCTTCCCCGGACGCACCATTTACTCACATGTGTGGCGTGTTAACGTAGGTCGTATTTCACTCTATCTGATGGATACCGACTTGGACTTGAATAGTGAGTTTGACCGTCCTATTACTTACCAATTGTATGGTGGCGACTGGGAAAACCGCATGAAACAAGAATACATGTTGGGTATAGGTGGTGTACTGATGTTACATAAATTAGGCATCGAAAGCCAAGTATATCACTGCAACGAAGGTCACGCAGCATTGTTGAACGTACAACGTCTGGTTGACTATGTAAGTAAAGGTTTGAACTTTGCCGAGGCTCTTGAAGTGGTGCGTGCATCATCACTCTACACAGTACACACTCCCGTACCGGCCGGTCACGACTACTTTGACGAGTCGCTCTTCGGCAAGTATATGGGCGACTACCCTGCCAAACTCGGTATCACATGGAACGAATTTATCAACATGGGTCGAGAGAACCCCGATAGCGGTGAAAAATTCTCTATGAGTGTATTTGCTTGCAACACTTGCCAAGAGGTAAATGGAGTGAGCTGGTTGCACGGAAAAGTATCTCAGAAAATGTTCCAACCCATCTGGAAAGGTTATGCTCCCGACGAACTTCATGTAAGCTATGTTACCAACGGTGTACACATGCCCACATGGGCTGCTTCGGAATGGAAGGCTTTCTATAACGAAAAGTTGGGCAAAGAATACATGGAAGACCAATCGAACTGCGATATATGGAGTCGCATCTATGAGGTTGATGACCAAGAGATATGGAACATGCGTCAGACATTGAAGAACAAGTTCATCAACTTTGTCAAGGACGACTTCCGCGAAACATGGCTCAAGAACCAAGGCGATCCCTCACGCATCGTATCGGTATTGGAACGTATCAACCCCAATGCTCTACTTATAGGATTCGCACGCCGTTTTGCCACCTACAAGCGAGCTCACTTGTTGTTTACCGACCTCGAACGTCTCTCGAAGATTGTAAACAACCCCGACCGCCCCGTACAATTTATCTTTGCCGGTAAAGCTCACCCTGCCGATGGAGCCGGACAAGGTCTTATCAAGCGTATTGTCGAAATTTCTCGCATGCCCGAATTTTTGGGTAAGATTATCTTCCTCGAAAACTACGACATGAAGATTTCAAAACGCCTCATTTCGGGTGTCGACATTTGGATGAATACACCCACACGCCCCCTCGAAGCATCAGGTACATCGGGCGAAAAGGCCGAAATGAATGGTGTACTCAACTTCTCGGTACTCGATGGATGGTGGTATGAGGGCTATCGCGAAGGTGCCGGTTGGGCATTGACCTCGAAACGTACTTTCCAAGATCAGTCACAACAAGACAAACTTGATGCTGCGACTATCTACTCAATGTTCGAAAACGAGATTATCCCATTGTATTTTGCCAAGAACAGCAGGGGTTACTCACCCGAGTGGATACAATACATCAAGAAATCTATTGCCGAGATAGCTCCCGTCTACACAATGAAACGTCAGCTCGACGACTACATCGACCGCTTCTATCGTAAGGAAGGCGAACGTTCGGCTATCCTACAAGCCAACGACTATGCCAAGGCTCGTGAGATAGCAGCATGGAAAGCCGGTGTAGCTGCCAAGTGGGATGAGATAGAAATATGCGAAGTAAAAGTACCCGATACCATGTTGTATACACCCCAAGCCGGTGAGAGCTACCCCATAGAGGTAACCATCGACAACAAAGGATTGGGTAACTGTATAGGTGTAGAGTTGGTAGCCATACCTGCCGACGGCAGCTCCAACAGCAACGAGATGAAGCTTCACAGCGTACAAGAACTCGAAGTTGCTAAGATTGAGGGAACTCGCATCACTTATCGCATAATCAACACCATCGATAAGGCCGGTGCATTCCGCTTCTCATTCCGCATGTTCCCCAAACATGCCGACCTGCCCCACCGTCAGGACTTTGCCTATGTACGTTGGTTCTAAGATTATCACTAACAGGTTTTCTACGAGCTTACGTTACAAATAGCTACCGACTGAAAACCTACCACATAGCGAGTGTGCCAATATTAATGTCGGCACACTCGCTGTTTTATAGGAACGGCTATGCCGCATAAAATTTACTCTTACTCACGCTTGCCAAGTCGAAAATATTGTATAACTTTACACTGATAATTTTTTTTAATACTTAATTCTATAACTTATGGGAAAATTTGTAATTACAACTCGCAAAAATGGCGAGTTTCAGTTTAACCTAAAAGCGACCAACGGACAGGTTATCCTATCGAGCGAAGGATACACCACCTTGGCTGCTTGCAAGAATGGCATTGAGTCGGTAAAGCGGAATGCTCCCGAAGATGCACGTTACGAACGTAAAGAGTCGGCCAACGGAAAGTTCTACTTCAACCTGAAAGCAACCAATGGACAAGTAATTGGAAGCAGCCAGATGTATCAAAGCGAAGACTCACGCGACAACGGCATTGAATCGGTAAAACGCAATGCTCCTGATGCTGAGGTTGTTGAAGAACAAGAATAAAGAAAACAAAGAAAATGGTTAAGGTTAAGCACACTGTGGTAGGTGTGCTTTTTTTTATTCTCGCCACAGCATAAAAATAACTTGCCACTCACAATGAATGACAAGTTATTAATTCGTGTATTATGTCGGATAAGCTATTGCTTACTGTCGACCTGAAACGGTTACTGTATTATTAATCTTGCGTATCATGCCTTGCAAGGCTGTACCGGGTCCTACCTCGGTAAACTCAGCAGCACCATCAGCAATCATATTGTCGATAGAATAACTCCAACGCACCGAAGATGTGAGCTGTGCAATAAGATTTTGTTTTATCTCCTCAGGAGCAGTGTGGGGAAGTGCATCGACATTCTGATAGACAGGACAACGCGGTGTCATGAAAGGTGTGGCATCGATGGCCTCGGCAAGCTCGGCACGAGCAGGCTCCATAAGCGGAGAGTGAAAAGCTCCACCCACTTTGAGGGGCAAAGCACGCTTGGCACCGGCTTCTTTGAGTCGTACACATGCAGCATTAACGGCATCGATACTACCCGAAATGACTAATTGTCCGGGGTTGTTATAGTTGGCAGGGACAACGCAACCTTCTGTAATGTCGGCACATATATTTTCTATCACATCGTCGGCAAGACCTATAACGGCAGCCATTGTAGAAGGCTGGTTGTCGCAAGCCTTCTGCATAGCCACGGCACGAGCCGATACTAATCGCAATCCATCTTCAAAGGTGATGGCTCCGGCTGCTACGAGAGCCGATAGCTCGCCCAGTGAATGACCGGCCACCATGTCGGGACAGAACTCCTCACCCATCGTTGCGGATAGGATAACCGAGTGAAGAAATACTGCCGGCTGCGTAACGCGAGTCTGACGAAGTTCCTCATCAGTACCTTCAAACATGATATCTGTTATGCGAAAACCTAAAATCTCGTTGGCCTTCTCAAACATCTCCTTGGCGATAGGATAATTTTCGTAGAGATTCTTACCCATACCCACAAATTGAGAGCCTTGACCGGGAAATACAAATGCTTTTTTCATATCTTTTCTTTATTTACCTCATTTAGTTTAAGAGAACTTTCATAAATTCCACTGATTATTAATTCATTCATTATCGGAAACATCTTTTTGTTTCCTTTCATTTTCACATAAATTGCCCACATTGTCGAATGCAAGCAGTCCATTGAACTAACGGAGTGCAAAGATAGATAATTTTATCATTCAATAATTGTTTTTTGGCAATAATATAACTACATTTGTACGAAATAAATTCATTAAATACGATTGGCATGACTATTCTCAATACATTATTGTTGCTCAACTTAGGAACTATGGAGATAATTCTCATTGTTATTGTGGTATTGTTACTATTCGGTGGCAAGAAAATTCCTGAATTGATGCAAGGCATCGGCAAGGGGGTGCGGAGCTTCAAGAAAGGACTCAATGACGTTGAGAATGAGATAAAACAAGATGATAGTACAACCGACCCCAAGAACTAACACATCGTATAGTCACTGACATGGGCGAAAGGGAGATGACATTCTGGGAGCATCTCGATGAATTACGCAGCGTGTTGTTGCGTATAGTTGTTGTGTGGGCTGTGCTGTTTACAGCCCTCATTGCCATCATGCCCATGATATTCGATAAGGTGATACTGGCACCATGCTCCGATAGTTTCGCACTCTACCACGCACTCGATGCCCTCAGTCAACACATCCCGGTGATGCCACAATTTGCCACCGGCGATTTCAATGTATCGCTTATCAATATACAGTTGGCATCACAATTTTTTGTCCACATGAGTACATCATTGTGGTTGTCATTGCTGATAGGATTTCCCTACTTTATATATCAGTTGTGGACTTTTGTTCGCCCGGCACTCTACCCTGCCGAGCGTCGTGGTATGCGAGTAGCCTTCTTGTTAGGCAATATCATGTTTTATGTGGGTATCGCAGTGGGATATTTCATAGTCTTTCCGCTCACACTTCGTTTTCTTGCCAACTATCAGATAAGCGACATGATACCCAACCAAATATCGCTCGACTCATACATGGGGCATTTTCTGACCTTAACGTTTGCGATGGGTATTGTATTTGAACTACCACTCTTGTGCAAGATGCTGTCGGTAATAGGAGTACTGCAACGTAGTCATTTCAATCAATATCGTCGGCACGCCATTGTCGCACTACTCATCCTTGCCGCTGTGATAACCCCCAGTGGCGATCCTTTTACACTCATTGTCGTGTTCCTCCCCATCTATATGGTGTACGAATTGAGTGCATTGTTTGTCTCGAAGAAAGATTGAATAATCACTACACATTTACATCCATTCACAGTTTTATTTCTATTTAATAGGATTTTCATTCTATTATCGTTCTCTATGTCGAAAAAATTTGTTTACTTTGCAATGATATTGGGCATTTATGTCCGATTGCGAAGATATAACATTATTTACTAACTTATAAATTATATGTTTATGAAAAAAATTACCCTTTTATCTATGCTCTTGTGCATGGCTGTAAGCGTTTTTGCACAAAAGAGTGTTTTATTTGATTTTGCAGCAAGTGGCGATGGTCTCCCCACCGCAGCCACCACTGAAGAAACTTACACATACAATGGCTATGAGTTCACAATGCAAAACTGTAAGTATAGCGAAGGTTATAATGGTGGAGCCAACTACTTGATGGTTTATCAAGTGGGCAAAGGTGCAAAAATAGATGGTTATGTAACATTACCCTCATTCGATTTCAAGATAGGTTCTATCACCGTCTTGACAGGTTCGTCAGCATCGACCAATGTAGACGTAGCACTCTGCAATGGTGATGAAGTAATAGAGACCAAAAAATTGAATGCAAAAAGTGCCGAGTTTACTTGGACAATCACTGGTGACAATATCGGTACACGTTATACATTGAAAGTTGCTAATGCTTACAATGCACAATTCCAAGAAATAATTATTACCGAGGCTTCATCAAGCGGAACACTTTCGTTCAAAGAAGATGGTGACATAAACTTTGGTATTGGTCTTGACGGTATACAGACACGCATTTTGGAAGTTTTGACCGATGGTCTCAGCAACGAGGTAAATGTGGCTGTAAGTGGCAATGGCTTCTCAGCCGATGTAACTACACTTCCCGCAACAGGTGGTAACATCAACGTAACATTTACCAGTGATGCTGCCGGTGTAAGTAATGGAACAATAACTATTACCTCAGGTAGCCTTACAACAACAGCCAACCTTGTAGGCACAACAGCTGCTCACAGAGGAAGTCTCAACGATCCTTTTGATACAGCCGATGTAATAGCCTTGAACAACATAGTCGGCGAAACTGAGTATTGGGTATCGGGTGTTGTTGCAGGTAGTGCAGCAAACAACGGTGAATTGGCAGAAGAGACTACATACTCCAATTTGGCTCTTGGAACAGCAGCCCCCTACATTCCCGTTCAACTTCCTAAGGGTGATATTCGCTCAGCAATCAATCCATATGACAACCCCGATATGATAGGTAAAACAGTATGGGTAAAAGGTCAATTGCTCACATATTTCTTGTCGGCAGGTGTAAAGAACGTCAGCGATTATAGTCTTGACGGTATTAACTCGGCTCTTACAGCCATTGAAGATGTACAAGCAGTAGGTATTCGTGCTTATGCTGCCAACGGTTACATTAAGACAACAGGTGAAAACGAGACTGTAAGTGTGTACAACGTTACAGGTAAGCTCATTGCTACCGGTGTTGCCGGTCGTGACATCAAGGTTGCCAACAAAGGTATTTACATCGTAAAAGTGGGCAACAAAGCTACTAAGGTAGTTGTTCGTTAATCGTACGATAATATTATAGCAACAGACAATACGCTGCTTCTCAACAGAGGTAGCGTATTTTTTTGCTGCTTGACGATTACTATTCTCACGATTTTTCACTAAGTTTGCCATCTAATACAACAATACTTATGTCTCGATATATATACGCACACATCATTGCACTATTCAGCATTGTCATGAGCAGCACTATCATGGCACAACAACGCATGATAATACCTCAATGGAACAGTTACCGGAGTGAATTTAGAGAGACTTCGATAGAGAACGGAGTACTTACCGACTCGTATCATCGACAAGGATGCGACACTGTAAATGTGATTGAAATATCGGCCGGAAATAACTATTCGCTCAATATATCGATAGCCGTAACCAACTTACACAACAATCCTTACACACCCTATGGGACATCCTATCGTACCGACGCAGGCAAAGTGAAACGAGGCAAATCGGTGAAACGACCCGCATGGGGTTGGGTTATAGGCATGAAAGATATGCTCAATTATAATGCCATATTGTTGCGTCCCACCGCTACCGATGATATACTGTACTCACACAACGAGATAGAATTGTGTCTCGTATCGATAGTCGGCGGCGACACGATTTACCATAGCAGCTGGCAACGCTTCTCCTACGACAACCGTAATACCGGTAGCGACAACTATAACTTGTGGATGCAATACAAGAACGGCACCTTGAAGGTGGGTGGTGGATGGAATATCGATATGCCACTGATGACGTTCCATAATGTAGGGCTATACGGCAATCAATGCGGACTGTATCTGTCGGCCGGTGCAAAAGTGCGTGTCGACGATGCCATGATAATTATCGAAGAACAAGAGTTACCCACGCTCACCGAGTGGAATGAGCAACGACTGATAGAGTATTTTTCTCACAAAGGGACATCGCCCGTTGAGGGTTTATGGGAGGTAATTCTCGATTCACGTCGCAAGGATGGTGTAAAGATGGGAGGCAGCTACAAGTTGGGCATTGTTGCACACGACGATTACTACAACATTGTCTATCTGTCGGGAGCTAAGATTCATCCCAAGCAGTGGAAAGAGGGAATGTTGAAAGGTCGTATGTATCCTACCATATCGGGCAATTACAAGGTTGAATGGTTTGATGCCGAGCAAGAGAAATTGGATAATATACTGGCATTCCCGTACGGCAACGATATAAAGTTGGAATTTCTCGACGAAAATACGATGTTATACCTCACTCGAACGAGCGATGATTTAGAACCTCGATTTACAACAAACATTAGCTGTGGTTCAGGATTTGCTCTCGATTGCAATGGTTATATAGCAACCAATTATCATGTGATAAAAGACCACAAACGTATCACTGTGAGTCAAATGCACGATATGAGCCGTCCTCTTGATTATCACGCCGATGTAGTAGTGTGCGACACTATTAACGATATTGCCATACTTCGCATTAATGATGAGTCGTTTAAGGCTTTCGAGCAGTTGCCCTACTGTATTAGCGACCGAAACATACGCAAAGGCGAGGAAATCTTCTATATGGGTTATCCTGTACCCGACTTGTTGTCATGCGAGATAAAGACTTCCGATGGTCGTGTGACAGCCATCTACGGATTCAAGGTATCGCAATACATGATGTCCATTGACGTCGACCACGGCAGCAGTGGCAGTCCGGTATTTGACAGCGAAGGCAATATAATAGGTATTGTTGTTGCTATGATGGGCGAAGAATACACCAACATCGAAGCCAACTTTGCCATTAAGATACCCTATCTGTTCCGCCTGATGGGTGAAATTGAAGGATTGGGAGAGCTACCAACGAACAAAATAAAAGGGCTATCGCATCCCGATAAAATCGAGGCAATAGCTCCTTATGTATTCTTTATCACTGTTGAGAGATAGCCGAGATACTACGCCTCCAAGGCTTGACGAATATCGGCAATAATATCGTCGACATCTTCAATACCCACTGAGAAACGTATCAAGTCGGGTTCAACACCGGCCTCACGCAACTGCTCGTCACTCAATTGACGATGTGTGTGACTGGCAGGGTGCAATACCGAAGTGCGAGCATCAGCCACATGCGTAACTATGGCTGCCAATTTAAGATTGTCCATGAAACGGATGGCAACATCTCGTCCACCTTTCAAGCCAAAGGATATAACACCACAAGAGCCATTGGGCAGGTATTTCTGTCCGAGTTCGTAGTATTTGTCACCGGGCAAACCGCAATAATGCACCCAAGCAACACGCTCGTCGCTCTGCAAATATTCTGCCACACGCTGAGCATTCATGCAGTGACGTTGCATGCGTAAGTGAAGAGTCTCCAACCCGATGTTCAACAAGAAGGCATTCTGTGGAGATTGTATCGAGCCGAGGTCACGCATCACTTGGCTGGTTGCTTTGGTAATATAAGCAGCTTTGCCAAAACGCTCGGTATATATCAGTCCATGATAAGAGGGATCAGGCTCGGTGAGACAAGCATATCGATCATGATGAGCTTCCCAATCAAAATTTCCGCTATCAACTATTACACCACCTACGGCAGTGGCATGACCATCCATATATTTAGTAGTGGAGTGAGTCACAATGTCGCAACCCCATTCAAATGGACGACAATTGACAGGTGTAGCAAATGTATTGTCTACAATAAGGGGAACTCCGCGACTGTGAGCGATGCGAGCCATACGTTCAATATCCAGCACGCTACAACCGGGATTGGCAATAGTCTCGCCAAAGAGCAACTTCGTGTTGGGGCGGAAAGCTGCTAATATAGTATCATCATCGGCATCTTGGTCGATAAATGTAACCTCAATTCCCAGTTTCTTCATCGTGACAGCAAAAAGATTATAAGTACCGCCATATATGCTCGATGTACTGATGAAGTGGTCGCCGGCTTGACAAATGTTGAATATAGCATAGAAGTTGGCTGTTTGTCCCGAGGAAGTAAGCATGGCTGCAACACCGCCTTCAAGAGCCGCAATCTTGGCAGCAACTGCATCGTTTGTAGGATTCTGCAATCGAGTATAGAAGTACCCTTCGGCTTCGAGGTCGAATAGTTGAGCCATCTGCTCACTGGTATCGTACTTAAATGTTGTACTTTGGAAGATGGGCAGCACGCGAGGTTCTCCTTTCCGGGGTGTCCAACCACCTTGAACACACAGCGTTGCCGTAGAAAGTTTCTTGTTCATAAATCTATTATAATTAATTCTATCATTGTTCGTCTAAATATACTTTTAAGATATTTCGCAACTGGTCAATTCGCTCTCCTACCGAAATCCAATCCTCCTGCGATGCAGCATCCAAGGAGTTTATCAACTCTCTGTCATGCGATAATTTTTCGACCTTCTCCACCCAGTGGGCTGCCTCATCGTACTGCTCAATTTGCATATAGCACAATATCATATCGAATAAGAAATGAAGATTGTAAGGCTCTTTCTCAACAAGTTGTTGCAGAACAATCAAGGCTTCATTGTAGCGTTGTAACTGAATGCACACATTGGCATAGGCAACAGCCTCGACAGTATCGGTAATGGGATGTTTGTCGATATAGATGAGTTGGTCATAGGCTTCCTCAAATTCGCCCTTTTGCATTAGGAGTTCTCCCAAGAAGATACGAGCTTCACGATCGGAATCATTGCAAGAGATGGCTTGACGTAAATTCTTTACGGCACTATCTATATCGCCCATACAATAGTAATTGACAGCGAGTTGATAATATACGTCGTCATTATGTTCGTCGAGGGCAACTGCCAGTAGGAGGTATTTAATGGCATTCTCATGTTGTTCCATTCGACTATAAGTCTCGGCCAACAATTCGTAGGCAACAGCTTTATGGGATGTCAGATTCAAGAATGTTTCGAATTGTTCTATTGCCTCTTCGAGTCGTCCGCTATCATACAGACAATAGCCTTTGAACGACACTGCATTCTCATCTTTCTCATTGATTGCTAAGGCAAAGTCGCAGGCTTCAAGTGCTTTGTCTATATCTTTATGCAAGGTGTGAGCCTTGGCAAGCAACAGCCAGTCATCGGCTGAGAAAGGGTTGACATCGAGAATTTTATTAAACAACTCGATGGCCTCGTCCTCTCTGTCGTTATCCATGCAAAGCAATGCCAATTCTCGTAGATAAGGTGTAGCATCGGCAAATCGTGCTTCGACCACTTCGGTTAGTTGCGATAGTAAATCGATGTGATAAAAGTCGGCACAAATATCAAGAATGTCAATACAATCTTCTATTGTACTTTCGGGTAGTTCCACTATATTCTTGAATGCAGTAAGTGCAGCATCGACATTCTCGCTGACAAGTTCTATTTCACTCAGCAAGAGATAATATTCGATACTGTGTTCATGGACTGACGATAATATTGACCGAGCTTGTTCAGTAGCTCCCGACATCGCTAAATAGTGAGCCTTACACAGGAGTAACGGTTCGTTATCGGGATACATCATAAGGCCGTGATTGATTACTTGCAATGCTCTGTCATATTCCATATCGTCTTGATAAGAGCGGGCAAGAGTCTCCAATTCGTCGGGTTCGAAGTAACAACTTCTACACTCTTCTATCATGCTCTCAAATCGCTCACGCAACTTATCTATTTCAGCCTCATTCATAGGTCGCTTTTTTATTACAGAGAGAGTGTATCAAATATATTGACACACTCTCTACGATAGGAATTATAAAATTTTACTTTGACTGTGCTTTACCCCAACTATCTTTCAACAGCACTGTGCGGTTGAAAATCAGATGCTCGGGAGTAGAATCCTTGTCAACATTAAAATATCCAATACGACGGAATTGCAGATAATCGAGAGGCTTGGCATCGGCAAGATAACGCTCTACATAGCACTCGTTGAGGATTGTCAGCGAGTCGGGATTAATGACCTCTTTCATCGCTTCGAGATCATCACAACCCTTGGCTTCACGGATGTTTTGTATCTCCTCGCGTGGTTTCTCCACTTTCCACAGGCGATCATAGAGACGCACCTCGGCCTTGATACAATGTGAGCAACTAACCCAATGCAATGTACCTTTTACCTTGCGATTGGCTCCGGGCATACCACTTCGCGTCTCGGGATCGTATTCACAGTATATCTCTTCTATCTCACCGGCTTCATTCTTCTTGCATCCTGTACATTTTACAATATAGGCATTCATGAGGCGAACTTCTTGTCCGGGAGTCATGCGGAAATATTTCTTGGGTGCATCTTCCATGAAGTCTTCACGTTCCATCCACAACTCACGGCTGAACTCAATGGTGTGAGTACCTGCTGTGGGGTCCTCTGGATTGTTGACTGTCTCCATGACTTCAACTTGTCCTTCGGGATAGTTGGTAATAATGAGCTTGACAGGGTTGATAACTGCCGATACACGAGTGGCTCGTGAGTTGAGGTCGTCACGAACGACACTCTCCAAGAGTGCAAAGTCGTTGACAGCTTCATAGGTTGTGTAGCCTATTTTATCGACAAACTTACGAATAGACTCGGGAGAATATCCACGACGACGGAAACCACACAATGTGGGCATACGAGGGTCGTCCCATCCGTTGACCAGTCCTTCCTTAACGAGACGAAGCAAGTTACGCTTGCTCATGAGGGTGTAGCTGAGATTGAGTTTGTTGAACTCATATTGGTGGGGACGGTTGTCGTCAAGGTCTTTACCTTCCTTCGCCCAGTCAACAAAGAGGTCGTACAAGGGACGGTGAGGTACAAACTCCAATGTACAGATAGAGTGTGTAACGCCTTCAAAGTAGTCGCTCTGACCATGAGCAAAGTCGTACATGGGATATACATTCCATGTTGTACCGGTGCGGTGATGAGGGTGCTTCAAGATGCGATACATGATGGGATCGCGGAAGTGCATATTGGGCGATGCCATGTCTATCTTGGCACGCAGTGTGAGTGTTCCTTCTTCAAATTCTCCTGCGTTCATTCGCATGAAAAGATCGAGACTCTCCTCAATGGGACGATTGCGGAAGGGACTCTCTTTACCGGGAGTTGTGGGAGTACCTTTCTGAGCAGCAATCTCCTCGGATGTTTGTTCTTCAACGTAGGCTTTACCCTCTTTGATAAGGCGTATCGCCAAATCGAACAATTGAGGGAAATAATCGGATGCGTAATAGAGACGGTCGCCCCAATCAAATCCGAGCCAATGTATGTCCTCCATAATGGCATCGACATACTCCACATCTTCTTTTACAGGATTGGTATCGTCGAAACGCAGATTGCAAGTGCCACCGTAACGCTCGGCTACACCAAAGTCCATACATATAGCCTTGGCATGTCCTATGTGCAAATATCCGTTAGGTTCGGGCGGAAAACGAGTACTCAATCGTCCTCCGTTCTTGCCGGCAGCAAGGTCGTTTTTTACTATCTCCTCAATAAAACTGAGGCTTCTGGTTTCTTCACTGTTATTATCAATCTTTTCAACCTCGGTCATAGTATAAAGGTCTTTATATTGTTCTAAAAATTTATTCAAGTCGCGAAGTTAACGAAAATCATCAGTATTACAAAGGGAAAAGGTATTTTTTACAACCCATCGTCCTAAATATTGTCGAAAAAAATCTTTGACTGCACATTCTAAGAACAATAACCATCAACCGCACCGGCGGTAGATTCTTGCCGTAGGATGAAACCCGATGGCGGCTCGGATAAAAATTTCAAACTTGTTTGAATTATTTATCTCTCGCCTTTCACTATATTTGCAGCAATAATGTAAACACAGATAACACATGGCATACGATATATTCATCAGCTACCGTCGCGAAGGTGGCTCCTATGTAGCAAGACAGATACAGCTATTGCTCGAAAATCATGGCTATACGGTCTTTTTCGATTTGGACGAATGCAATGCATCGTCTTGGGAGAAACGTATAAAAGCCGGTATTGAAGAATCGAAAGTGTTTCTATTCATCATGTCGCAAGGGGCGTTGGATAGATGCCGGAACGAAGGAGACTGGGTGCGTAAAGAGGTAGAATATGCCTACGAGTTGAAGAAAAATATAGTCCCTATCAATCCTGATAAAGAGTTTGATGTATTTCCGGCAGATTGCCCCGAGTTGGTACGCACAGCCTTAGGACAACACACTTTCTTTGAGATCTATACCGGACAACAATTGAAAACAACCGTTGATGCATTGGTAAAACAGCGATTGCAGGAATATGTCGAACCCATGCAGAGTCATGAAACCGGTGCAACTATCTATATGGAAGCCGACATGGACTGCCAGATAGAACTCTTCGACAAGCCCTTGTGTGCCTTGCAAGCCGGTGTATGTAAAGGGGTG
>JAFXJY010000033.1 GCA_017531985.1 Bacteroidaceae bacterium
CATCAAATGCAATGGCTGAGTGCTTTAATGCTAAAGTTAAACTTTTTAGAGCTAATCTAAGAGGTGTTGCTGATAAGAAATTCTTTCTGTTTAGAATGGCTAATTTATTTGCTTTCCCACACTAATTTTCTACTGAGCCCTACTCATCAGCCGCATTTATAGAACTCCTCTCGCTCAGGTTAATTGTGAAATTATTTTCACAATTTTCCTCTACCGAAGTCTATCATTTCCAACGATGTCACCCCCGTATCTTTTATCTCTTGCAGGAACAACTCGGCACACATGCGTGCATCATCTCCGGCACGGTGATGGCGGTCATAATCTATCCCGAAGTGATCGCAGAGTGCATTGAGCTTGTTGCATTTAAAGCCGTATATACGTCGGGCTATCTGAAAGGTACAGAAGTAATCAATATTCTCTTTCTTCATGCCATGATATTCTAATGAACTACGAATACATCCCATGTCAAATGCTGCATTGTGTGCAACCAGCGTAGATGATTCGTGAATGTACTCCAATATTTCATTCCACACGGTCGGAAAGTCGGGAGCATCTTTTGTATCCTCGGGACATATACCATGAATACCTGTGTTGATGGGGTGATAATAATTGTTCTTGGGGCGTACTAACCACGAACGGGTCTCTACAATACGACCATTACGCACCACGCATATGCCGGCCTCACATATCGAGTTGCGACTGCTCGTCGCTGTCTCAAAGTCAATTGCTATAAAGTTTATATCTTGCACCTTCTATGTTGTTATGATTGTGAATCTTTTTGTAATATGGAGTCAAGTTCTCTTAGCTCATCATGCCCGATATTGGCTGCATAATAATGGGTGTTTCCACACTTGTCACTCTCTATAATAAGATAGTTGCCATTGAACAAGCTGTCGCAGAATATGATACCCGACTCTCCACTCTCTATATACGATGCATGAACAGTGATGTCGGACTTGCGGTTATGTCCTACGATGTGGATATACCCTTCGAGAGGAACCGACAATTCGGTGTCATCTGCCCAGTAGATACCTCCATGTTTGTGACTGCCGCCTCGCATATATCCGCAGTAGTAGAGTGCCGATGCATCACACCCATATTGCTCGGGATGGTTCAAGCGGTCGGCTACATGATCGATGATCGTAGAAAACTCCTCGATATACCATCCTTGCGACACTCCGGCATGTGTGAAGAGCAAATTCTCCTCCTCATATGCACATACAAACAATTCTCGGTTATTGACAAACAACTCTCTTACTTCACCGGCAATGCGTGAATTATATCGTGAGCCTATTGCAGCCCTTTTGTCGAAGTAATGCACATCATGATTGCCCAGCAACAAAGTCACTCGTGCCTCATTCTCCTGTTTGTACGTTATGATTTCTTTTAAGTTATCCACTACCTCCGCGGGCGACTGACGTGGATTGTATGGGTCGCAATAATCACCGAGAAACACAATGTGACAGTCATTGTGCTTCTCAATAATCTTTTTCCAACTATCCAGGCCATGTACATCGCCTATTGCAATAATCTTTCTTGATGCGTTCATCTCCTCAGCCTATTATTCACCCTCTCCATTTATAGAACTTATTATGTAAAGCAGATTGTATGCAACCGAAATAGGGGCTACCTACAACGATAAACTTATTGGCTTATTTAAGACTTTGCAACGATTTTATCGCAGCAGTACGGTCAGCAGCACTGATAACATAGTTGCCGGCCACAAGAGCATCGGCACCTGCATCAACAAGCAAGCGACCGGTACGATCGTTCACACCGCCGTCTATCTCTATCGTTACATTGTAGCCACCCTCATCTATCATGCGTCTTAGTTTGCTTACCTTTTCAACCGATGTCTCTATGAATGCCTGACCTCCATATCCGGGATTGACCGACATGATGAGAATCAAGTCGACATAGGGGAGTATCTCTTCCAGCACACTCACCGGTACATGTGGGTTGATGGAGACTCCGGCCTTCATTCCGGCGGCCTTGATGGCTGCTACCGTGCGGTGCAAGTGACGGCAGGCTTCATAGTGTACTGTCACTATATCGGCTCCATACTCCTTACAACGATCAATATAACGATCGGGGTCTACTATCATCAAGTGTACGTCAAGCACCTTATCGGTGTTATCCTTCACTGCTTTGATAATGGGGAAACCTATCGAAATATTGGGTACAAACACGCCATCCATCACATCGATGTGTATCCAGTCACATGCCGATATTGATTGTAACTCTTCGGCAAGATGGCCGAAGTCGGCGGTTAGAATTGATGGTGATACGATTACGCTCATGGTTATATTGATTTTTTTATTTGTTATGGTTATTTTTTATCGGTTACAAACTTACACAAAAAAACTCATTCCTACGCATTGTTAGTGCAAAAAAAATGACTGTCGACATTACCATGCGGACAGCCATACTACCATGAATAATCAATTATTTTCTTTGTTGAACGAGAGCTTTATATCTATTGAATTGAAGAGTCTCTATATTACATTTTGGTATTGCAAAGATAGACACCCTTTTCTGTTCTTCGCAACTATATAGCTCTATTTCTGTAAAAAATGAATGCAAACGTTTCCTTATCGACCCATTTTCAGATATGCCTTTATGTTGTATATCACCTCGGTAAGTATATCGTTCTGTATATACCGGTTGATGGCACAATAGAAAATGAAGCACACCACAGTCTGTGTGGCAAACAATAAGTATATATTCTCTATAAATAGACCTATGGGGTAGGCAAAGCATATCATAAGCAGTGCTGTGGCACACGATGGCATGATGTCGACAAGTTGTTGATACCACGGATAACCTACGCACTTACCTATGGTTACGATACTCACAATATACACAATAAATCGTGTCGCTACCATTCCCCACAGCAACTGTACGATGGGCAGATGCCATGTCAGTGCCAGTACGGCTATGAAAAGCAATACTTTGAATATTTCCAATCGTAATACCAATCGTGAGTTACCCTCTATGCGTATGTAATTGCCATTGACTGTTGTCAATACAGTAAAAATTCCTGCTATAAGCAATAAACTGAACATAGGTACTGACTGTACCCACTTTTCGCCCAGCAGTATCATGATAAATGGATGGGACATCAGTGTTAGCCCCAGAAGGATAGGAAACGTTATGAATGCTGTCAACTTCATCGTTTTGCGGTAACTTCTCAACAAACGTTCTCGGTCATCTTGTATAGCACTGAATAGGGTATAGGTGCTATTCTGTATCACTCCATACAGCGTAGTCACACCCATGTCGCTCCACTTATTGGCTTGCGAATAGTACCCCAGTTCGCGACTGTTATACAAGCGTCCGATAATTGCCGAATAGAGGTTCAGAAATAGCACATTCAGTACGTTCGCAAGCATGATATTGGAGCCGAATGCAAATAACTCACGAAACGACTGCCACGAAAACATCCATCGAGGTCGCCAACCGCCCCACAGCCATTGCATAATCATTTTTACAAACGACTGCAACACTATCTGTGCCACCAATGCCCATACACCACATCCCACAATAGCCATCCATATGGCTATTGTTCCGGAGGTGACGATGGCTGTGATATTGATTGTGGCTACTTTGCGGAAATTTATCTCCTTTACCATCTTGGCATTCTGTATAATGCATAGAGCATTGAACAGAAAGACTATAAACAGCACCCGAGCAATGGGTACAAGTACTGCTTCTCCAAAAAAGTCGGCTATCAGCGGAGCTGCAACATAGCCCGAGATGTACAATACTATGGCTATGAGCAGGTTGTAGTAGAATACGGTGTTGTAATCTTTCTCCTCTATCTGCTGTTTGCGGATGAGTGCCGCTGAGAAACCACTATCTGATAATGTCTGCGAAAGAGCAACAAAAATAGCTAATGCACCTGTCAGACCATACTCGGCAGCACCCAAGGTGCGTGCCAGCACGATACCCACAACTACCGATATCAGTTGCGAGCCTACACGGTCGAGCAAGTTCCATACAAATGCACTCCGAGTTTTTTTCTGAAACTCTTTTTCTTCCACCTTATTGCTTTTGTGTATTGAGAAACGCTTGATGTTCTTCGTGCAACTCGGCATGTAGCTCTACCGATGTCCAGTGAATATTAGTCGGTGTCAGTCCGGCTTTCAGCGGTATGGTTTTTATACCGGCTTGACGATATTGGGCAAGAAAGTTGGTCAATGATTCTTGGTCGAAGTTCTTAAACAATAACATCTCATCGCTCAACTGCGTACGGTCTACTGCATTGCCTGTTGCTGTAAATCCTTCTATACCTGTTACATATCCTATACGTTCGCCGTATAATTCAGGTGCGACGTGTTGGCACGATATGCATTCCTTGGCACACAATGCCTCTATCTTAGCACCGGTCTCGTTGCGTAAGTTATATAGATAAATGGTGGGTTTCATGACAGTGTGGGTTATGAAAGTTTGCACCCACATAGCACCCAGCGGTGCAGTGGATGCAAACTCGTTCTATTACTTTATTTTACTTCCGAGCCGGGACGTACTTCGTCGGCAGGGGTAATGACTACCAAGCGTCCATCAGCATCCTCGGCACTCAATATCATGCCTTGTGACTCGATACCTCGCAATTTGCGTGGGGCAAGATTGGCGACAAAGCATACATTTTTGCCCACCAAATCTTCGGGGGCATAATGCTTAGCTATACCCGATACGATGGTACGGCCACCCAATCCATCGTCGATGCGGAATTGCAGCAACTTGTCGGCCTTGGGTACTTTGGTACATTCAAGAACCTTGCCTACACGAATGTCCAACTTCATGAAGTCGTCAAATTCGATGTTTTCGCGTATGGGGTTGGCTTTATACTCGTTCAGCATGTTGGCTTTCTTGGTATCTTCGAGACGTTGCAATTGAGCCTCTATCGCAGCATCTTCGATTTTCTCAAAGAGCAACTCGGCAGGCGACAACTGTGTACCCGTAGCCAGCAGTTGAGTTGAACCCAATTCCTCCCAACGGCACTCACTCATGCCCAAGAGGCTACGCAACTTGGCCGATGAGAAAGGAAGGAATGGCTCGAAGGCAATGGCCAAGTTGGCACTTATCTGCAAAGCGATGTTCAAGATGGTAGCTACACGCTCCATGTCGGTCTTGGCAAGTTTCCAAGGCTCGGTATCGGCCAGATATTTGTTACCGATGCGTGCCAAGTTCATTGCCTCTTTTTGTGCATCGCGGAATCGGTAATTATCGAGATAACCTTCTATATTGCTTTTTACGTTTACCATTTCGGCTATCGTCTCACGGTCATAGTCGGTGAACTCTCCCGCAGCCGGCACTTTCCCATCGAAGTATTTGTGGGTCAATACGATGGAACGATTGATAAAGTTGCCGAGAATAGCCACAAGCTCATTGTTGTTGCGAGCTTGGAAGTCACGCCATGTAAAGTCGTTGTCTTTGGTTTCAGGTGCGTTGGCTGTCAAGACGTAACGCAATACATCTTGTTTGCCCTCAAAGTCTCGCAGGTACTCATGCAACCACACAGCCCAGTTGCGTGAGGTCGAAATCTTATCTCCTTCAAGATTGAGAAACTCGTTGGCAGGGACATTTTCGGGCAGGTTGTAACTACCTTCGGCTTTGAGCATGGCAGGAAATACGATGCAGTGGAACACGATATTATCCTTGCCGATGAAGTGTATCATCTTTGTTTCAGGATCTTTCCACCATCTCTCCCATGTGTCGGGCAGTAGTTCCTTGGTGTTCGATATGTAGCCAATGGGTGCGTCGAACCACACATACAGGACCTTGCCATCGGCTCCTTCCACCGGTACCGGCACTCCCCAATCGAGGTCGCGACTGACGGCACGAGGTTGTAAACCCATGTCTATCCATGACTTACATTGACCGTACACGTTGCTACGCCACTCCTTGTGTCCCTCCAATATCCATTCACGCAAGTAGGGTTCCCACTTGTCGAGGGGTAGATACCAGTGCTTAGTGTCGCGTAGTACAGGCTGACTGCCACTGATGGCCGATTTGGGATTGATAAGGTCGGTTGCATTGAGCGATGTACCACATGCCTCACATTGGTCGCCGTATGCTCTCTCGTTGTGGCAGTGAGGACATGTTCCGGTAATGTAGCGGTCGGCGAGGAATTGCTGTGCCTCTTCGTCGTAATATTGTTGCGAAACTTTCTCGATAAACTCTCCCTTGTCGTACAACTTGCGGAAGAAGTCCGATGCCATCTGGTGGTGTATCTTGCTCGATGTGCGTGAATAGATGTCGAACGAGATACCAAACTCCTCAAACGACTCTTTGATTATCTTATGATAGCGGTCGACTATATCTTGGGGGGTAACACCCTCCTTGCGTGCCTTGATGGTAATAGGCACTCCATGCTCATCCGAGCCTCCTATCATCAACACTTCTTCGCCTTTCATGCGTAGGTAACGTGCATATATGTCGGCAGGTACATACACTCCTGCCAAGTGTCCGATATGCACCGGTCCGTTGGCATAGGGCAGGGCTGTGGTGATGAGGGTGCGTTTAAATTTTTTTTCCATATTCTATCTTTGTTTTTTTGTTATTGTTTTCGGTTATTATTTGGGTGCTGTCCTATACAAGAATACAGCTATAATTGTGTACATGATATTGGGTATCCACATCGCTATAAACGGGGAGGTTGCTCCACTGACGGCAAAGGTGGAGGTAATCGTCGAGAAGAATATGTAAGAGAAGCTCAACAACAATCCTACTCCTATGTTGATACCCATGCCTCCCTTCGTCTTTCGTGACGATAGCGACATGCCTATTGCTGTAAGGATAAATGCCGCGGCTATCATCGCAAAGCGTTTGTGGTACTCTATCTCGAAACTCTTGATGTTGCCCACACCGCGTTCGCGTTGTCGCGTGATATATTCGCGTAGCTCGGGCGATGTCATCGTCTCACAGTCGGTGGGTGAGATAAGAAAGTCGGACGGTGTCACCGTTATTGTCGTGTCCAATCGGTTGCCCTTTGTTATTGTCTCTCGCATACCATCAAGGTTGCGTATCACATAATTGTTGACGTGCCACTGATAGGCCGAGTCGTATGTGATTGTCTGTGCCGTTAGTCGCGACTGCAATGTCTTTCCTTCAAATCTCTCCAACGAAAACCGATATCCCATCTTGTTGCTATTGTCATAGCGGGCTATGTAAGCTATCTCATTGGGGGCTACCTTAAACTGTATGTTGCTGCCATAATCCACTCGTTTATTGCGTACATAAGTATTGGTAAACTCTATGCGGGTGATATTGGACGGTGGGATGATGTAACAACTCAACACTATGTTGAGCGAGGCGATGACCGCTGCCGAGAACATATAGGGTATGAACAGCCGCTTGAAACTCATGCCACTCGACAGTATGGCTATAATCTCGCTGTTGTCGGCGAGCTTCGATGTGAAAAATATTACTGCAATAAAGACAAACAGTGGACTGAACAAGTTGGCAAAATAGGGCAGAAAGTTGGCAAAATAATCGAACACAATGGCTCGCAACGGTGCTTTCATGAATGCATCGAGCTTCTCATTCGTGTCAAAAACTACTGTAATGGCAAGGATGAGGATGATCGAGAAGAAGTATGAACCGAGGAACTTCTTGATGATATACCAATCGATTATTTTAAACGGACTTTTCAACTTCATCTTTACTCACTCATTGGGTGATTACAGGCGGGTGGTAACACGTTCCAGCATTTCACGCTTCCATGTGGCAAATGTACCATCGATAATGTGCTTGCGTGCCTCTTGCGACAGCCACACATAGAATGCCAAGTTATGAATGGAAGCTATCTGCATCGCTAATATTTCGTCAGCTATAAAGAGGTGTCGCACATAGGCCTTGGTATAAGCCATGTCGACATACGATGTGCCTTCTTCATCGAGCGGAGTATAGTCGTCAGCCCATTTCTTGTTACGCATGTTCATGATACCTCGCGAGGTAAATATCATTCCATTGCGACCATTGCGTGTGGGCATCACACAGTCAAACATGTCCACTCCGCGATCTA
This sequence comes from Bacteroidaceae bacterium, assembly GCA_017531985.1. Taxonomy (GTDB): domain Bacteria; phylum Bacteroidota; class Bacteroidia; order Bacteroidales; family Barnesiellaceae_A; genus Barnesiella_A. The sequence continues at coordinate 8,030 of JAFXJY010000033.1, forward strand.
TACCTTCCAATATGTTGGCAGGTGTACCCACTCCCATCAGATAGCGAGGCTTGTCGGTAGGCAATATCTCATTGACTACCTCTATCATCTCATACATCTTCTCGGTAGGTTCTCCTACGGCCAGTCCGCCTATGGCATTTCCATCGGCACCAAGGTCGGCTACATGCTTGGCTGCTTCGCGACGCAAGTCGGGGTATACACATCCTTGCACTATGGGGAAATAGGCCTGACTGTAACCGTACAGACCCTCGGTCTCTTTATATCGCTTCCATCCGCGTGCCAGCCATCGCTGTGTCAAGGCAAGCGATTTCTTGGCATAGCTGTAATCGGCATCACCCGGCGTACACTCATCAAGTGCCATCATGATGTCGGCTCCTATAATTCGTTGTGTGTCGACATTGTTCTCGGGGGTAAACAAGTGCTTCGACCCGTCGATGTGCGAGCGAAAGTGGGCTCCCTCCTCTGTGAGCTTGCGAATGTCAGATAACGAAAATACCTGAAAACCTCCACTATCGGTAAGTATAGGTCGCTCCCAACCATTAAACTTGTGTAAGCCTCCGGCTCGTTGCAATAGTTCCAATCCCGGTCGCAGATACAAGTGGTAAGTGTTTCCCAATATTATCTGTGCCTTGATATCCTCTCGCAACTCTCGCATATGTACCGCCTTGACAGCTCCCACTGTTCCTACCGGCATGAATATGGGGGTCTTTATCTCGCCATGAGCGGTCTTGATTACTCCGGCTCGTGCTTGTGTACCTGTGGCTGTATGTTGTAATGTAAATTCCATCTTCTTGACATTTTAAGCTACAAAGTTACAAATTTTATGCGAATTGCGACATATTATAATGTGAAAACCTGTTACCGACAATGAAAATTGCATGATAAAAAAATCCTTTCTTGCCATCAACGACAACAAAGGATAGTTGCTTGTGTGGAGAGGTTATGGTATTAAGGTGGGTACTATCAATTAGGTCGAGTTGATTTTGATGCTTATTGTTCGGCGATTTCTAATTTCTCATTCAGTTACAATACGAGCATTGTAACTGAACGAACGTTGGAAATATACTGCAATAAATTCACAAGCGACCGAAACAGAGTCGACCGACAACGATGAACTTATCTACTTATAGATAGAACATACCTTAAAACTCAAATCCCAATCGCAATCCCACACCGCCTATGTGATACTTCCCTGCAAAAATATCCAATTCAGGTGTGAGGTGGAGTGCAAAGTAACGTGCTATACCCAGTCGAAGTCCCACGCTGACATTGACGTAAGCCAAGGCTGTCTGACCGTTGTGTACACTCGTATCACTGTTGAAGTTGCCATAGTCGGCATACGATACGCCCACTCTTGCTCCATAAGTCAATTGTGCCATTCGCTTGCCCACATTTCCCTTCACTGCCGCGTACACCGGTATAGCCACTCCGAGTCCTTGGTCGCCCAAGTTGATGTGAAAGCCCACACCGCCTCCCACAAAGAGGTGGTGGTGCAGTTGATAACCATGCGTGGTACTCACGCTGCCGGCTATACCATTATTGATAAACGTTCCTATCAGCGGAGTGTAGTTGACAAATCCGCGATACCCTCTTGCTGCTAAGCGTTTATTGATATCAGTGGTCGTAACTTCTTGTGTGGCTACACCCTCGTCACTATTGCTTATGGTGGCAATACCTTCGCTTGCTGTTATACTTGCTACATACCATGCACATAGCATGATGACACTAATTAACCTCTTCATAGCTATATTTGTTTGTTTTGTTGCTGTTTTTGTTTGATTATGGCACAAATATAGTATTATTTTTGAAAAATGCGAAATTGTTTTGTTTTTAATTACTGCGGAATGCAGCAAAAAAAGAGGCGTATCGCTCTGAGTTGCACCCCAAAAGTCAGACACTGAAAACTTTTGGGGTGTAGCACAATATGCTTCACCTGCGAGATAACCAATCGACGGATGGTTAAAGTTGGGGTCGTGAGCTATCATATGCCAGTACTTCCACACCTTTTGTCCTACATTGCGGCTTCCACAGTGAACGGTGATTGCGTAGTTTCCGGCAGGTGTTACACCTATTTCCACAAAGTGGTTGCCACTACCCACCGTACCTATCTGGTGGAAGAATTTTGTAGCATCCATCTCCACGCGGTTGAGCAACTTCTCAATTCCACGTTCCGTAACATCTGCACTATCAACATATTCGCCCCACGCTTGTTTTGCCTCGGCATGGCGTTTCTTGATATGTGAATATAGTTCGCTATTCTTAAATCGTGTACGCTCTTGTGAGGTCGATCCAAACTTTACATTTTCGCGTATGCGACGTTCTATCTCGGCATAGTGTTCTGCATTCACCGGAGTCTTAGTAATAGTGGTGCTGACCGTACAACCTATATCTCCGCCGATATGGTCGGGATTTACAGCCTCTTGAAATGGAGCTGTAAATCCTATAACAATATCCTTACCCGCGTGGACATCGGGCATAATGCGTATTTACTTCCCTCAAACATTGGGTGATTAACGAAGCCATAAATGATGCTTCGAGCATCATTCTCTAAAATATCTGAATATACGACGCAATCTTTACAATAACTCTATTGGTGTAGCAATATTACGTTCTTCTAAAATTCAAATCCCAATCCGATACCCCAGCCGAAATTGACATAGGCTCCCATATACAAATCCATCTCTGAGATGATTTTGACTGCAAAGTTGGGATTGACGGGCAATCGCATTCCTATGCTGTAATTGTTGTAGAAACTTGTTCCGGTTATTATATAATCTTCATATCTATAACTATCGTTTATATAATAATAATCCGATGACTCTCCACGTCCGATGCCAAAACCAACATTTAAGCCGTAAGTGAATTGTACAGCTCCACGGGCTACATTACCCTTGAATGATGCATATATAGGAATAGAAAAAAATCCATTCGCATAATTTGCCGAAAATCCTACACCTCCACCTACAAAGACGTTGTGGTTGAACTGATAACCATGTGTCGTATTCAGGCTGAATGCCAAGCTTTGAATGGTTAAATCAAAGGGGGTAATATCAATAAATCCGCGATAGCCGCGAGGTGCAAGATACTTTTCATTGTACCCTGCTATTTTATTCGTTGCGTTTTCGATGCTTTCATCGCGAATAACGCTGGCTACGTCTTCATCGTTGAAGACAAAGATATTACCATCTGGGGTTTGGATTGTTGTTTTCTCTCCCGGAATGTACTCTATCAGCTCACCGCGAATAATACTGCCGTTTTTAAGATTGACAACATTTTGTGCCGTACTGCTCACTATTGCTATCAGCAACGCAAGCATAATCAGTGTAATCCTCTTCATAGTAGTGTGTTATTTGATGGGTATGTAATGATTGTAATTTCTTGTTGTTGTAGGTAGTGTTGATGTCGTACTATATGTTGCATCGGCTACTCTTTGTTCTGCCCTTAGCTGTTTAGAATTCAAGACCCAAGCCAAGGCCGCAACCATAGTTTATCTTGATGCTTGTTCCCAAATATAAGTTAAACTCTGCCATAAGATTGATGGCAAAATCGGGATTGATGGCAAATCGCATACCCACGTTACAACCGCTGTAAAAGTTAGTGTCGGTCACGATAAACTCATCGCTGGCATCAAGTTCGGCGTAGGGGTCATAGTAAGCACCCACATTAACACCATAGGTAAATTGTACCGGACCTTCGGCTACATTGCCCTTGAATGCCGCATAGATAGGTACTGTTACATGGCCAAATGTGTAATCGACAGTCATTCCCATACCGCCTCCTACAAAGAATTTATGATTTATCTGATAACCATGAGTGGTCTTGATGTTGAATACATATCCCTGATTGGTTGCATTGAATGGGTTTATTTCAATAAATCCACGATAACCGCGAGGTGCAAGGTACTTATTTTGATAGTTGGCATTGTGCTTCGTGTTAAGTGGGTCACGCTCTTCTTGCGTTATGCTTATCACATCATCATCGTTATACACAAAGATACTGCCATCTTGTGCTTTGATAGATATTTTCTCATTGGGGACATACTCTATCAACTCTCCTCGAATGATACTGCCGTTTTTCAGCTTCACAATATTTTGAGCATTACTACCCACTATTGCCATTAATGATAGTAACGTGATAATGATAATCCTTTTCATGTGTGCGTTCATGTTTGATATTTGATCAATAAGGTTATTTCTTGTTGATGTTGCAAATGTAATGTTAAACGTGTGGATTATCAAACTATTTATGTTAAAACTTCGGCATACCCCCCCCCCCGATTGTAAAAAAAAATTGCTATTTATGACAACCTCTGCCTTTTCCTATCTTTTTCTTTCCATGCTCTATGTACACACCTTTATCAGGAACTTTCGGTAGTCTTTTTCCCGACAAGTCGTAGATGGCAGCATCGTTGTCATGACTCTCTTTATCTGATGCTACGTTGTGAAGAGATGAAACAGCCTCTCGAAACTCACTCGTGGTAAAGATTATTTCGCCGTCTGCTTCGCAACGTATTAAATGATGGTGATTGCCGACCGATTCAAATCCCCACGTATTGAGCAATCCTCCTTCGCTACCAATACCTTCAATCCACCAGCCCGATGGATATTCCTCCTCATCGTTCGCTGCTCTTCGACTTATCTTCCGGGCTGAGTATGTTATGTTACATACTGTTATGCTCCTTTGTTCATGAATGTCAATGGTTATAGGCATGCTCTCGGGATGAACAGTGTCGTCTATGCTGCAACTACCGCCTATTTCACACCCCCAGTCGTATAGGATATAAAACCGGTCGTGTAGCGAGGGTGCAATTTTTTTTAATATTTTTACAAATTTAGTAATACACTGTAAAACAAAATAATATTACATGTGTTTTTTTGTTTTTTTTGACGGTTTCCTCTATTCTGTCTCTTCTCATTTATTTCCTTGCTCAGAATCTTACTCTGATGTCGGCAAAGAAGTTGCAAGGTGTTTCTATGAAATAGAGTGGCTCATTGGCTCCCAGCATACCGTTTGAGTAAGAGCGTTCGTTGAGGATATTGTTGACATATACTCCGGCAGTAATGTTGCGGTAGGTATAGGAGAGTGATGCGTTGAGTCGCAATGATGGGTCGATGCGATAACGATTGTTCAGGTCGAAATACATACTGCTGCGGTATCGAATACCCACTCCTACGTCGCATCCGCCTATGCGATAGCCTATCTCCTGATTGACAATCCATGATGGACTGAGTACATGGGTATATTGTTCCTGCTCGTAGTCAACGCGGTTGATGGAGTAGCTGCTGCTGTTGGTCAATCGTAAGTTGGCAATAGGGTAGTAGGTTGCCGACAGCTCTACACCGGTGCGGTAGCTGTTGGCTGCGTTGATGTGTATGGGCTGCCCATTATTGCCTATCGCTCCGTTGAGTATCAACTCATCGTCGAAGTGCATATAGTATAAGTTGACATTGGCTGTAAAGTTGCTCAACGTGATATTATAACCTCCTTCTACATCAAGCACTCGTTCGGCTTGTGTGGTGTGCAGGGTCGTGTAGTTCTCTTCTCCGCCAAACATGTCACCACGAGTGGGTTCGCGGTGGGTGCGTGTCACTCCGGCGTAGATGGCATTGTATCGGTCGCATTGCCAGCGACTGTGTAATGACCAGTTCAAGAAATTCCAGTCAATGCGATTGAAGGGTTGATCACCTCGATAGTCGAAGTCGGCATGACGATATTGCAAGTTTCCACCCAATGTTACTCCATTGAATGTATAGGTGCTTTTCACAAAGAGGCTTATATCGTTCTTGTAGCCCGTATTATCCCACAAAGCGGCCTCTTGCTGATTATTGGTTCCCAAGTGTCGGCGGTTGAAGGTTGAGGCATTGACTCCGGTGGTGATTTTCCACTTATTGAGGTCAAACTTGGCTGCTGCATTACCACCCACATAATGAAATTCCTGATTGTAATAGTCTATTTCGCCTGTTGCTGCCCAATCAGGGTCGATGGTGCGACACATGAAGTTGTCGACATCGAAGGTATAATATCCGGTAGCATAGTTGTAGTAGACCGATGCTGTCAGCGACACTGTTTCGCCAATGTATCCTTGATACTGCAACTTGTTGATATTCTGTATGTAATGGTCTATCTCCTCGCTGCTGCAACCATTACTGCGAGGGTTGGTGGCTATCTCGGTGGCTGTCGAGCCTATCCATGCCATGCCGTTGCGTGACTGTCCCACAAAACTCAGCAAGTCCATCTTGTGACGGTTATTGATGTAGTAACCTATCTTGACAAACCCCGATTGTGCATTGTTGTAGGCATGTTCACGATAGCCATCGCTCTGTTGATGCGACAACTTTACATGTGCAGCCCATCTGCCTTTACGACCGGTATTGTATTCGCCACCGACCTTCAACGTGTTGTAACTGCCGTAGCCGGCATAAGCACTCGATGTCGTGTCGCGTAGAAGGTCGACCGACTCAAAGTTGATGCTGCCGGCATAACCTGCGGCTCCGTTGTTGTCGATGTTGGCTCCATTCTCTACCTTGATGGAGTGCATGCTCGACAAGAGATCGGGAAAGTTCGAAAAGTAGATGTTCATGTCCTCTCCATCATTGAGTGGCATGCCATCCAATGTCATATTGATGCGTGTCTGGTCGATCCCTCGCATGCGTATGTAGGAGTAACCATACTCGTTGCCGGTGTCGCTGTACGCCATTACCGAGGGCATGCGTGCCATGATAAACGATGGCTCTTGACCTCGATTCTCTATCGTTATGTTTTGGCGGGAGAGGGTTGTACCGGTGCGAAGATTACTCCTGTAAAAACTCACTACCGACACTTCGTCGAGTTGATGCACTGTCGTGTCGTTGTCATACGTCTCTGCTTGGGCTGCATTTATCCCCACAAGGGATAACATCGCACAGCACAATATTTTCTTCAAGGAACAATACATTTTCTTTCTCGTTTACAACATTCGGCTCTATTTATTCTTCCGTGCTATTGCAATCGATGTCGCCTATAAGGCCATCAAGTTCAACCGGCTCCTCATCCTTCGGCTCCTCATCCTCTACAAGGATTCCCAATGTGCGTTGTGATAACGACTCCGCAACTCGCTCTCCTATTTTCAGCCCGTTTTCCTTGGCAAATTTTTCAAAATCTTTAATCAACATGGTAAGATAGTTTTTTTGAGATTAAATAATAATTTCATCGCGTTGCGACAACTCTTCGGTGAGCATACGCAACTCCTTTTCACACACAGGACAATGTCCTGAGCTGCATACGGTGTGTGTGCAGGGGGTAGGGGTGTACGCCACATGATTGGCTTGGGCAATTATGCTACGCACTTTCTTCAATATCTCGCACTTTGTCTTTCCGGCTGTCGTTGCTACCGACGATTTCGGCAGTGGTGTTGTGACATAGTTAAATGAATGAACCTTGCCTATGGCACAATCTTGTAGTTTTTCAAGCGTCTGCTTCACATCCTCCTCGCTATTGTAACCCGGAATCAAAGGAACACGCACCGTCATGTGTGCCGACTTTTCATGCTCTATCAGGTAATTCAAGTTCTCAACGACTTGTTCTAATTCGCCTCCTGTGTACAGCTTGTACGTCGTTTCATCAAGTGTCTTAATGTCAATGATAAAATCATCCACAACATCTACAAGCCTTGCAATATCTTCTTGTGGAACATTCAACGAAGTCTCCATTGTATAATTCCACTCATGCCCGGCACAACTCACAAATGCTTCTATAAATTCGCTATGCAGGGCAGGTTCTCCACCACCGAAGGTTATACCGCCGCCCGTAGCCCGAAAATACAAGTCGTCGCATTTCACTCGCTCATACAACTCCTGTACCGACATCTTTCGCCACAGCCCATCGGCACTATGACACCTATTGTTGAGACAATACCTGCAATGTAACGGACAGCCATGTAGACCTACAAGCGTTGTTATACCTCGTCCGTCTAAGTTGAGCCGATGGCGATGTATGCCCATCAGCGATGTCGTAATATTGGGGTTAGCAGTTTCCAACAAAGCAGGTGTTTGATAATATAGTTTACATTTGTTTCTACCACAAATGTACTACCTTTATTTATTTCAAGCAAGTTTTTGGCTATATAAAGAACCGATGCAAGCTATTAGCGTGCATCGGTTCAACAATATATGAAAACAATTTACAATTTTCACCCATTTATGCCACCAGCAACTTCTCTATCTCGTTGAGCGACTTTTGCAACTCCTTGTCGACCTGCATCTGTCCTTCGATGGTTTTACATGCATGCAACACGGTGGCATGGTCGTAGCGACCCAGTTGCGAACCTATACCCGCCAACGCCATCGATGTGTGCTTCTTGGTCAGATACATTGCTATTTGGCGAGCCACCACGATTTCACGCTTTCGCGAACGTGTCACAAGTGTCTCAGGTTTCATGTTATAGTAGTTGCACACTGCATTGCGTACACTGTCGATGGTTATCTGTCTCTTAACCATCTTCACACTGCGTGATACTACTTGCTCGGCAAGGTCAAGGGTCACCTCGTGGTTAAATGCCATCGAGTGTGCCATCAACGATACGATTGTACCTTCAAGGTCGCGTACGTTATCCGTTACATTATGAGCAATATAATTGACAACATCTTCCGATATGGTAAGACCATCACGCTCTATCTTGTTGTGCAGTATGTCGCGACGCAATGAGAAGTCGGGACGCTCTACAACCGTTTGCAAGCCCCATTTGAAGCGAGTCAGCAAGCGTGGCACTATTCCGTCGAGTTCCACCGGTGGACGGTCGCAGGTGAGTACAAGTTGCTTCCCATTCAGATGCAAGTGATTAAATATGTGGAAGAATGTATTCTGTGTCTGTATCTTACCGGCAAACTCTTGTATATCATCCATCAATAACACATCGATGCTTTGATAGAAGTTGATAAAGTCATTTACCTGATTGTTGCGTACGGCCGTTGTATATTGTTGTTGAAACAAGTTGGCCGAGAGGTATAATACTCGTGAACGTGGATTTTGCTCTTTGATTTTGGCACCTATCGCTTGTACAAGGTGGGTTTTACCCACTCCCGATTCTCCATAGATAAACATCGGGTTAAATGGGTTATTTCCCGGCGATGCCGCTACTGTCTCTCCGGCTATGCGGGCTACTTTATTACTATCGCTTGCGTAGTAATTATTAAATGTATAATAGGGATTGAGCTGCGAAGCAAGGTCTTCGTATTCGGGAGCTTGGAACGGATTGGTGGGTTCTACGGGACGACCTTGACGCATGTTGCGAGCTACCGGTATAGATTGTTCGGGCGATGATACATTGACCGTCGCTACCGGATTCTCTACTACCGTTACCTTATAATATAACTTTATATTCTTTCCGTATACGCGAGTAAGCACCGGACGTAATAACTCCATGTAGTTACTCTCTATATACTCTTGGAAAAAGTGGGATGGCACTTGCAGTACAAGCATATTATTCTCGAACGAATACGACTTGATGGGTACGAACCATTTTTCGTACACTACCTCATCGACATTATCGTGAATAATCGCAAGGCATTTATCCCATAAAGCGATATGTTCCAAACTCATTATTTCGTCTTTATTTTTTTTATGTTTTATTCTTAACGCGTTCTTTTCAGCATACAAAAGTCTTACAATTTTTTTGTAAAATCAAATGCTCAAAAATTTGCGTTTTAACAACTTCTTACAATGACCTAAATTACAGTAACTTACAAACCTCCTCTTTTATCCTCTTGTTTTTTTAATCGAGTAGTTGCTAATTGTCTTATTTTTAGCTATATAGCAATAATTATATTTTCTCGATTTTACCTTTTGCTCACCAAAAGTTTCCTAAAAGTATCGTTGCAATACTCTAAAATGAGGGGGAGAAAACTTTTTGTTGTCCGTTTCCTTATTTGTACAGATTCCAAATAACAAAATCATCAGCTTCATTAAATTTCCTCACAAAAAAACTTGTATCGATTTTTTGTTTTTACAAAATTATTTTATAGGGAAACTTCTACACCTCACATGATGGAATGGGTTATAGAGTGTTCCTTATTGGTAGCTCTTAGAATCTGTTTTAATTTTATTTCGAGATAATTTGAGGGGCATTTTTGAGCAGATGCCTAAAAGAGTATCGATGAAGCCGAGACTATTCTTAGTAATAGTGCATTAGCTTGTTTAAGGTAGGTTCTATAAATTCAAAAGCAACCGAAATAGAGTCTGCCGGCAACGATGAAATTATCTACTAATTTATAGAACGTACCTTAATAAAAATCAAAAACAGACTCTTAAAAGACTTTGATATTGATGTAACGCTTGGGATTGAGACGGATATCAACCAAGAGTGAGTCAAGACTACTCACTGCATCATTCAATTTTTCGTACAATTGAGCATCGTTCAGTATCAATCCTGCTGTATTATCGGTCGTATTTAATCCTGCGGTTGCCTCCTTGATATTCGACACAAGCAAGTTGATATCGTTAATCGTATTCTCTATGGGCATACGATTGAGCGTTGTTGTGAGTGAATCTACATTATGGGTTATCGATGCTACATTGTTCATGATTGAAGGTACATCGTTTCGCATCATGGTATTGAGCTGACTGGTTGTTCCTTCCAAGTTGGCTGTTATTCCATCTAATCGTTGCACCGAGCTAAGCAATGCCGGGTCATTGACAAGTCGCTGTACTCCACCCAGGATGCTGTCAAGTTTGCCTATCAAGACTGTTATTTCAGGCATCATGCCGGCTACGCTGCCCAGCAGGTCGTTACCTGCCACACCTTCTATCGTGTCGCCCGAGTGATAAAATTCACTTACATAAGGGTTGTTGTCTATCACAATCGTAGCTCCTCCCATCAATCCCTTCGATAGCGAAATCTTACTGTCGCGTGCTATGCGTAACTCTTTGTCGAGATTGACCATTACAAAGACGCGATTGTTGCTCTCATAGTCGTACTTGATGTCATGCACTACGCCCACTTTGTATCCGTTGATTGTTACCGGCGACGATACCATCAACTCATCTATGTTATTGAATGTTATTGTGTAGTAATTGATGGGTTGTACCACGTTTATTCCTTTGAGAAACTGTATTCCTGCAAACAATATTATCAGACACACTATTGCCGATAATCCGATTTTCACCTCTTTACTCCAAAATTTTTTCATCTTTCTGATATTTTTCTTGTCACACCGGGTGACGTTGGTTTTCTTTTATCAATATTTCCGTTTTTCACTGTTCGTATGCCACTCGCTTACCATCTTGCATCACAATGATAAAGGCATCTTTGAAGAGCTTGCGTACCTTCTTTAAGTCTGACTCTATTCCTTCGCGTGTCGTTGATGCTCCATAGGTGTACTTGTAGTAGCCGTTCTCTTTGTAGTAGTCGACCGGCGACAATCCTTTGAAGTGCTTGCTGTTGCTGCTTAACTTCTTGGGCAAGGCCATGAATTGCACCTTATATACCTTGGTTTTGCTATCGGCTTCGATGCTGGTCGACGACTCGTCCGATGTCGATTCGCACTCTTCTGCTTGCTCACTTTCTTGGTATTGACTTGCCGCCTTTTGTGCCTCTTGTACTGCTGCTATGGCATCACTCTTTCCATCGTAGCTGGCCTTGTATATCACGAATGCATTATACAGGGCTTGTGCCATTTCATTCTGACCGGCCTCCGACAGCAAGTATTTTTCCTGCGTAGGGTTGCACAAGTAATCCAACTCAACAAGTATCGAGGGCATACCTGTAAAGGCAAGTACATAGAATCCATTTTGTCGCACTCCATTATCTTTCCTGCCCGCCACACTCTTCATCTCTTTCTGTACGAGGGCTGCAAAGGAGATACTTCGTTCGCGATAACTATCTTGCATCGTTTCAAAGATGATGTACGACTCGGGCGAGTGGGGGTCAAATCCTTCATACTTACTCGTATAATCATCTTCAAGCATGATAACCGAGTTTTCGCGTTGGGCTGTCTCTAAGTTCTCGGCACTCTTGGCTGTTCCCAGCACATAGGTCGACACTCCGCTCAACGTCTTGCGTCGTTTGTTTTTCTTCGATACCGAGTTGGAATGAACCGATATGAACAAGTCGCCATGATGGCGATGGGCTATCTCGGTACGTTCTTTCAGTCCCACAAAGACATCTCGCTTGCGTGTGTACTGCACTGTCACATCGGGCATATTCTCCTCTATCAGTTTCCCGAGTTTCAATACTACGGCAAGATTAATGTTCTTCTCCTTTCCTTTCAGACCTACCGCTCCCGGATCATTTCCTCCATGACCGGCATCAAGTACGACAACAAAGTTTTTATTATCATCACTCTGTGCCGATACCGATGGCATAAACATCACTGCCACTATTGCAATAATAATAGTGCGTAGGAGTGTGCCTATGGCTGTCTTATGATGGATTGTGAACTTCTTATGCATCCCTTTCTTATTAAAAATTGAGGCAAAATTACAAAAAAATACCGATTTATACCTTATTTATTTTTCTTAAATGACAACGCTCTATTAAAAAATCAAAATATTATGTAGAATGTGTAGAAGTCCCTTTTAAATGTTACTGATATATAGCCCCCTCAACCATACGTCCACATTAATTATCTGTCGCTCTCGGCACTATTTCGAGCAACTTTACACACCCATCGTACCATCGCATCCAGCACTCCCTCAGCCTTCTTGTTGACATAGTCAATGCAGTGTGCCAATGGTATCATGATTACAACGGTGGATATTGATACAAATGTGTAGGCTATGAGTGTATGAAACACTCCCAGAGTTGTGCGATTGCTTAATAGTGTATAGACATAGAGCATCGATGCTATGATGTGAATGTGATAAAGGTATATGGTGTAGCCATGTCGGGCATACTGCATTACGATGTACCTAACCACTCGCACACGAGCAGCTTGTCGACAGCACCACTGCAACGGTCGATGCAACATGATGAGGGCTGCTGTCGTGTAGGCAAGAAACATGATATTGCTCGGAAACTTGTTGTGTTGCATGTTCCATCCGTATCCCAATTGTTGGCACATAGCTACGGTACACAACATAACCAATAATATAATGTAGCTATTATATGGTTTCTCACGGCGATAATAGAGACCTGCAAATACAGGAACTATATAGCACAGTACATAGTCGGGATGAAAATAGAGTGCTGCCATCACCGGCAACAGCAAAGCATAGATGGTGTATCGATTGACACGAAGGCTCACATAGTGTAGCAATGGTAATAATAATGCTATGATAAAATAGGGGCGTATGAACCATAAATGTGACAACTCGGTCAATTGTCCCATCAGAGTGGCTCCGCAATAACGAATAAACTCATTCGGAACATCTTTAAGAATCAGACTTCCCGTAATGTATCGGTCTGACAGATATAGTGATAGATATATTGACAGCGGAATGAATATACGTTTCACTCTGCTCCACACATATTTACCATACGATTTCTTGTGTGACAATGCGTAGGAGGCTCCCGATATATAGAAGATGATGGGCATCTCTATCAAGAATAGCGTAGCCCATGTATCTCTGTGCCAGTCGACGAATATCGACGACACTATATGCACACATCCCACTATATACAGCATGACACTACCCCTATATAAGTCAAGGTCGTTATCACGCTCTGTCGTTCTGTTTTCTTCTATACCTGCCTGCATATTAGTCTGTTACGGATGTGTCAATCTCGTTTTGTAATACCTACTGCCCGCAATATGCTGTTTTCAACCTGTTTCATGAGCATGCTCAGGTATATGTTGCCAAAGAATAGCACTATGCTCGTTGCTATCAGTATCGACAGGTGTCCTATCGGAGGCAGATCCCTATCACCCACAATAATTATCAGCAGTTTTTGCAGCAGATGTACATTGATGCCATGATAGAGATATACCGTCAGACCCATACGAGCATATCGGTCGATGTAGTATCGGAAGAATCGTGAACGATATACCCAACGGCACAGCATTCCCATCAATGGTAGGAACAGTGCTACCACCACACCGCAATACGAGAAAAACATAATATTGGGTGGAAACTTATTGGCCTGCATGTTCAAGCTATATCCTTGCCACACACACCACATCATGGCACATGCCATCATCACAGCTATGACATATCGGTTGGCAGGAAAATGTTGCTTATAATACAGCCCTATAAAGGCAAATGCTGCATAGCACCATATCTCGTTGGGATAAATAGCAAGCACTACAACCGTCAATAGTGCTAAGGCATAGATTCCCCATTGACTCAGGTGGGGTTTTATCTTATTGAGCAATGGCAACAACAGTGCAACTGCAAGATAGGGCGGTATAAACCACAAGTGATTGAAGTCATACAACTTGCCCGAGAAGATATTATAATAGCCCTGTGCAATAAAGTTGTTCGCAAACGTTACTCCGCTCTCTCCTTTTATGATACATTCATATAAGAAATATAATGCAGTCACAATAACTACACAGATGTAGTAAGGGAAGACTATTCGTTTCACCCTACGCCACACATATTGCAAGTACGGCTTGCTGCTTGCCAGCGTGTACGATGCTCCCGATATAAAAAATACGATAGGCATCGTGATCAGTAGCATGCTTGTTGCCACAGTGTCGATACACTGCACTCCATAGAAGTTGTGTAAGAAACAAGTGATATATATCATCGAACAGCCTCGATATATATCCAGCTCATTATCTCTTTGAGGTTGAAATTGTTGTCGCTTATTATCTTGCATCTCTCTCAATATCACTATGGAAACTATTATTGGGGCAATTCCTTTGCTTGTCGAAACTATCCGGCTACACCACTCTGTGAGCAACTTGGAAGTCTCTCCGACATGAACATGACATCCCTTGGCTATTCATCCTTATTCGTCTCTTGTGGCTTCTTCTTGCCCGGTTGCACCACTTTGTCGGGGTTGTGAGCAATAAAATCTTTCCAACTTTTACTCCCTTTGCCTATGCTGATGGGGCGTGATGTCTCGTAGTAATGGCACAACGCGGCAGCAAGACCATCCGTAGCATCAAGTTGCGGCAACATACTCTCTTGCGGAATGTTGAGCGTGCGTCGCAGCATCTCGGCTACTTGCTCCTTCGATGCCTGCCCATTACCGGTAATAGCCATCTTTATTTTCAACGGTGCATACTCGCTGATGGGTATGTCGCGTGACAATGCTGCTGCCATGGCCACTCCTTGGGCTCGACCCAGTTTCAACATCGACTGAACATTCTTGCCGAAGAATGGAGCCTCTATCGCCATCTCGTCGGGAAGATATTGATTGATAAGACCCAACACTCGCTCATAGATCCGTCGCAGTCGCAAGTAGTGACTCTCAAAGCGGCTCAACTCTATAACACCCATCGTTATCAATTGGGGCTTGTTATCCACTACACGCAACACTCCGTAACCCATGATGTGGGTTCCCGGGTCTATACCTATTATTATTCGCTCGGCCTTGGTCACCGATTTTATTTCTACATCGGCACTCATCAATCTATATCTCTAATTGTTCCATGATAGTTGCAAAACCTGCCACCTTGTTGCCAAATTTCTTTTGCAGCAATTCTACCCATCGTGACCCACAGCCATTATACCACTCCGATAGTGTATCCAAGTCGGGGGTATTGAACTGCAACGATACACTCCTTCCGTTGCTGTCATCCTCGCCGTAGATGCGTGCCATCCTTGGCTCGGATACGCCTTTATGACTCATTGCTCCCGGAATATATTCTTGTCGCAACCATGTTATAAACTCATCATAGCATGATATTTCTGTGTGAAATGTAGTGTTGTATATAAGCATATTATATCGATTTAAGGAAATTGCTATAATTTCCATTGATTAATTATTCATTCGTTAGGGGAAACATTCTTCTTGTTCGTCTGATTTCTTTCCTTGGTGTCTTTTGACCTCGAAATCAACCATATAGTTCATTATGAACATTCGGTCAAAGTCTAAAATCTACGCTAAGAAACAATCTTCAACCACAACAAAGTTATTGATGGAAGTTCCCTTTAATCATTAAAAACGATACAAATTTAAAAAAAACTTCTCATATCTATTGCATAATCCCGAAAAACATTGTATCTTTGCATCGCAAAAGCAAACGGGGTATTAGCTCATCTGGCTAGAGCGCAACACTGGCAGTGTTGAGGTGAGCGGTTCGAGTCCGCTATACTCCACCTACTAAGAGGTACATTATTTGTACCTCTTTTTTTTATCCCCACACCGACATACTTTTGGGGGATTACTCTGAAATTCGGCTCAGTCCGAAATTCCGAAGGGGAACGAAAAAAGATCTCCACGCTGACACACTCCTCCATAATACAAAGCGGTGCATCGATATTACTCAATGCACCGCCTCAATAGTTATCGGTTTACTTTTGATATAACCCTGTTATATGCCAAGGTCCTTCTTGAATGCCTCAATCTTCTCATCGGCAAGACGATTGGCCTCATCATAGTCGGCATAGCTATCCATCTTGATACCGCGTACTTCAATGTAGAACTTGATTTTAGGTTCAGTACCCGAGGGACGCACCGAGATTTTGTCACCGGCTGCTGTGAAATATTGCAGCACATTCGATGTGCAGGGCATGTCGAGTTGGCTTACATTACCCGAGGCATCCACTGCTGTCAAGTTCTGGTAATCCTTAATAAGCACCACCGGCGAACCGCCCAATGTCTTAACAGGATTTTCGCGGAACGATTTCATCATGGCTTGTATCTCTTCGGCTCCTTGTTTTCCCTTACGCACTACCGAGATACCTTTCTCCTTCGAGTAGCCATACTTGATGTAGATGTCTTGTATCATCTGATACATACTCATGCCACGCTCCTTGCTCCATGCTGCTATCTCCGCCATCAACGACATGGCCGATACGGCATCCTTGTCGCGTACAAAGTCTTGTGCAAGGAATCCGTAGCTCTCTTCTCCACCACCTATGTAACGCTCTTTGCCTTCAAGCTCGCGTATAATTGCTGCTATCCACTTAAAGCCTGTGTAACAATCATACATCTTTATGTTATTCTCTTCGGCAATTGTCTTGATTGTCTCGGTCGTTACAATGGTTTTTACGATAAACTCATTACCCTTGATAAGACCTCGCTCTTGATAAGTGGTCATGATATAGTTAAGCATCAACATCACTATCTGGTTGCCGTTAACAAGCACCCACTCGCCCTTGTCATTCTTGACTGCGATACCTATGCGGTCGGCATCGGGGTCACTGGCCATCACAAGTTCGGCATTGGTCTCTATGGCTCGTTTCACTGCCATGTCGAGAGCTGCCGGTTCTTCCGGGTTGGGTGAAACCACGGTGGGAAAATCTCCGCTTACAACATCTTGCTCAGGTACATGAATGATATTGGTGAATCCGAAGTTGGCCAATGAAGCCGGTATTAACTTCACACCTGTACCATGAATAGGGGTGTACACGATGGGAATATCATGATGCTTGGCTATTATATCGGGGCTGAGCGACAATGTCTTGATGCGATCAAGATATATCTTGTCTATCTCTTCTCCTATTATCTCTATCAACTCGGGGTTGCGGTCAAACTTGATTTCCGACACTCCGGCTATCTTATTCACTTCATCTATTATACCTGTATCGTGAGGGGCTATCACTTGGGCTCCATCACTCCAATATGCCTTGTAGCCATTATACTCCTTGGGATTATGCGATGCGGTCAGGTTGATACCGGCTTGACAGCCAAGTTCGCGTATGGCAAAAGAGACCTCGGGGGTGGGACGCAACGACTCGAACAAGTACACTTTGATACCGTTGGCCGAGAAGATGTCGGCCGATATTTCGGCAAACTTGCGACTATTGTTGCGGCAGTCGTGACCTATCGCTACCGATATCAATGGCAAGTTGGCAAAGTTCTTCTTCAAGTAGTTGGCAAGACCTTGGGTGGCTGAACCTACGGTGTAGATATTCATACGATTGGTTCCGGCTCCCATGATACCTCGCAATCCTCCTGTACCAAATTCAAGATCTCGATAGAAACTCTCTATCAACTCACTCTTGTCGGGATTATCCAACATTGCCTGTACTGCTGCTCGTGTCTCAGCATCATATCCTGCTCCCAGCCACTCTTGTGCCCGCGATGTAACTTCTTTCAATAAAGCTTCATTTTCCATATCTGTTATCTTTTCTTTTGTTCTTTTATCGGTTCTATCTCTTTGTAAAAGTATTTTATAACGACTCCTTACGGCTTATTGTTCGTTACTTTGGTTATTCAGTTCCTTGTAGAGCAAGCGTTCGCCTGTTGTGCGTACGATTTCCTCATAGTACTCTTGAGAGTAACCCGGGAATTGTACTTCATCGGGCAATCCGTAGGCATTGCGTACAAAAGAACCGTCGGCATTCTGTTTCTTAACATTGCCATCGAGGAACTTCACCATCAAGAACTCTCCAAGTTCTTTCCATGTCGTTGTGCTATATTCTGCTGCCTCGCAACTATACGATGTCAACATCTCGCGAGCCGCCTCTTCGTTTACCCCATACAGTGCTACGGCAAGTTCGTCGATGGTGGCTACTTCTTGTTCAAACTGGTCTTCAAGGCGTTTCTGTACCTCGCGTATATCACCTATCATCGGATTATATCGGTTATATGCCATGTTGGCAACCCAGTTATGTACCCAGAATGCCGATGTCCATGTAAAGTTATACAAGTCGCCATTCGATGGGCTGAAACAATTGGGAACGCTTGTACTGCTGCAATACATAGGCACATACACTGTCGTATTGGCATCATCAACACCCCACCACAGGATACCACCTATCGCATCGGGTAGGTTGGGTCGCAACTGTGCCACCATTGTGAAGGCGGTCTGTTGGGTTGCGATTGCTCGCTCATTAAGATATTTCTTTCCATCTACTTCGTAGTACATCGGACGGAAACGGTAAGGCGAACCGAACGGACCTCCGCCTACATCGGTGTGCATGTCATAAGGTGTTCCATCAAAGTGATCTCGCATCGCATCTTTCATCTCTCGCAAGGTCAGTTTGCGGTCGGGACGCACATACAATGGCATTACTTCGCTGCCACTCTCTCCTTCAAGGTAGGGCAGATACTTATCCATGTCGCTGTTGAACATGCGGAAGAAACTCCACACGCGTGCATCACAGCCTCGCAATGCTCCGTAATCAAGGGGGGCATAGGCCGACGAGAAGCTGAAATCTTTATTTATACCATTGAAGTAGCCCATCTCGCGTGCAAGTGAGATAACATCGGGCGAGTAGATACAATTTTCGGGATCATCCAACGGGAATTGGTGGATGCGAGCCTGATTGGCGTGTCCCGATATGCAATCATCGGGTATGCGTACAGCCACCCACACAGCTCCCTTACGTCCGGGACCTTTACCTATCAGTTCAAGTACCCACACTTCATTCTTGTCGGCTATACTGAACGACTCACCGCTACTGTAATATCCATACTCCTTCACAAGTTCGGTCATCACTGTTATTGCCTCGCGGGCTGTGCGTGAACGTTCAAGTCCCAGCTGTATCAGTGTTCCGTAATCGATAATTCCGGTTGTATCCACAAGCTCGGGACGTCCGCCCCATGTCGACTCGGTAATGGCCACCGAATGTTCATTGATGTTGCCTATTACTGCATAGGTGTGCGATGGTTGTGGTATTTTTCCCAACGGCTTACCCGAGTCCCAGTCTACAATCTCTCGCATCGAACCCGGTGCCCAGTCGGCTGCCGGTGTTGAGGTTAATGCTCCGTACAACGAGTGTGAGTCGGCCGAGTAAGTAATCATTACACTTCCATCTACTGTTGCATTACGTCCGGCTATCAGTCCGGTACATGCCAGTGCCGCGACAGGGGTCAGCAGGCACGCTGCAATAATTGTCGTTAATCTTTTCATAATTCTATTGGTATTTTACATTCTTGTTTATTGGTTATATCGTTATATTATATTGGGCGGTTTTACTGTTTCCGCAATGGTCTGTCACTACAACTGTAAGTCTCTTTGCACCGCGTAGGGTGTAGGGGAGTCCTTTCAGCTTGCACGACAATTCGTGTCGCTTGGCATCATATTCCATGAGTACATACTTTCCATCTATCTCGCCGCGATATTGCATGATTCCACTTCCGCTATCCTTGATCGTCAATTTTACAACTCCGTTCTTAGCCCATTGTTGCTGTTTGACTGCTACGATGGTTGGTGCTGTTACATCGGCGGCTATGGCATAATGTCCACCCTCTCGCACATCGGCTACATACCATCCCGCATCATATTCTCCTATAATGACACTTTTCTTCTCATTATATATGCTCACCATGTAATATTTCTCATCGGGTAGAGTGTCGCATGTGAGCTTGAGCGACAACTTACACCACTTGTGCAGCGGAACGTTGCGACTTCCCACTTCGTGTACCGACGAGTAATATCGCTCATCTTCATATTGTGAATGTGTGAAATAATAGTCGTCATACAATGCACCTTGCGGCAACTGTATATTCATCTCTTCGGTAGCATATTCATTGTCGTGCTTATACTCCATCTTCACTCCTTCGGGAGTGAGCGGTGGGGTGTCATTTCTGCGACCCTCTATATCCATCGATACTATCGATACATTCCCGTGCAAGTCTGTCAGTTCATATCGGCAATGGTACACTCGTTCTTCATCTATGACAAATGTTCCGTCTCCCTCCATCGCTCCATTTATCATCGATAGGTTGCTACCCGGTTGTATATAGGTACGCATGATAGCCGACCCCTTATTGCTACGCAACTCCTTGTAGTCGACAAGCGAGTTGATGTAACGGCTCTCATGAAACGTGATGCTATCCATCACAGCATCATATAGCACCTCATCGTCGACTTCACATCGCACATGACGCACTCCATATATGTTGCTTGTCTCATTCATGCGATCATACACCTTGATGCCTAACGATACACGTCCCCAGCCGGTCATTTCAGTCGTCGGACGATATTCATTTCCCACCTTTTGTAACTGATATTTTTTTCTTGCATAATGATTACCATCACCTATTCCATCGTGGGCATACAATGCTACAAGCTGTGGTTCGGGCGGTCGATTATCTTTCACAAGCTCTCTGTACAGTGGCAATGGATTGAGTGGCGATTCGCTCTCGGTGTGGCGTATTTCAAAGTGCAAGTGGGGACCTCCCGACGAACCACTATTGCCACTACGAGCTATCATCATGCCACGACTCACCGGCAACTCGCCCGCTGCAAAAGTGACATCGATGGCATAACTCTCTTTTTCATATTGTATTGCTTGCACTGTGTCGGCAATGAAACTTGCAAACGACTGTAAGTGGGCATACACCGTCGTATAACCTGTGGGATGCGTGATATACAATGCCTTACCGTAGCCCCAAGGCGATACGGCCACTCGCGACACATATCCCTCTTCGGCTGCATATACTTTCAGCCCGGTTCGTCCTTGTGTCTTAAAGTCTACTCCCGAATGAAAATGATTGCTTCGCAACTCTCCAAAGTTTGCACTCAGATACAATGGTACGTCAAGGGGCGAGACCATCTTCACCTCTTCTTGCTGTGCATATATTGCTACACACACACACACGCACACTATTGCTAACATTATTCTTTTCATGCTTCGGGGCATAATAGGTTACAAAAATAAGCATAAACAACCACAATTGCAACTCCCATGATGTAAAAAATATGGTGCCTGATTTTATTTGATTTATTTAATCACTGCAACCCGGTAATTCCATTCTCAACACATTACCCCGATTCCCGATTTATTGTAGTAATGAATGCAGGCTTCATTCAACTTTACACAAAAAAAAGTGAGCAGTATTCACAAAGGAACTTACTCACACATTCATTTTCTAAATCTTTATTTAACACTTCTCAGTGTTTCTCCCATGAAAAAAAATTTAATAAATTTTGAATAATCCAATTTTGCGAAATATTTCGCAAAGAAAAACTTTTATAAGTATGCAATTAACAATAGCAAACCTATTCTTCTGCAAATATAGTGAAATAAATAATATATTATTAAAAATAAGTGATAAAAAATATTAAATTGTTAGCATTTCTTATATTGTGATTATTTCCTTACAGGAACTTCTCAACGTCAAGGCACTTTTCTTGACCTCTTTTATGCAGCATCGAAGGTCTGTTTTTTACCTTGCATCTTTGCTTTATCCCATGCGGTTGCGATAGTCGTCGTAGGTAAACTCTTTCCACAACTCCACACTGCCATCACTTCTGACACAGGCTATGGAGGGGTGGGGTACTCCATTGAACATCGTAGTCTTAACAATGGTGTAGTGTATCATATCCTCAAAGATTATCTTTTCGCCTATTTGCAGCTCGTGGTTAAAGTCCCAGTCGGCTATATAGTCTCCACTCAAACACGAATTACCTCCCATGCGATAACGATATGTGTCGGTTGTGGGTTCTACCGCACTGCGTATAACCGGTTTGTAGGGCATCTCTAAGCAGTCGGGCATGTGGCATGCAAATGAGGTGTCGAGAATGGCTGTGCGTATCCCATGATTTTCCACAATATCCACAATGGTGCTGACAAGTGTCCCCGTCTGCCAAGCAAAGGCACTGCCGGGTTCGAGTATCACTTGCAAGTGAGGATGGCGATTGCGGAAGGATTGCAGCGTTGTTATCAGATGCTCTACGTCATATCCGGCTCGCGTCATCAAGTGACCTCCTCCCATGTTTATCCATTTTACTTGACTCAACCACGGTGCAAATCGCTCCTCTACGACTCTCAGTGTTCGTTCAAGATCGTAGGAACTCGACTCACACAGTGTGTGAAAGTGCAGTCCCTCTATGCCATCGGGTAGGCGTTCGGGCAATCGGTCGGCTACAACACCCAAGCGTGAGCCGGGGGCACAGGGGTTGTATAAGTCGGTCTCTACGTCCGAAAACTCCGGATTGATACGCACTCCGCACGAAATATTTCGTTCGTAGGCTTTCACTCGTCCCTCAAAGTGGGCATATTGACTCAATGAGTTGAACGTGATGTGGCTGCTATATCGCAATATTTCGTCGAAACTACCATCGGTGTAGGCCGGAGAATATGTGTGTGCAAGGCAGCCCAGTTCCTCATAGGCCAGTCGGGCTTCGTGTATCGAACTGGCTGTCGATGTGGGTATATATTCGCGTACTATCGGAAATGCTTCCCACAGGGCAAAGGCCTTGAATGCAAGAATAATATCTACGCCGGCTCGTTCTTTGACACTGCGTATGAGCGACAAGTTGCGACGTAACAAATCTTCTTCCAGTACATAACAGGGCGAGGGTAGGGTATTCATTGTAAGATGTTTCATGTGAATATGTAACTTTATATTATATGATTGTAAACTTGGCAAATTTCAGTAATAGTTGCTTGCGACCTACAATGTCGAATTGTACCGTTATTTTGCAATTATCGCCCACACCTTCTATGGCTTCAACTACTCCTGAGCCGAATCGGTCATGGCGTATGCGACAACCCACATCGAGCTTGCCGCTTGGGGTTGTTACACTCTCTTGTGGCTGCGGAGTATTGCGGTTATCCGATGTAGGTTCCATGCTGCGGAGAGTACGCTTGGTGCTTGACGTTTTGTCATTTGTTGCAGTGCTTTTTCCCCACCAACTACTTTTCCATCCGCCACTATGCTCATTCACTTCTGTTTGATTCCTGACCGTAGCTACTCCATCCTTGCGGTCGAGCAGCGAGGGGTCGAAGTCGTTAAGAAAACGGCTGGGACGACAGGTATTGGTCTTGCCATTGCGAAATCGTGTCTGAGCATAACTCATCACGCAGTTCTCTTTTGCCCGGGTCACAGCTACATATAGCAATCGGCGTTCCTCTTCAATCTGAGACATATCTTCTACCGACATGATGGACGGAAACAACTCTTCCTCCATACCTGTAATGAAGACATTGCGAAATTCCAGCCCCTTCGAGGCATGTACTGTCATCAATGTTACTTTATCTTCATTGCCATCTTCGTTGCGGTCTTGGTCGGTAATAAGTGATATTTCAGCCAAGAAGTCGGCAAGGGTTGTCTCCTCTACTCCTTCTTCCATGCGATTGCTCATGAATGTATATACTCCATCTTGCAGCGACTCGATATTCTCCTGCTGACTGACATTCTCCGGTGTATCCGATGCATATATCTCTGTTATCATGCCCGAGCGTTGCAACACTTGTCGCACAAGTTCGGCTATATCTTTCTCCTCCTCGGCAAGTTTTTGCAACGAACTTATCAACTCCACAAAGACCGACAACTTGGCTCGTGTTCCATTGTTAATGGGTACATTATACTCTATTGGTGCCGATAGTACATCCCACACACCGATATTGTGTGTATGGGCTGCGGTCAGCACTTTGCTCACCGTCGTGTCACCAATGCCTCGCGATGGATAGTTGATGACTCGCTTCATCGCCTCTTCGTCGTTGGGATTTACCACAAGACGTAAGTAGGCTACGGCATCTTTTATCTCTTTACGCTGGTAGAATGCCACCCCTCCGTATATCCGATAGGGGATGTTTCGGTTACGCAACGCCTCTTCAAGTGAACGTGACTGTGAGTTGGTGCGATATAGGATAGCAAACTCGCTATACCGATGGTTGTGCAGCATGTGCATCTCCATGATGCGATTGGCTATCATATAACCCTCTTCATAGTCCGAGTATGCCGAGCATAGCATCACCTTGCTACCACGCTGACGGTGTGAATAGACGTTCTTGGGTATCTGATTATGATTTTTCTTAATAAGCGAGTTGGCGGCATCAACAATATTCTGTGTCGAACGATAGTTTTGTTCCAACTTGTCAATACGCAAGTCGGGGTACTCATTTTTCAGATTCAGTATATTCCCTATGTTTGCTCCGCGAAATGAATAGATACTCTGTGCATCGTCACCTACCACACACAATTTTCCACTCTCGCGGCACAATTGTGTGACAATAAGATGTTGCGAGAAATTTGTGTCTTGGTATTCATCGACAAGCACATAACGAAATAGGTCGCGGTAGCGTTGTGCCACATCGGGATGATCGCGAAAGAGAATATTGGTGTACAACAATAAGTCGTCAAAATCCATCGCTCCGGCCTTGAAGCATCGCGACCAATAGGTGTTGTAGATACTGTATATCAGGGGGCGATTCTGGTTCCTATCCATTTTTCGCAGCTCTTCGTTCTGAGCATACGCAGCAGGGGTTATCAATGCATTCTTGGCATTCGATATGATGCTCTGCACCACTGCCGGCTTGTATATCTTATCGTCGAGACCGGCCTCTTTGATAATCGATTTGATGAGCGAACGCGAGTCGGCGGTGTCATATATCGTAAAGTCGTGACGAAATCCTATCGCCTCGGCGTTGGCATGCAGGATGCGTGAAAAGATGGAGTGAAACGTTCCCATCCACAGCCGTGAAGCTGTCTCTCGTCCCACCAACATCGCTATACGCTCCTTCATCTCGTTGGCTGCTTTGATAGTAAAGGTCAAGGCAAGTATTCGCCATGGCTCATAACCCTGCGTTAGCAGATGTGCTATTTTATAGGTCAATACACGCGTTTTCCCCGAGCCGGCTCCTGCAATGACTAACTGTGGCCCTCCCGTATAGACTACTGCTTCTCTTTGTGCTTCATTCAGTTGTCCCAAGTCTATGTTCATATCTTCTCTCTCTTTTCTCTACATTATAACTTGTTCCTATAACCGACTCACTATTGCTGTCGGCTATTTCAATATCTTCTTTACCCACTTCAATTTGTTGCCGTAAGGGGCACACTTCACATCCATATACATGCGGGTTGTTGTCGTGACAACACTCTTGGCATGGCTGAACGTCTCAAACGAGTATCGTCCGTGGTAATGCCCCATGCCACTGCGACCTTTCCCACCGAATGGCAATTGGTTGTTTACCACATGTACGATGGTATCATTGATACACACACCACCCGACTCGGTGTGTGCTATCATATAATTGGCTCGCTTCTTGCTATTGGTGAAATAGTACAATGCCAATGGCGTGGCATGATTATTTATATGCTCTACACAATCGTCCACATCACCAAAGGTTATCACCGGCAAGATGGGACCGAATATCTCTTCGTGCAACAATGGCGATTGGGGTTCTATCTCGGTCATGAGAGTAGGGGCTATGTAACGTGCTTCTCTGTCGCAATCGCCACCCGATATTATCTTGCCATGCGACAACATTCCCACAAGACGGTCATAATGTTTCTGGTTGACTATGCGAGGATAGTCGGGCGATAGGCGTGGGTCATTACCATATTGTCGAGCTATCTCCTCCTTTATCAATGCTATAAGACGAGCCTGCACATGGGCATGGACAAAGAGATAGTCGGGAGCCACACACGTCTGTCCGCAATTGATAAACTTACCCCACACAATGCGTTGTGCAGCTATGCGTAAGTCGGCATCTTCATCAACAATGCAAGGTGACTTGCCTCCCAGCTCCAATGTCACAGGCGTAAGATGGCGGGCGGCGGCCTCCATGACCAAGCGTCCGTTTTTCTCGCCTCCCGTAAAGAATATATAGTCCCATTCAAGTTCCAGCAGTTGCGAGGTTACCCCGGCATGAGGCTCTATGGCGGCTATATATTCATCTTCGTAACACTCATCTATTATTTTCTTTATGACCGATGCGGTGTGTGGAGCATCGGACGATGGCTTTACAACAGCACAATTGCCGGCTGCGATGGCTCCCACAAGAGGTAACAGTGCCAGCTGCAACGGATAATTCCATGGAGCTATGATAAGCACCACTCCTCGTGGCTCGTAGTGTATCGAACTTCGCGAACCGAAGAGCATCAGTGGTGTCGATACTCGTCGACGCTCAACCCACTTATGCAAGTGTCGTTGCATGTATGATATCTCATGCAAGAGCATGCCTATCTCTGTTGAATAACTTTCAAACGCCGACTTGCCCAAGTCTTTCTGTAAAGCCTCGGTTAGCAACTCTTCGTGTTCAACGATACTCTCTCGCAGACGGTCTAAGGCTGCCAGTCGGTAGGGCAACTCGCGTGTAATATGTTCAACATAGAACAGGCGTTGCCTTCTTAACAAGTCACTATATCCATTCGTCTCAACCATATTCAATTGTCTATCATTTCATGCGTACAACACGTATTCCACTGATTTTGTTATTGCCTGCCATGTATTGTTGCAACGGTACAGGTTCTATGATTACTTTCTTGGCATGAGACGAAGCATGTAACAGGTGCGGACGACCTTTCATCATCACTACTATTCCCATATGCGATACATCGAGTCCCGGAGTTGTAGTGGTGAAGAGTACTATGTCGCCGTTTTGTAACTTCTTTTCTACCTTCGGATTGTTCATTGCCTGCTTGGGGATATATGTATAAGTTGACGGATTATATCTCTTCTCTATCTGCTGCATCTTGGCATACTCTTCGGCATTATCAACAAGTGCCTTGTAGCTGCGACGATGATTGGTCATGTAGTTGAGTTGTAGCTTTTGCTTCTTTGATTGTGCGAACTGCTCGCTCACCTCTACAAAGTTGCCCCGTTCGCTATTGTCTGCAACCCAGTCGCTCACATAGTGTAATCGCGAACTGTATCCATCTATCACTCCACCTCTATATCGTATCGACTGCAAGTTCTTCTCGTAGTCGCGATAGGTTGTTGTATCCTCCGCCGTTGTCATGGCAAGGGCTATGACACTCTCTACAAAGGTTGTGCAGTCATACTGCGATGTATTGACGGTTAACATCTCACTCTCTCCTTCGAGGGTCGATGCTACATATGGTCGACCCAACCATTGGCGGGCTATGAACACAATTCTTTCGCCGGCACTCTCCAACTCTACGGCACGAGTATCGTTGATGATGCTTGTTAGGCAAGTTGTGTCGGTTGCTTCGTGATGATAACGCACACTATCGGGGGTAGCCGCAAGTAGCTGTATGGCTGTCAACAATACAGTAGCCACACTTATGAATGTTCTTTTCATATTCATCATTATTATGGGTGGTTAATAACTTATTTTTCCAACTTACAAAGTTAGTAAAGTCAGCCGAATTATCAAAATATATTTTCGGTTTATATCAAGATTGGTTCTATCGGACGTGTTGAAGGCAAAATAAGAATATTTTCCATCACTAATAAAGGTCTTATCTGTGGAATTGATAGAACTTTCCTATGTCAAAAAGACTGCCTCCGCAGTTCGAAGACAGTCTTTGATATTCAGTTCTGAAACCGATATTTTACACTCCGATTTCAATCATTGTTTAGCATCTTGATATTTTCAATAGTACCATCGGTGTAAACAATAGTTTTGATAACAAAACCTTCCGTTTCACTATCTACTCTTATACCTTGCAGGTTGGTATATATTTCCTGAGCTATTTCTTTATCGGCTTTCACATCATCGATTGCAGCATCGGGTCTAACAAACTCGGTACGCTCCGATACTCGTTCCTCGCCATCTACCTTGTACACCATCTCCACTGCTACTTTCTTAAATTCAAAGTCAAGTGGTCTTATAGATACCATCAATGAGGTCTCTCCTATACGGTTAAAACTCCAATCGTCAATAAAATTCACACTCATGTCGGTTGTTGGAGTTTCTACATAGGGATAGTTGGGCTGTTCAAAGGTAAATAACTCATCATCAAAGTAGAATCGGTAGTAGAGATTGTCGGGCAATATAAAATTATCTTCAATATCGATCAATTGATATACAAAATATACATACGACGACTCTAACAAAAGATTGAGTTGATATTCCACCCATACGGGTGCTACCGGTGTGGCGGGTTTGAGTATGAAGGGTGTGAGTTTGAGACTCATAACTCCATAACTGAAATTGGTACCATCTTGCGAAAGCATATATGGTGTACGCGATGTAAGAACTCCATCAACATAATCCATCACATACTCATCGATTTTATCAATAGCCATCGTTGTGGTGTCAATATTGACTGCCTCAAAGAATACAGGGAAATAATTCTCAAAGAGTCCCATATACTGATGCGTGGGGAATACTACCGTATTGTCCTTAATAGTACCGCATATCCAGCCTTCGGGTGTATCAAGAGAGACGCCTTTTATGTACATTTTATCCCCCTCGATTACCACATCGGTTAGACGATTGGTATTGATGTCTGGACCTAATACATCGGCCGACATGTGATACAGAATAGGGGTGTTCTCGGTTACATCGGGGGCTGTATTTTTAAATGCAAATGGATGATATTTATAATCTACGATAAATCCCAATGCTCCTGCCAGATCGCCCGATACTATGTCATGTGCATTCTCAACAAATCCTTCTCCTTCGATAGTGTATATGGTATCGCCTTTAATAGCCATATAGAGTGTATCGGTGGGAATATATCCCCAGCGTTGTTCTCCATTTACTTCTTCCACAACGAAGTCCTTTCCTCCTTGCATAAATACATCGTACGCTCCTGCATATGAGCCTACAAACTGCCCTGACGGGAAGGCTATTTTATCCCCTTGTTTGATACCATACATCCATGCTCTGGGTATATCGGTAGACAATCCTCTTACATATACTGTATCATTCTTGCCAAACACCACTTTCGACAAAATGTCGGCATTGCCATAAGCCGAGTGGGTGTAGTTGAGCAAATAGTTCAGTTGCTCTCCTTCGGGGGTAGGCAATAGCACCGGTGGATCAAATACATAAGGATCGGGTGATGTTCCTATCGCAAAACGGTCGAATGCAACATTCTCGACATATATTTCTTGTGTGCATAGATGTAGAACAAACTCATACACGCCCGTTGTTGTTGGCGTAAATGTTCCTTCAACCTTGGTGAACATATCAAACACGCGTGCGTTCTCACCGCTATAATCTATTACGACTGTTTCTTCTTCGGTATCGACATTGCGTGCCAAGATGCGAAACTCATCTTTTAATTCATATCCGTAGGCCGCATACCCCGGAGTGTAGGCATAGATACTCACATAGTACTGCTCGGTATTTTCAAGTTCCATTTGAGGTGACGTTGCACGAGCATCGCGTGCTTCCCAGTAGGGTTCGCTTAATAAGTAATATTGACCATCTGCCGCTCTGACTCCCGGGAATGACAATCCTCCGGCTACCATCATTTCGGCTGCATCCGATACACTCCACACATCGGCCTCTTCAAAGTTTTCCAAATAGATAACACCTTCATAATCTTGGTTGTAGTCTAACGTCGGAGCATTTGCTCGTTGACCCATTGGCACAATTTCTATCGGCTCGATATAATCTCTTGCGTGGGTTGTACACTCGCGTCTCGACAATTGTACTTGTGCTGTTACTGCAATAGATGTCAGTAAGCACGTCGATAGTAAAAATAAATTTTTCTTCATACCAGTTTTATATTATTTGATTATTTGGCAAAAATAATATGTATTTTTAATAATTGCAACAAATGTATTTATAAATGTAGAAAATTTGCTTATTGTAGTCATAAAAAGTTGATATATGTGAATTGTTGAGCAATATAATCTCTATTATTGAATATCAAAAAGGTAACTCTTGTCAATCTATATCGATACAATTGACAGAAGTTACCTTTCAATTTGAGCAAATGTGCAACTCTTGGCTTCCTCCTCTCGGAGCGTGCTATCGACAATCTCACGACTTATCCATCACCGGCACTTGTTCTGCTATGGGATTAGTCTCCTGCGATGGCTCTACTTGCTGCATCATCTGTTGTTGCTGTTGTTGTAACTGTTGCTGCTCGATAGTAAGACTTTGCAGCAATTTATCGGCAAATGGGAATGCACCTGTTTGCAACAACGTCTGTAATGAAATATGGCCGGTGTTAAACAACGACAACAAGAAGTCGTTCGACGACTGCCGGAAGGCCGGTGCTGCTGCCGACTCGGTTATGTTTAAGTCAAACTCGGCATTGCGTACTTGCTCGGGTGTGATTGCTTTCAACTCTTCGTCCGCACTACCGGCTATAAGTTCATAACGATGGTCGGGGTAGTACTGCTGTATGGTCTTTAATATCTTGTAGTCGCGATTCTCTCGAAAGGTCTTAAACGTCTCCAATATATCCAGCAGATTGACCGCCGAGTATTGTACCTGTTGTGCATACAACGATGCCGGTGTTCCCGATGCTACCGACTTGCCCTGCATGGCACTATGCACTCCCGATATATCCTCCAACAGCCGCATCTGCAACGACAATAGCTCGTAAGCTCCTACATTGGTAGCATTTACCGACACTTGTTGCGGCATGGCACTGCCGGGTTTGGGGCTGAACATGATTACTCCATTGTAGCGTGTCCACTCCTCGGCTATCTCCTCTATGCTCATCCCCTCCGGTATCTGATTTTCGGGAAAGAGTAGTACTCCCTTGGCACTGCTGCCCATGATAAAGTCTATCATCGTTATCAAGCGATTGATATAACGTTGTTGGTCTATGACATCCTCAACAAAAGAGTGTATCTCACCATCGAGCAGCGGATAAAGACTCATTGCGTAGGGATGTTCGCCATGCCAGTAAGGCGACTCGCCACTCTCCAATACATCGCCCATGGGCGAGAGAAAATAATATTGCCACACATCCTCTACACGCCATTCACTCTCTATCAGTGCCACATCGTCGGCTCTTACTCCTTGTCTGGATGCCTCCTTTATCCGGCGTCTGTTCTCTTGTTCTATAACATCACGTTGCTGTACATCTACTTTATACAATTCGCCTGTCAGTGTGTCGTGACATCGCAATAGCTCATGGCTCTCTTTTCGCCACAACTCTATCACACGACAGCGGTCGCTCTCTTTGGCCATGAAAAACTCCAACGAGTCGGCTCCATCACTCTTCAATATCTCATAGTGATCATACAGCCTCTCCTCTTGCACATCATTATATATTTGTCGCAACCATTTGATGCGATGCTCCTCACCCTGCGAGAAACGCGAAATGACCTCATACAGCGTCATATCGTGCAATTCGCCTATCAAGCGACAATCCCACAACCGACTATCCTCCATCGCATCGAAGAAGATGCGACCGGGCTGTACAGCATCCACCCACACATCGCTCTTGCCTCGTCGCTCACCATATCCCACCTTGTGAAAACAACTACCCGAGATAAGAAACTCTTCAAGTGTGCGACTGTCCAACTCATACAGCCGGTTATGCTGATAAGCATACTGCATGATACTACTCATCACCTCGCCCAATGCTTGTTCCGACCTGTCGCGTGAAACGCACACAGGCTCGGTCTGGGCACTGCGAAACTGTCCCAGTACACTCTTGACAAGTTGCCTTATCAAGTTATTCTTTAAGGGCAATTTTCCCTGCTCTCGCAAGTACACCTCCTCACTCACCACACGTCCGTCCGAGGTAAGCACTGCATCGTTCCACTGCCGACCGAAAGTGTAATCGCGACACCTTACACGTCCGGCTCGATAACTACTCAGTGCTTCCCATGCCCTATGTGCCTCCTCGACAATACGTCGCTGTGATGCACTTTCGCTTTCTCTTGTTCGTTGCGATACCTTCGATTCGGCAGGCATTAGCCGTTTACGGCTATAATACTTGTAATCCATTTCTTTCATATACATGATTTTGGCTTTAATTTCCTGCAAAGTAACTCTCATTGCCGACATAATGAGTGCGATAGAATGAATGTATCTATCGCATTTTGTCCGTTTCAATAATATTTTGTACCTTTGTGCGTTTGATAGATAGCATAGCAACAAGAGTATGACTTTTGACGATTTTGGATTTGAATACGAAATCATGGACGGTCTCGATGCAATGAACTTTCGAGAACCCACCCCCATCCAAGAGAAGGCTATACCGGTCATCATGGATGGTCATGACATGATAGCTTGTGCCCAAACCGGCACAGGAAAGACTGCCGCATTCATTCTTCCTCTGATGAATAACCTGCTCATCACAGGAAACGTCGACAATAAAGTTAAAGCCGTTATCATAACACCCACCCGTGAGCTGGCTCAGCAAATCGACCTCCAATTCGAAGGTTTCTCCTACTTTGCTCCCATCTCCACTGTTGCCGTTTCAGGCGGTGGTGACGGTGCCTCTTGGGAACAACAGAAACGCGGACTCACTCTCGGTGCCGATGTCATCATTGCAACTCCCGGTCGACTCATCTCGCACCTCAAAATTTCCAATATCGACTTCTCGGGCGTACAATACCTCATCCTCGACGAGGCCGACCGCATGCTCGACATGGGGTTCTACGACGACATCATGGATATATGTTCCTACCTCCCCAAGCAGCGACAAACCTTGCTCTTCTCGGCAACAATGCCTCCCAAGATAAGACAACTCGCCAAGACAATCCTACACAACCCTGTCGAAGTTAGCGTTGCTATTTCCAAGCCCAATGAGGCCATTGACCAGAGTGCTTTCGTTTGCTACGAAGCTCAGAAAATTCCCATTATTCAACACCTCTATGCACAACCTATCGAGGGAAAGACTATCATATTTGCCTCTTCCAAGGTCAAGTGTAAAGAAGTTGCATACCTCCTTAAACAGAAAAAATTTCGTGTCGCTGCCATGCACAGCGACCTCGAACAAGAAGTGCGTGACAGAGTCATGCTCGATTTTAAAAACAATAAAATCGACATCCTCGTAGCCACCGACATCGTTGCTCGCGGTATTGACATCGACCAGATACGACTCGTTGTCAACTACGACGTCCCGCGTGACCCCGAAGACTACATACATCGCATCGGTCGTACCGCTCGTGCCAATGCTCAGGGGCAAGCCATAACATTCGTTGCCCTCGACGACCAAGAACGTTTCCATCGCATCGAACGTTTTCTCGGATACGACATCGACAAGCAACAGTTGCCGGCACACATCGGTGAAGCTCCCGCCTACAATCCATCTCCTCGCAACAACAGGGCAAAGGGTAGGGGACAACGCAACCATCGCAATCGCCGCAATAACAATGCTCACCGTCGCAACGCACATCGCAAGAATAACGGTGATAACAACAATAATAAATAACAGCATCACACACACTACATACAATGATTTCCATTGAAGGTCTGACGGTAGAATTTGGAGGCAACCCTCTCTTCGATAACATCACATACGTTATCAACAAGCGTGACCGCATTGCTCTTGTTGGTAAGAATGGTGCCGGTAAAACCACCATGCTTCGCATCATCGCTGGGCTGCAAGAACCATCTGCCGGTCATGTCAACCGACCGCGTGACCTTTCCATCGGTTATCTCCCCCAGCAAATGCAACTCAGCGACTCTCGCACCGTCATGCAAGAAGCCGAACAAGCATTTGCTCACATCTTCGAGCTGCAAGGTCGCGTTGAAAGAATGAACAACGAACTTGCATCGCGTACCGACTACGACTCAGACGACTATGCCGAACTCATCGAACGTGTATCTGCCGCTACCGAACAACTTACACTCATCGGTGCCAATAACTATCAAGCCGAAATAGAACGCACACTTATGGGACTCGGATTCCTACGCACCGACTTCGACCGTCCCACTGCCGAGTTCAGCGGAGGATGGCGTATGCGTATCGAGTTAGCCAAGCTACTCCTGCAACGACACGACGTCCTGCTTCTCGACGAGCCTACCAACCACCTCGACATCGAGTCGATACAGTGGCTCGAAAACTTCCTTGCCACCCGTGCCGGTACAGTCATGCTCGTCTCGCACGACCGTGCTTTCATCGACAACGTCACCAATCGCACCATCGAGATTTCCTTGGGCAAGATATACGACTACCAAGTCAACTACTCCCGATACGTTGTCCTGCGACAAGAACGCCTCGAACAACAACAACGTGCATACGAAAACCAGCAAAAGCAGATTCAAGACACCGAGGCATTCATCGAACGTTTCCGATACAAAGCCACCAAAGCCGTACAAGTACAGTCGCGTATCAAACAACTCGAAAAAATCGACCGCATCGAAGTCGACGAGATAGACAATTCGCACATATCCTTGCGTTTCCCGCCGGCTCCCCGTTCGGGCGACTATCCCATCATCACCGACAACCTCCGTAAGTGCTACGATCAGCACCTCGTATTTGACCACGCTACATTTACCATCAAGCGTGGCGAGAAAGTTGCATTCGTCGGCAAGAACGGCGAAGGAAAATCGACCCTCGTCAAGTGCATCATGGGAGAGATTCCTTTCGACGGTAAGTTGCAGATAGGACACAACGTCAAGATAGGATACTTCGCCCAGAACCAAGCCTCTCTTCTCGACAACAACATAACCGTTTTCGACACCATCGATCGCGTAGCAGTAGGAGACATTCGCACCAAGATTCGTGACATCCTCGGAGCCTTCATGTTCGGTGGTGAAGCATCCGATAAGCGTGTAAGCGTACTGTCCGGTGGTGAAAAAACAAGACTCGCCATGATAAGACTACTGCTCGAACCAGTCAATCTGCTCATCCTTGACGAGCCTACCAACCACCTCGACATGCGTACAAAGGACGTCCTCAAACAGGCCATCGCACATTTTGACGGTACGGTTATCATCGTATCGCACGATCGCGAATTTCTCGACGGACTCGTCACAAAAGTCTACGAGTTTGGAGGTGGCTCTGTGCGTGAACACCTCGGCGGTATTTACGACTTCTTGGAAAAAAAGAAAATCGACTCCCTGCGTCAACTCGAACTCTCTACCACTACTCGAGCTCAACAGCAACCCTCTCCGGCCAAAAGCGATGCTCGCATATCTTACGAAGATCGCAAAGAGGCTGCACGACGCATCAAACGTGCTGAACGTGCTGTCGATGAAGTCGAAAAAGAAATTGCCGACATCGAGTATGCCATCGACATCATCGAGCAAAAACTTTCAACCCCCGAGGGTGCTGCCGACTCCTCTTTATACGAGCAGCACGCTGTGCTGCAAAACTCCCTCAACGATGCCATGACTCGATGGGAAAATGCTACCGAACAACTCGAAAACTTACGTCAATCCATTTAATACACATATAATAATAAATAAACCAAAAAAATTAACCATGATTACCAAAATGAAGTATTTCTCGATGGCCGTTGCAATAGCAACCCTATCAGCTTGCTCTCCCAAGGCCACCGACAATGGTATCGACCTCACAAGTATCGATACACAAGTTTCTCCTGCCGATGATTTCTATGGCTATGCATGCGGCGGTTGGATGAAAAACAACCCTCTCCGTCCCGAACACGCTCGTTTCGGTTCGTTCGACAAGCTCATTGAGGAAAACCAAGAGCAGATTCGCGTTCTCTTCGACGAACTCTCAAAGAGTGATGCCGCTACCGGAACCAACGAACGAAAAATTGCCGACCTCTACAACATGGGACTCGACAGCGTTACTCTCAACAACCAAGGTGCTGCCCCCTTACGTCCCTATCTCGATGAGATTGCTGCCGTAAACACCAACGCCGAAAAGTCGGCTATGATTGCCAAGTTGCACCTACGCAACGCCTCGCCATTCTTTGCTATCTATGTCAGCGGTGACGAAAAAAACAGCAGCATGAACATCATCGGTACATACCAAGGTGGTATGAGCATGGGCGATCGCGACTACTACCTCAACAACGACGAAGCTACCGTAGCCATTCGCAACGCTTACCGCAACTATATCAACAACCTCTTCACTCTCAGCGGATACTCACAAGAACAAGCCGATGCTGCTGTTGAAACTGTGTTGAATATTGAGACTAAACTTGCCGAAGCTGCCTTCTCTCGCGTCGAGTTGCGTAACCCCGAAGCCAACTACAATAAAATGTCGTACAAACAGCTTAAAGATACTTACAAGAACATCGACTGGGATGCCTACTTCTCTGCTCTCGGTGTACAGGCTCAGGATGTTGTCGTTGGTCAAGTGAAAGCAATGGCTGCTGTCGATGCCCTCATGGCTTCTCTATCTCTCGATGAGTTCCGTACATACCTCGCATTCAACATGATTAACTGTGCCGCCGACTGCCTCAGCGACGACTTTACCAATGCCCAGTTCGACTTCTACGGTCGTGCTCTCTCGGGCAAGGAAGAACAAGAACCTCGATGGAAACACGCACTGGCTGTACCCAACTCGCTCATGAGCGAAGCCGTTGGCGAAATGTATGTCAAAAAGCACTTCTCGCCCGAGTCGAAAGAGCGTATGGTCACTCTCGTTGCCAACCTCGCCGATGCTCTGGGTCAACACATCGATGCTCTCGAATGGATGAGCGATGAGACCAAAGCCCGTGCCCACGAGAAACTCTCTACTTTCCATGTCAAGATTGGTTACCCCGACCAATGGCGTGACTACTCGGCTCTCGAAATCAACCCCGAGGACTCTTACCTCGACAACGCTCTTCGTGCCGTTGAGTTCGAAAATCGTAACAACATTGCCGAAGCCTACAAACCCGTCGACAAGGATAAATGGCTCATATCGCCTCAGACTGTCAATGCATATTACAACCCCACAACCAACGAAATATGCTTCCCCGCCGGTATCCTTCAACCTCCTTTCTTCAACCCCAATGCCGACGATGCTGTTAACTATGGTGCTATCGGTGTTGTAATCGGTCACGAAATGACTCACGGATTTGACGACCAAGGTCGCCAATACGACAAGGATGGTAACCTCAACAGCTGGTGGACTGCCGAGGACGAAGCTCGCTTCAACGAACGTGCCGACAAACTTGTAGCTCAGTTCGACAAGATTGTTGTTCTCGATGGTGAAGAGGGTCCTGTATATGCAAACGGTCGTTTTACTCTCGGCGAAAACATTGCCGACCAAGGCGGTCTCCGTGTTGCTCACACTGCATTCATCAACTCTCTCAACGGTAACACTCCCGATCCTATCAGCGGTTTCACTGCCGAACAACGTTTCTACCTCGGATACGCTGCTCTATGGGCTGGTAACATTCGCGAAGCCGAAATCTTGCGTCGCACCACCACCGACCCTCACTCGCTCGGCCGCTGGCGTGTTAATGCAACACTTCGCAACATCGACGATTTCTATAAAGCATTCAATGTTACCGAAGAGGATGACATGTACCTCGCTCCCGAAGAACGTGTAATTATCTGGTAATATTCCCTCCCCTTGACATGACACAAGTGCGTGTCTTAAAGGAACTTCTATAAATTACTTTGTTATGATTGATGAATTTTTCTTAGCGTAGATTTTTGATATTGACCGAAAGAACATAGCGGGCTATGTGATTGAGTTCAAGGCAAAAAGATGCCAAGAAAAAACATCAAGCATGCAAAAAGAATGTTTCAAATAACTACTGAATTGCCAATCTGTGGAATTTATAGAAGTCCCTTAAATAACACTACACCCCCAAAGACTCTTTCCTCTTTGGGGGTGTACTCTTTGATGTACAATCTCAACCTAAGCCCGCAAATCAAAGGTTATCTATTGCTGCCAACGACACTCTGATCTGCCTTTTGCTAACATACCTTAAAGGTCGATCATACAGCACACTCACAACCTTTTTCCCTCTTCACATGTTATAGC
Source organism: Bacteroidaceae bacterium (assembly GCA_017531985.1). Taxonomy (GTDB): domain Bacteria; phylum Bacteroidota; class Bacteroidia; order Bacteroidales; family Barnesiellaceae_A; genus Barnesiella_A. The sequence goes on from JAFXJY010000033.1 coordinate 46,470, forward strand.
AAGAAAAAAACGTATGAAAATAGACGAAATTCTTGCTCGCGAAATTCTCGATTCAAGAGGCAATCCCACCATCGAAGTCGATGTTGTCTTACGCAATGGGGTAGTGGGGCGGGCTGCCATCCCATCAGGTGCATCAACCGGTGATAATGAAGCTCTCGAACTGCGTGACAACGACCCCAATCGCTATCGCGGTAAAGGCACTCTTCGTGCCGTCGACAATGTTAACAACGTAATTGCTCCCATCATCGAGGGGCGTTCGGTATTGCGACAGCGTTCCATCGACAACACGCTACTCGCACTTGACGGCACCGAAAATAAGCGTCAGCTCGGTGCCAATGCCATACTGGGTGTATCTCTCGCCGTCGCTCATGCAGCTGCCCAAGCTCTCGACATGCCCCTATATCGATACATCGGTGGTTGCAATCCCTACATCATGCCCATTCCCATGATGAACATCATCAATGGCGGGCTTCATAGCGATGCTCCCATCGCCTTCCAAGAGTTCATGATACGCCCCGTTGGTGCATCGTCCTTTCGCGAAGCACTGAGAATGGGTGCCGAAGTTTTCCATGCTCTCCGCGACTTGCTTCACGAGAAGAACTTCTCTACGGCTGTTGGCGATGAAGGTGGTTTTGCCCCTCGCTTGGCAAGTATCGAAGCTGCTCTCGACCTCATCATCGAAGCAACTCGACGTGCCGGATACGACCCCGGCAACGACATTACCATTGCACTCGACTGTGCTGCATCTGAGTACTTTCGTGACGGAATGTACGACTACACCCGTTTTGAGGGTCAACAAGGTTGCATACGCACTCCTGCTCAACAAATCGACTATCTCGCCCGGCTTGTCGAACAATATCCAATCGACTCCATTGAGGACGGAATGTCTCAAAACGATTGGGACGGCTGGCAACAACTTACGGCTCGTTTAGGTAACCGTTGTCAACTCGTTGGTGATGATCTTTTTGTCACAAATGTCCGATACATTTCACAAGGTATACATCGCTGCTGTGCCAACTCCGTTCTCATCAAAGTCAACCAGATAGGCACACTCAGCGAAACTCTCGATGCCATCGAACTGGCTCAACGCAGTGGTTACGCAACCATCATTTCACACCGCTCGGGCGAGACCGAAGATACTACAATTGCCGATATTGCGGTCGCTACCAATAGTGGGCAGATTAAGACCGGTTCCCTGTCGCGAAGTGACCGACTCGCCAAGTACAATCGACTACTTCGCATCGAAGAAGAACTTGCTCAGGATGCCATATACGGCACTCAATACCCTTGGAGGTAAGCTCTGCTATATAATATCTTCACCAACATTCATCACTGCATCACTATATTCCTTCTCCTCCACAGCTACTGTTATGGCTGTGGTGCGAGGGGATTTTAGGTATGTTCTATTATATATTAGGATGTGTTGATTTGGGGAAATTATTTCAGGCTGATTTATATTTTTCATGAGAAAGCAATGTATAAATTGTAACCGATTAAAAATTAGAAAGATGCCTCAATAAATACCAAAGGAGACCGAAATGGAATATCTCAACAATGTTTAACTTTTTACTTCTTGATAGAACTTCCCCCCCTATATATTCCCATGTTCGTAACAGACAATACAGCGATATAAATCCCGATTCGAGCTGTTTTTTTATCTGTTTTGATGAAATTTATGTTGTTTCTGTTTGAATATTTTTAGAAAATATATATTTTTGTCGGACAAAAAATGTTTTTTTGTAAATTTATTAACAACCCTCATAACAAACAGCGATACAAACATCGTAATTAACAACAACTATTTACAGAACATACCTATAATCAATAATAACATGAAAAGAATCGAAACGATATTCTCTATCTTAGCCGTCATGCTGCTATCATCGCCCGGCATGAACGCCCAGAAGTATCTCCATCAGCCCTTACCCGAGGCATGGATGACCGACTCATTGGTCACCAACTTATCGCCGGTCGACGACAATTGGTGGCACTCATTTGGCGATACTTGTCTCATTGCACTTATCGACCAAGCTGTGACTAACAACAACAACCTCATGGCAGCAGCCGAGCGTGTTCAAGTTGCCAAGTCTATGTACAATGCTGCCTTGTCGGGATACTCACCTGTTATCGGTTTCGATGCTGCTTGGGTCAACAATCAGACAAGTGGCAATCTATCTTCATCCTCTACCGACCCCTCTTTGGCTCGTTATCTCGAAGCCGGCATATCTGTCAGTTGGGAGATTGACCTCTTTGGCAAAATCTACTTCCGTGCCAAGGAAGGTAAAGAACAGTATAATGCAACGAAGGAAGAGTACAACAGTGTAATGATTTCACTCTGTTCTCAGTTAGCATCACAATACATCACACTACGCACTTATCAAGCTCAAATGCGAGTTGCCAAGACTCACATTATATCGCAAGAAGCTATTCTCAATATCACAGAAGCACGATTTGAGACCGGACTTGCATCGGCTCTCGATGTCGCTCAGGCCAAGACCGTCTACTACAACACGCGTGCCTCTATTCCCGGCTTGCAAGCTGCCATCGACAATTTGATTAACTGCATTGCCGTCCTTCTCGGCGAATACCCCGTCAATGTTTACGACCGTCTGGCCGCACCTGCCGATCAGGTCGAATTCTTGCAGATTGTCAGTGTCGGCATTCCTTACGACCTGTTGCGTCGCCGTCCCGACCTTCGTCAAGCCGAGTATAACATTGCGGCACAAGCTGCTGCTGTGGGTATTGCCATTACCGATTTTCTACCCTCTCTATCGCTCAATGGTAATATAGGTCTTGCATCGCACGACCCTGCTCGCTTCTTCGACAACAGCAGCCTCACATTCAATATAACACCCACATTCCGATGGACTCTTTTCAACGGTACTGAGCGGTTCCAAGCTCGCAACGCTGCCAAAGCTCAAATGCAAGCTGCGGTCGACACTTATAACAATACGGTTCTCATGGCTGTCCAAGAGGTTGAGTCTGCCATGTCATCCTATAAGAATAGCGTTAAGCAACTCGTTCTCCTTCGCGAACTCGTAAACCAAGGACAACTCACTCTCGACCTCTCTCTCGACCTTTACAAGAACGGTCTCATCGACTTCCAGTCCGTTCTCGATGCACAGCGTCAAATGCTTTCTTATCAGAATACGCTCGAATCCACACGAGGTTCTTCGGCTCTCGCATTGGTCAACCTATATCAAGCCCTTGGCGGAGGCTGGAACAATCATGAATAAAGAGTGCTTCTATCAATTGATTTGTTATGATTGATAATTTTTTCTTACAGCCGATTTCTGATTTTGACCGAATGAGCATAGCCGACTATGAGATTAAGGTCGATCACCAAAGATGCCAAGAAAAACATGAAGCAAACACAACGAATGTTTTCGATAACGAAAGAATAATTAATCTATTGAATTTTTAGAATTTACCTAAATACGATAACTCATCAAAAATATTTATAAAACTATGAATTACCGCTTTGCTATACCTCTTTTGTTGGCTGCTGCCACGCTTGTTGCTTGCAACAACTCCGATAGTACTACCGTTGGCACAACTGCCCCTAATATCTCGGTCGCACAAGTCACTCAGGACTCTATTACACTCTTTGCTTCTTATCCCGGTTATCTCGAAGCATTCGATTATGTCGACCTCGTGGCTCGTGTCAGTGGTTATCAAGTTGCTTCGCATTATACTCCCGGCAAGCATGTAAACAAGGGCGATACTATGTTTATTATCGAACCTACTCAATATCAAGATGCAGTAGCTCAAGCCGAAGCGGCTCTTGCCACTGCCAAGTCGGAGTTCTACTACGCCGAAAACAACTACAAGCGTATGAAAGACGTTGCCAACAGCAATGCTATCAGTGAGATTGACCTCATCAAGTCGGAAGCTGCCTATTATCAAGCCGAGGCGGCCATCAAGAGTGCCGAGGCGGCTCTGCAATCGGCTCGTACTCAGCTCAACTACTGCTATGTGGTCGCTCCCATTTCGGGAACTCCCACCTCGTCGACTTATAGCAACGGCGACTACCTTGCTCCCGGTGCCAATGCAAGACTTGCCACTATCTATCAAGACAACAAACTGTTTGCCTATTTCAGTGTCGACGATGCTCAGTACATGAAGCTCATACAAAATCTTCGCATGAAGAATACACGTCTATCACAGGATGCTGTTCGACTCTCTTTCAGCGAAGTGATGCCACATGAATATGTCGGATACATCGACTACATTGCACCCAACATCGACCTTGCTACCGGTACGCTCAAAGTACGCATCGTAGTCGATAACCCTCATGGCGAACTCAAACATGGTATGTACACTACCGTACACATGCCTTACACACGCTCCGAGAAAGCCATACTCGTCAACGATGCATCCATCGGTACCGACCAAGTGGGCAAGTACCTTTACATCGTCAACGACTCTAACAAAGTGGAACTTCGTCACATCCAACTCGGTGAACTCTACAACGACTCGCTCCGCGTGGTTAGCTCGGGGGTCGAGCCGGGCGAACGTTATGTTACCCGTGCCTTGCAAAAAGTTCACGAAGGTATGATTATCAACCCCATCACCCACTAAGCTACCGGTTTTATCTGCCTTCACTTTCAAGGTAAGTTCCATCCATTCAGTAACAACACAAAATACATCGCGATATGTTATCCAAGTTTTTTGTCAAACATCCCATCTTTGCCACAGTACTTGCACTGGTCATGGTACTGGCAGGTGGCATCACTCTCTTCACCCTGCCCATCGCTCAGTATCCCGAGATTACGCCTCCCACTGTGCAAGTGACCGCCATTTATCCCGGTGCCGATGCCGAAACTATTGCCGAGACTGTGGGCGTTCCCATCGAACAACAAGTCAACGGTGTCGATGGTATGATATACATGAGTTCTGTTTCCTCTTCGACGGGTCAATACACACTCACCGTAACTTTCGAAGTAGGTACCGATATTGACATGGCTACCGTATTGGTACAAAACCGTGTCAGCACCGCTCAAAACTCACTGCCACAAGCTGTTATCGAACAAGGTATTACCACCAAGAAACAATCGACAAGCATCGTCCTTTTCGTCGCTCTTCGTTCCGATAAGGAGGCTTACGACGGATTGTTTTTATCCAACTATGCCAAGCTGAAAGTCACCGACGAACTTTCACGTCTGCCCGGTGTCGGTAGCGTTTCGGTTTTCGGTGCCGACGATTACAGCATGCGTGTGTGGCTCAAACCCGACGTCATGCAGATGCGTGGTATCACCGCTGCCGAAGTCTACAACGCCATCGCTGCTCAGAACATTGTCTCTCCGGCTGGTAGTGTCGGACAACAACCTGTATCCTCACCCGAAGCCTTCCAATTTACTCTTAAAACGGAAGGTATGATGAATGACGTGTCGCAATTTGGCGACATCATTCTTCGTTCCGATGGTAAAGGCGGATACCTGCGACTAAAAGACGTTGCCGACATTGAGTTGGGTAGTGCGGCTTATAACATTTCTGCCAAGCTCGGTGATGAAGAGACGGCTGCCATCGCAATATATCAATTGCCCGGATCTAACGCTCTCGATGTTGCCAATGGTGTGCGTGAAAAGATGGACGAACTGCAACAATACTTCCCCGATGGCGTATCTTATGAAGTCGTTCTCGACACCACCGAATTTGTTACAGCTTCTATCGAAGAGGTACTTATCACATTCGTCGAGACGACTCTCATTGTGATGCTTGTTATTCTCCTCTTCTTGCAGAACTTCCGTGCCGTCATTATTCCTTCTCTTACCATCCCTGTTTCGCTCATCGCAACATTTGCTGTGATGCAACTCTTGGGATTCTCTATCAACACCCTTACTCTCTTCGGCCTTGTGCTGGCCATCGCCATCGTTGTCGACGATGCTATTGTTGTCGTTGAGAATGCTACTCGACTGCTCGATACCGGGAAATATACCCGACAAGAGGCTGTCATCAAAGCCATGGAAGAGATTACAGGACCGGTTATCGGTGTCGTTCTTGTGCTGTTGTCGGTATTCATCCCCACAGCTTTCATCGGTGGCATTACGGGTGTCCTTTACAAACAATTTGCCCTCACCATCGCTGTTGCCACCATTTTCAGCGGTCTCAACTCTCTGACTCTCACACCAGCCCTATGTGCTTTGTTCCTTCAACCCACTCGCGAGACTAAGTTCTGCGTCTATCGTTGGTTCAATAAAGGTTTCGATGTAACCCTGTCAGGTTATGTCAGCCTCATTACAGCCATGCTTCGCAAGCCCGCTATGGCTTTCATTATATTTGCCATCCTTTCGGCTGGTGCATTCTATGCCTTCATGAAGTGGCCTACATCATTCATCCCTTCGGAGGATTTGGGTTATGTCATTGCTTCGGTACAGCTGCCCAATGCCTCTTCACTCGATCGCACTGCTGAGGTTACCGAGAGACTCCAGAAGACCATCTCACAATATCCCGAGGTCGAAAACGTACTTGTCATCAACGGTTTCTCATCAATGTTCGGCTCTCAATCGTCCAACCTCGCAACATTCTTTGTCGTTCTCAACCATTGGCACGAACGACCCGGCAAGGAACATAGCTCCGATGCCATCGTAGCTCGCATCAATCGCGATGCGGCTGCCATTGAAGAGGCGGTCATATTTGCCGTCAATCCGCCTGCCATACAAGGTCTGGGTACTACCGGCGGACTCGAATGGCAACTTGAAGACATCAACAACCAAGGTGCTTTGGCCATACAGAATGCTATCAATACACTCCGTCAGAAGCAAAGTGAATTTCCCGCTCTCGCATCGGTTACCTCTTTCTTTGAAGGCGTAACTCCGCAATATTATATCCGATTCGACCGCAGTAAGATTGAATTGATGGGCATCAACATCAGCGACGTATTCAAGGCTCTATCATTGCAGATGGGTGCAAGCTATGTCAATGACTTTGTTGACTTTGGTCGTGTCTATCAAGTCAAAATCAGTGCCGAAGCCAACGCCCGTGCACATATCGAGGATGTTCTCAAACTCAGTGTCAAGAATAAACAAGGACAGATGGTGCCTTTTGCAACATTTACCACCATTCAGTCGGTACTCGGACAGAACCTTGTTACGCGTTACAACATGTACCCATCTGCCTCAATCACCTGTATTCCTGCCGATGGTGCAAGCTCGGCTCAGGGCATTGCACAGACCGAGCAAATGGTGAAAGATGCGTTGGGCAATAACTTCGCTCTCAGCTGGACGGGTATGGCTCAGCAGGAAAAAGAGTCGGGTTCATCTGTAACTATTATATTCGCTCTTGCCATTGTATTGGTAATCTTTGTGTTAGCCGCTCAGTACGAAAGCTGGACTGACCCCATTGCCGTCATCCTCTCATTGCCAACTGCCATCCTCGGTACTGTACTCGGTTGCTGGATTATGGGCGAGTCGGTAAGTATATACACACAGATTGGTGTCATACTTCTCATCGCTCTATCGGCCAAGAATGCCATCCTCATCGTCGAGTTTGCTCGCGATTATCGCAAGAATGGTGTACCCATCTTCGATGCTGCTGTCGATGCCGGCCGTCTGCGTTTACGACCCATTCTCATGACATCTTTTGCCTTCATTATCGGCGTATTACCTCTACTATTTGCCTCCGGTGCCGGTGCTGCAAGTCGCATCTCGCTTGGTGCAGCCGTCGTATTCGGTATGCTTGTCAACACCCTCCTCGGTACAATCTTCGTACCCAACTTCTGGATGACTATGCAACGCTTCCAAGAGAAATACCTCACAGGACTTTTCTCCGACAAGAGTATAGACGTTCGCAATAACAATACAACAAACGACCAAGAGTAGGAGTGAGCTGCTCTACACTCAGCGAGGCTATATCATCGGTATAGCCTCGCTGTTTTTTTACACCCGCCCCACATTTTATTACGCTGTGGAACTGATAGATGAACCCTAAACGCCAAACTTATTGCATTTCACAAGAAAAAACTCTATATTTGTAACCTATTATGCCATGCGGTACTTCGGTGAATGACACTGAGGACCGCGGAGCGTACCCTGAGCTAAGCTAACACACTATTTTAAAGCAACTTAATAATAGAATTTACGTCATGAAAGGTATCGTTCTTGCTGGTGGTAGTGGCACAAGATTATATCCCATCACCAAAGGTGTGAGCAAGCAATTGCTCCCCATTTACGACAAGCCTATGGTCTATTATCCCATATCTGTACTCATGCTCGCCGGCATTCGCGACATTCTCATCATTACTACACCCGACGATATGCCTGCGTTTCGTCGTCTGTTAGGCGATGGTAGCGACTACGGTGTCCGTTTTCAATATGCAGTACAACCATCGCCCGATGGGTTGGCTCAGGCATTCATCATTGGCGAAGAGTTCATTGGCGATGATGCTGTATGCCTCGTACTTGGCGACAATATTTTTCATGGTAATGGTTTCTCGCACATGCTGCAACAAGCCGTCTCCGATGCCGAAAGCAAAGACTATGCCACTGTCTTTGGGTACTGGGTCGATGACCCCGAACGATATGGTGTTGCTGAGTTCGATGCCGATGGTAATTGCCTCTCTATCGAAGAGAAACCCTCGCATCCCAAGTCAAACTATGCTGTTGTTGGTCTCTATTTCTATCCCAATTCGGTCGTTAAAGTAGCCAAAGGTATCAAGCCTTCGGCTCGTGGAGAACTCGAAATCACAAGTGTCAATCAGCATTACCTCTCGGCAAGTCAACTTCGTGTTCAGACTCTCGCTCGTGGCTTTGCTTGGCTCGATACCGGCACACACGACTCTCTGGCCGAGGCTTCCATTTTTGTTGAGGTCATTGAGAAACGTCAAGGTCTTAAAATCGCTTGTCTCGAAGGTATTGCTCATTCGCAAGGCTGGATTGACAGCCATAAATTGCGAACACTCGCTCAGCCCATGGCCAAGAATCAATACGGACAATACCTTATCAAAATTGCCGATGAGGCCGACAACAACCTCATTCGACCTTCTTTCGATTAAGGATAAAGGATACCCTATTTTATAAAACATCACTATACATCTTAACATCCTTTGCAACATGCAAGTTATTAAAACTGCCATTGACGATGTACTCATCATCGAGCCTCATATTTTCGGCGACCATCGCGGCTACTTTTTCGAGTCTTTCTCCCAACGCGATTTCCATCGTCTTGTTGCCCCTGTTACCTTCGTTCAAGACAATGAATCTATGTCATCCTACGGCGTAGTACGCGGTCTCCATTTTCAACGACCTCCCTATTCGCAGAGCAAACTCGTTCGTGTCGTACAAGGAAAGGTACTCGATGTTGCTGTCGACATTCGACCCTCCTCTCCAACATTCGGAAAGCACGTCGCTGTTGAATTGTCTCACGAGAATCACCGTCAATTATTCATCCCGCAAGGATTTGCTCACGGATTTGCCGTCCTCAGCGAAACAGCTATTTTTCAGTACAAGTGCGACAACTTCTATGCACCCTCGCACGAAGATGCCATCGCTTGGAATGACCCCGATATTAACATCGACTGGCTCATCCCATCCGACAAGATTGTACTATCTCCCAAGGACGCTCTCAACCGACCCTTGGCTCAGGTCGACCTATCTTGTTTCTTGCCGTAACCCATAATATAGTCCTCCCATGAACATTCTCGTTACCGGAGCTAACGGTCAACTCGGATCGTCCATCCGAGATATTGCCTCGCAGCATCACAACTTCATCTTTACCGATGTCGACTCGCTCGATATTACGCAATATCATGACATTGTCGATGTGATTACCCGTTGCAATATCGATGTTATTATCAATTGTGCAGCCTATACCAACGTCGACCGTGCCGAGCAAGAACCCGAGATTGCACAACTCATCAATGCCACTGCCGTCGACAACCTCGCTCGTGCTGCCGCCAATAACAATGCAACACTCATACACATATCCACCGATTATGTTTTCGGCGGAAACTGCAACAACATCCCTTGCACCGAGCAACAAGCCACTGCTCCATTAGGCGTTTACGGACTCACCAAACTTGCCGGCGAACAAGCTGTCATCGATAGTGGTTGTCGACACATCATCATTCGCACGGCATGGCTTTACAGCCCGTATGGCCGCAACTTCCTGCTCACAATGCTCGACCTTACCGCTCGACGCCAATCGCTCAATGTCGTTTTCGACCAAGTTGGAACTCCCACCTACGCAGCACATCTGGCTCAAGCCATCATGCACATCATCGACACCAATCAAGTTCACAAACAAGGCATTTACCATTTCAGCAACCAAGGCGTATGCTCATGGTACGACTTCGCTCATGCCATCGCTCGACTGGCCGGTCATGACAACTGTATCATTTCTCCTTGTCACAGCAACGAATTTCCATCACCCGTCAAGCGACCATCCTTCTCGGTACTCGACAAGACGCTGTTCACAACAACATTTGGATTCGATATACCACATTGGCACGATGCCCTCATACAGTGCTTCAATTCCATTTCCGATAGCAAACGTATCACTATGGAATAACCTCGAAGTACACTATTGAAATACCATTCTAACAATCGATAATATGAACATTCTCATAACCGGTGGAGCCGGATTTATCGGCAGCCATGTAGTACGACTCTTCGTCAAGAAATATCCTACATACAATATCATCAATCTCGACAAGCTAACCTATGCCGGCAACCTTGCCAATCTTTCCGATATTGAAGATAACAACAACTACCATTTCACGCGTGCCGATATTTGCGATTACGACACCGTTTACAACATCCTATCGCAATACAACATAACAGGTATTATTCACTTGGCTGCCGAAAGTCATGTCGACCGTTCCATTCGCGACCCATTCGCTTTTGCACGCACCAACGTAATGGGTACTCTCACGCTCCTGCAAGCTGCTCGCACCTATTGGGAATCCCTCCCCGAGCGATATGATGGTAAACGATTCTACCACATCTCCACCGATGAGGTATATGGGGCTTTACCATTCGACGATACGCTCTTTACCGAGAACACCCGTTACAACCCTCACAGCCCTTACTCGGCAAGTAAAGCTGCAAGCGACCATTTCGTTCGAGCCTATCACGATACATATGGCATGCCCACCATTGTCACCAACTGCTCTAACAATTACGGTCCCTACCAGTTCCCCGAAAAACTGATACCTCTTTTCATCAATAACATACGTCATGGTAAGCCGCTTCCCGTCTACGGAAAGGGCGAAAATGTTCGCGACTGGCTCTTTGTCGAAGATCATGCTCGTGCCATCGACACCATCTTCCACAACGGTACTATCAACGAAACTTACAACATCGGTGGTTTCAACGAATGGCGTAACATCGACCTTATCAAAGTACTCATTGACACTGTCGACCGCCATTTAGGCAATCCCGCAGGACATTCGCTACATCTCATTACCTATGTAACCGATCGTCCCGGACACGACCTTCGATATGCCATCGACTCCACCAAGTTGCGTGATGAACTCGGTTGGCAACCATCACTACAATTTGAAGAGGGTATCGACCGTACGGTAGCTTGGTATCTCAACAACCCGCAGTGGCTCGATAATGTAACTTCGGGCGAATATCTTCATTACTACGAAACAATGTACAACAATCGATAATCGCCTTCGGGTCATCTATCATGTTCTATATTCTTTCTCGCATATTTGCCGCCGTTGCCGAGCCTCTTACCTACATCATATTGGCTTTCTGCTTAGCGATTTTTCTTCCTTCACAGTTCAAGAAAATACGCATTGCATCAGTGGTTGCTGCCTTCATCTTGCTCTTCATTTTCACCAACCCCATGCTCTATTCTTATGCACAGAATAGTTGGCAACCACGACAATCGGAATACACCGACACAACACATTATGATTACGGTATTGTATTAGGTGGATTTGGTCACTACGACAATCCCTCCTCACAAGTCGACTATCAGCGTGCCATCGACCGCCTCTTTGAGGCTGTACGATATTATCGTGAAGGTCGCATCGACCGCATCATTATCACGGGCGACGGTCTCACCACCGACAGTGCTACCTTCTATCGCGAGATGCAGCAATTGTTTAACATCCCGGCTCATGATCTCATTCGCGAGCCAAATGCTCGTTCCACTCGCGAGAATGCTCAATATTCCGCTCAAATAATAGCTGATGAGCGTCATGCAACCATTGCCGTTTTTACTTCCGCCATACATCTGCCGCGTGCAAGACTCAGCTTCGAGCAAGAAGGTATTAATGCCACCTTTATTCCTTGCGATTATCAGTATAGACACCACAATCCCACCATCATGTTCATTCCCAACCCCAAGATTTTAGTCGATTGGGCTGACCTCATTCACGAATGGATAGGATATATATCTTACAAAATAACTCGCCGATAATTAAGATCGACTCTTTTCCCTTAACAAATAAATAATTAATCAGTGGAATTTTTAGAAATTCCCTCCATACATTAACCGGACTGCTTATTGGAGTCCACATTTTTATTCTTATGAAAACACAAAATCATCTTGTAATAATGGCCGGTGGCATCGGTAGTCGCTTTTGGCCTATGAGTACCCCCGAGTGTCCTAAACAATTCATCGACGTGATGGGGTGTGGTCGTTCTCTGATACAACTCACCGTCGACCGTTTTCGTGGTGTATGCGACCCACAACACGTTTGGGTCGTTACCTCACAACAATACGTCGATATAGTGCGTGAGCAACTTCCCGAAATTCCACTCGACAACATTCTGGCTGAACCTTGCCGTCGCAACACTGCTCCATGCATCGCTTATGTGGCATGGAAGATTCAACAACGTTACCCCCAAGCCAACATCGTAGTTACTCCCAGTGATGCTCTCGTAATGGACACTGCCGAGTTCCGTCGTGTCATTTCTCAAGCACTCGATTTCACTGCCAACAGCAATGCTATTGTCACCATCGGAATACGTCCCTCGCGTCCCGAGACAGGATATGGCTACATTGCAGCGGGTGAAACGATCGATAAGAGCGAAATCTGCAAGGTCGAACAATTCAAAGAAAAACCCAATCTTGAAGTTGCCAAGTCATACCTCGCAGCCGGCAATTATCTCTGGAACGCCGGCATATTTGTGTGGAACGTCGATACCATTGTATCATCCATCCGAGCCTATCAACCCGACCTTGCCGACATCTTCGACAACCTCGCTCCGGCTCTTTACTCTCACGAGGAAACTGCTCTGATTGAACAAAAATTCCCCACTTGCCCCAACATCTCTATCGACTATGCCGTAATGGAGAAATCACCCAACATATTTGTACACCCTGCCGACTTCGGTTGGAGTGATCTTGGCACTTGGGGGTCGTTACACACACACCTCACGCACGACGACAATGGAAATGCCACCGTTGGCAACGTTGCCATGTTCGACAGCACAGGATGTATCGTTCATGTACCGCAAAATCGTCGCGTAGTGGTGCAAGGTCTGGATGGATACATCGTTGCCGAAAAAGATGGTACATTGCTCATTTGCCGCCTCAGCGACGAACAACGCATCAAGGACTTCTCGGCCGAATAATAGCACGGTCAGCACACACTCCATTTGACCGTTGCCACTGCTCATCAACTACGCAATCGATGCATCTTCTCATAACAGGCTCACATGGTTTTGTGGGGACTAATCTCGTTCGAGCATTATCCCCACATCACACCATATATGCACTATCTGCCTCTTCGACTCTCATCGACGGCGTGCATCGTTGCTTCCATTGGAACGATTTATCCCTCCTGCCCCAAGTCGATGCCATCATACATCTGGCTGCTGTTGTACACGATACCGACAATCGACATTCCGAGCAACATTACCATGACATCAATTTCGGTCTCACGCAACGAATATTCGACCACTTCTGTCGCTCTTCGGCTCGCATCTTCATTCACTTTTCATCGGTGGCTGCGGCTGCTCACGAGGTGCAGGATATTCTCACCGAAGATGTCACTCCCGCACCGTTGGGTGCCTATGGAACCACCAAGTTGGCGGCCGAACAATACATCTCACAGCACACACCATCGCACAAGCAGGTCTATATCCTACGCCCCTCCATGATATACGGTGTCGATTGTAAAGGCAATCTGCCTTTGCTATGCAACTTGCTTCGCAGTGGCATCCCTTATCCGTTGGGCAGTTTCGACAATCGTCGCACCTTTACGAGTATCGACAATGTCTCTTTCGTAGTCGATTCCTTGTTAACCACCTCCATACCATCCGGTATATACAATTTGTGCGACGATGAGAGTATATCCACCGCATCTCTTGTTGCACTCATTTACACAACGTTGGGTCGCAAACCTCGTGTTTGGCACATCAATAAGCAGCTTATCTACACCTTGGCTCGTATGGGTACATGGCTTCATTTACCTTTCAATAAGCAACGACTGGACAAGCTCACCGGCAACTTCCGAGTATCCAACAACAAGATTAAGACTGCTCTCGGCATCGACTCAATGCCCGCACACACGCACCAAGCTATCGTGAGTGCTATACAATATTTTAAGGAGCATCATTAAGTTCCCCATAACGATTCAATTATTAATCTGTGGAATTGATTGAAGTTTCTTATAAGAATTTTTAGAGACTCTTTATCCTCCTATCAAACAATAAGAAAACGATAAGATATGAAAAAAGCTCTTATCACCGGTATCACCGGTCAAGATGGCTCTTTTTTGGCCGAACTACTATTGGAAAAAGGTTACGAAGTACATGGTCTGCTTCGTCGTAGTTCATCATTCAATACGGCTCGCATCGAACACCTCTATCTCGACGAATGGGTGCGTGACATGAAGAAAAATCGCCTCGTCAATCTTCACTATGGCGATATGACCGACTCTTCTTCGCTCATTCGCATCATACAGCTCATTCAGCCCGACGAGATTTACAACCTTGCTGCTCAGTCGCATGTCAAGGTCTCTTTCGATGTCCCGGAGTACACTGCCGAAGTCGATGCGGTTGGTACTCTGCGACTGCTCGAAGCTGTTCGCATTCTCGGATTGGAAAAAAAATGTCGCATTTATCAGGCCTCTACAAGCGAGTTATTCGGCAAGGTACAGGAAGTTCCGCAGAAAGAAACAACTCCATTCTACCCCCGTTCTCCCTATGGTGTCGCCAAGCAGTACGGTTTCTGGATTACCAAGAACTATCGTGAGGCTTATGACATGTTTGCTGTAAACGGAATCTTATTTAACCATGAGAGCGAACGCCGTGGTGAGAACTTTGTAACCCGCAAAATCACGCTCGCAGCGGCTCGCATCGCACAAGGATACCAAGACAAGCTATACCTTGGCAACCTCAACTCTCTTCGCGACTGGGGCTACGCTCGTGACTATGTCGAGTGCATGTGGCTCATGTTGCAGCACGATACTCCCGAGGACTTTGTAATTGCCACAGGTGAGTATCACTCCGTTCGTGAGTTCTGTTCATTGGCATTCAACTTCGCCGGTATTCAACTCCGTTGGGAGGGCGATGGTGTCGACGAGAAAGGTATCGACGTTGCTACGGGTAAAACTCTCGTCGAAGTCGACCCTCGCTTCTTCCGACCTACCGAAGTCGACCAACTTCTCGGAGACCCTACCAAGGCTAAGACGCTCCTCGGTTGGAATCCCTGCAAGACGCCTTTCGAATTGCTCGTTCGCATCATGGTCGAGCATGATATGAAATTTGTTCAGGTAGGTTCTAAAAATTAGGTCGAGTTGATTTTGAAGTTTATTGTGTAGAGATTTCTAATTTCTAATAAAGGCACAATGCGTGCATTGTAACTGAATGAAAATTAGAAATATACTACAATACATTCAAAAGCGACCGTAATAGAAGCTACCGACAACGATGAATTTATCTACTAATTTATAGAATATACCTTCACAAACTACACACCAACTCTCAACTGTTATGATGGATAAAAATGCCAAAATATATGTGGCCGGTCATCGTGGATTGGTTGGCTCGGCTATCTGGAACAACCTGACTGACAAAGGTTACAACAACCTTGTTGGTCGCACTCATGCTCAACTCGACCTGCTGGATGCTGTGGCTGTCCGCAACTTCTTCGATGAGCAAAAACCCGAGTATGTTATCTTGGCGGCCGCACATGTAGGGGGTATCATGGCAAACAATACCTATCGTGCCGACTTTATTTACGAGAACCTGCAAATTCAACAGAACGTAATAGGGGAGAGCTTCCGTCACAATGTCAAGAAACTTCTCTTCCTCGGTAGCACTTGCATATATCCTCGTGAAGCTCCACAGCCCATGAGCGAAGATGTACTACTTACTTCACCGCTCGAATACACCAATGAACCTTACGCTATTGCCAAAATTGCCGGGCTGAAATTGTGCGAAAGTTTCAATCTTCAATACGGAACCAACTACATCGCCGTCATGCCCACCAACCTTTACGGCCCTCGTGATAACTTCCACCTCGAAAACAGCCACGTCTTGCCTGCCATGATTCGAAAGATTCATTTGGCTCATAACCTGCTTCTTAACGACTGGAATGCCATCACTACCGACCTTAACAAACGACCTGTCGAAGGCATCGATGGCAATGCTCCGCACAACGACATTATCAGCATACTTGCCAAGTACGGTATCACGCCCCACTCTGTGAATCTTTGGGGTACGGGTACGCCCATGAGAGAATTTCTTTGGAGTGAAGAGATGGCCGATGCCTCGGTTTATATTCTCGAAAATATCAACTTTACCGACACCTTCTCGCCCTCTGCTCGCGAAGTCCGCAACTGCCACATCAACATTGGCACAGGCAAGGAAATATCCATCCGCGACTTAGCTATGCTCATCGCCTCAACCATTGGCTATCAGGGTGCTATCAATTTTGATACAACTAAGCCCGACGGAACGATGCGTAAGCTCACCGACGTATCCAAGCTGCACAACCTCGGCTGGCATCACAAAGTCGAAATTGATGAAGGTGTCGCTCGTCTCTATCAATGGTATTTACACAACTGAACAGACTCATTGGATTACACACATGATCGAATATATCAAATTATTGCGTCCCCAGCAATGGTGTAAGAACCTTTTCATTTTCTTGCCCATCTTCTTTGCACAATCCATTGGCGATGTCGATAGGTTACTCTCTTGCTGCTTGGCATTTGTAGCTCTCTGCTTAGCAAGTAGTTCCATTTACATTATCAATGATTGGAACGATGCCGACTTTGATCGTATGCACCCTCAGAAGTGCCACCGTCCCATTGCTTCGGGTAGTGTGTCGGTAAGAAATGCATTCATCTTGTACTCCTTTCTTATCATCCTCTGTGCCGGCATTATTGTATATTTCTTCCCCTCTCAGCATATGATTTTGCTGTTTGGTATATATTTAGTACTCAATCATTTATATTCTTTTGTACTCAAATATATACCCTTGGTCGATATTTTTATAGTCGCCTTCAACTTTGTACTTCGCATCATCATCGGTGCCACAGCTGCGGCGGTCACTCCATCACACTGGATTATTATCATGACTTTCCTCTTGGCTCTCTTCCTTGTCATGACCAAGCGACGTGACGATGTTGTCAAGTACGAAAAGACCGGTATCATCACCCGGTATAACATCACAGTTTTCAATCGTCAGTTCCTCGACCTATCGCTTACGTTAGTAGCAGCAGTTACATTAGTAAGCTACATCATGTACACTGTCGACCCCGAGATTATTCAGCGTTTCGACTGCAACTACGTCTATTCTACTACCATCTTTGTGTTAGCAGGAATTTTGCGATATTTGCAATTGACTCTTGTCGACGAAAAGGGTTGGAGTCCCACCAAGATTATCATGCACGACCGCTTCCTCCAACTTTGTGTGGTAGGTTGGTTAGCTCTTTTTGCATTTATTATTTATGCCTGAACCGAACTCTGATCACAAGCCGGTTGTAGCTCTATTTGACTTCGACGGCACAATCACACTGCGTGATACGCTTCCTCTCTACATCCGTCATGCTACCGGATTGACAGGTTTATTGCTCAGTATCTTATCCTCATTGCCGGCTCTCATTATTCTGGCAGCCAATGGTTGGAAATCTCTATGGGGAATCGATGCACAGCGAACGAAGGAAGGCTTGTTGAGACGCTGTTTCGAGAATAAAAGTATCGAGCAAGTCTCTTGCTCTGCAACCGAGTTTGTTCAAGTGGTCAATCAAGTAATCTCTCGCGAGGTATATCAACGTATGCTCCATCACATTGCACTTGGCGACTCGGTCGTTATCGTATCGGCAAGCCCGCAAGTGTGGGTTGAGCCTTGGGCGAGGTCGGTAGGCGATATTAAAGTAATTGCTACGCAACTCGAAGTGGTCAATGGGCGATACACAGGTCGTTTTCATGGAAAAAATTGCAACGGGCAAGAGAAAGTGACACAAATTGCCCGGCTATTTCCCCGTTCGCAATTTCATATTGTTGCCTACGGAAACAGCAGCGGAGACATCCCTATGCTCAGCTATGCTCACGAGGCCTACATGTGTAGTAACGGATTAATTTCACCCTATCATGCACACTGATTTTTACTTTCCCATTCTCACATTGTTGCTCTTCGTAGCCGAGGAATCTTATTTCCTCATAGCTCATAAGTACCACATTTTCGACCGCATATCCGAACGTGGTTCCAACAAACTCGTGACGCTATGTGGGGGTGGCATTATATTCTATATCGCAGCACTCCTCTATATGCTGCTCATTCCCGGGCAGTGGCACGACCATGCTCTCTTCTTCGTAGCCTTAACTATGGTTAGTTGCATCAGTTTCATCGACGATATCAAGGAAGTAAGACAAATATACCGACTGCTCGTACAGATGCTTGCCGTACTCATCATCTTCATGCAATGGGACCTATTCTCCTTGCAGCAGTGGTGGTTTATTCTCCTACTGCTCATTTTCTGTACCGGTACTATCAATGCTTACAACTTTATGGATGGTATCAACGGCATGACTGCTGCTTATAGTGTAGTCACACTCATATCCATTTCCTATATCGACAAGTATCTCTTGCCTGTACCGGTTGTTCCCCTCGACATGGTACACACCATGACCTTTGCTGTACTCGTCTTTGCTTTCTATAATTTCCGTACAACGGCTCGTTGTCTGGCTGGCGACGTTGGCTCGGTTTCCATTGCATTCTTTATCGTCTATGCATTGGGCTACATCATTCTCACTACGGGCGATTATTACTATCTGGCTCTTTTGCTTGTATATGGTATAGACAGTGTACTCACTATCATACATCGCCTCATCCTACGCGAGAATATTGTTCAGCCTCATCGCAAACATATATACCAAATACTTGCCAACGAAATGCGTTGGAAACACTTGTCGGTCAGTACATTATATATGCTTGTGCAAGCTTCTGTCAACATCGGACTTTTCATCATTCCTGACAACATTCGTTACTACTATGTAGCTGCATGTGCTGTTATCCTCTCAGCGGCTTACATCATCTTCATATACAAGTACTTCCCTCGCAACAAAGCTCCACTATCATAACATCTATCTTGTAGCTAACTTTTATTTATAGCTTACTTGCACTTATACAACATAACCACCTACGATGGTGCATCGTTGGCTCTTTCGAGCCTCACGATGCACCTTCTTTGTATTGAACCAAATTCTTTTATTTACGGTAATGTAGACTAAAATAGTTGGTTTTAGATCTGCATAATCAACCCAAGAGAGGTTTTTCCAAAACGAGGAAAATCTCTCTTACTTTTTTGTTCGTTATACCTTATTTACTGAATTTTGTTCAGTTGTTTGTTATGATTGATGAATTGTTATTTGAGTGGATTTTTTTTGACTATAATCAAAGGATTATAGCAAATTATGTTATTGATTTATAGGATGTAAGATATTTGTATAAACGCCAAGTAAACAAAAAGAATCTTTCTCTTAACGAATGGATGATTAATCTGTGCTATTTATAGAAGCTCTCTTTATCATTATAGCATCAATATCCACATCACCGCACAGCGTATTCAAGTCCACATCTCCCTCTATACCTTCCACTCGACCACGATTGCTATATTGCCATATATGGTACTCTTGTCTATCTCTCAGACGAGGAGTCATCTTAAACTTGTATATCCCATAGCGTGCTATCCACAATCGGTAGGAATTTACCCTGTTGTGTAGTATCTCATTATAATAATTCTGTCCTGTGTATATTATAGGAGCGACACCGCAATGAGTTGTTATCATTTGGGCAAATTTCAGCAGACTATCGCACACTGCCTTCTTGCTTTTACCGGGTTCTTCTATATCGATAACAGGTAGCAGATCTTGTTGTGACATATCTATCACAGAGGTGAAGTTGGCCAATTGTTTCTCTACCGGTACATTGGGGTGAAAGTAATGATAGCTCCCCACAGGTATGCCCACCTTGCGTGCCTCTTTAATATTCTCATGATAGCGAGTATCCTTATGTGTTGCCCCCTCTGTTGCTTTGATGTAGACATACTTAATGTCGTTCCTTGCTGCCAGCACAGGCCACTCTATCTTGCCCTGATGGTGCGACACATCGATGCCCTGTTTGGCATGATTGCCACAGTCGCCCACACGATCATTTTTCATGATAAAGACAGCCGTTACTATCACTATGGCCACTATTGTAATGAAGGGAATTACTCGGAACAGCTTGTTATCACTCATCTTCCTTGTCTTTCTCCTTCTCTTTCTCTTTCGTGGAGTGCTTTGTAACGACTTGTTATTCATCTATGTGCGTGTTGTGCGATGTTTCTTACAGCGTTCTATTTCTCTATTGTGAGCGTGCGACTATCATCATCGTTAACGGTAATATTTACCACAACTGTGTCATCGGGTAGCAGTGGGGAGATATTCTCAGGCCACTCTATCAGGCACAAGTTGCCACTATCGAAATAGTCGGTACAACCCATGTCTATGGCCTCCTCTATCTTGTTGATGCGGTAGCAATCGAAATGATATATGATGCTGCCTTTATCGGTCTCATACTCGTTGACAATGGCAAACGTCGGACTATTAATGACATCCTTGACTCCCAATTGTTCGCACACCGCTTTGATAAAAGTGGTTTTGCCGGCTCCCATGTTGCCATTAAAGGCAAAGATGGTCGATGTCCCTATCTGGTCGATAAATGCCTGGGCGGCTTCTATGATGTGACCGATCTCTTTTATTTCTATTTTTATCATATATCTTTTTTATTTGGCTGTGAGTGTTACGATGGGTATCATCATCTCTTCGAGCGAGATACCTCCATGTTGGAACGTATTCTTGTAGTATCCTACATAGTAGTTGTAGTTGTTGGGGTAGGCAAAGAAATCACGATTGGTAGCAAAGACGTAGGTCGAACTCACATTGGGTGACGGTAGCCCGTAGAGTTTGGGATTTTTTATTTCATACACCTGCTTGGGATTATAGCTCAACGATTTTCCCACTTTGTAACGCAAGTTGGTATTGGTATTCTTATCGCCTATTACCTTAATGGGATTATCGACATGAACTGTTCCGTGGTCGGTAGTGAGTATAATTTTATATCCGCTCTCAGCTATCTTTTTGAAAAGTTCCATTGCCGAGGAGTGTCTGAACCACGACTCGGTCAGTGAGCGGTAGGCTGCCTCGGTCGACGCCAGTTCGCGTATCATCTTCGACTCGGTGCGTGCGTGCGACAGCATATCGATAAAGTTCAGTACACACACATTTAGCGGCTTGTCGGTAAATCGAGCAAAGTTCTGCAACAACTTCTCACCGTAAGCATTCTCATTAATTTTGCTGTAAGTAAAGTCGTACTTCTTGCGATAGCGATCAAGTTGTGTCTGTATCAAAGGTGCTTCGTTGAGATTTTTGCCTTCCTCTTCCTCTTCATCTACCCACAAGTCAGGAAACATTTCGGCAATTTTGATGGGCATAAGACCCGAGAAAATCGCGTTTCGGGCATACTGTGTTGCTGTGGGCAAGATGCTGCAATACATCTCCTCCTCGGCTGTGAAATAGTTGCTTATGAGCGGTTGTATGATACGCCACTGATCGAGACGGAAATTATCTATGAGGATAAAGAATAGTTTCTCTCCATTGTCGAGCATTGGGAAAACGCGTTTCTTGAATAGCTCGTGGCTCATCATCGGATGATCCTCCGTTGTAATCCATCGTTCGTAGTTTTTCTTGACAAACTTGGCAAAAGCTGCATTCGCTTCTATGCGTTGCATACGCAACAAGTCGTCCATGTTGGTTGTCTGAGCATGTGCCAACTCGATATCCCAAAAAACCAACTTGCGATATACCTCTTCCCAGTCACTCCATGTTTCGGTATTATTGATGAGCATGCTGATGCGATTAAACTCTTGTTGATAATTGCTCGTCGTTTCATCCGATATTATCTCGCGGCTGTGCAAGTTCTTCTTGATGGATAGAAATATCTGGTTGGGATTGACAGGCTTGATCAAGTAATCGGCTATCTTGTTACCTATGGCTTGGTTCATGATGTTCTCTTCCTCGCTCTTGGTTATCATGATAACCGGTATCTCGGGATGCTGTTCCTTGATGCGACTCAATGTCTCTAATCCACTCAATCCAGGCATATTCTCATCAAGAATAACAAGATCGAATGATTGTTCGTTGCATGCATCCAAGGCATCTACTCCGTTGGTAACGGTACTCAATGTATAACCTTTCTGTGTGAGGAACAATATGTGGGGCTTGAGAAGGTCTATTTCATCGTCCGCCCATAGTATCATCGGTTGCTTCATCGTTGTTGAGAATGTAATAGTTATTAAAAAATTCAAAGTACTCCTCCAACGAGTGTCCTTGCATGAGCAGGTTATAGTTGGCTGTACTTATCATTACGGGTCGCACTCCGTCGGGTAGTACAAAGTCGCTTTCATTGTTCATAACCGAGCGGTAGTGTATTAGTTCGTCAAAGTTATTAAAACCTTTGACAATCAGTATTGATAATTCGTTAAATGTATTTATTTCGAGTTCAAAATCTTTCACAAGGAAGTGTGAGAAATTCATGCGTGCCACTTCGTAGAGCAGATGGTTGCCCGACACATCTCTATTATCGAAAGCCAAGAGGAAATAGTGCTCACTTGCAGGTTCATGTGTGAAGGTGGCTGTACTATCGCTCACTGCGGTCGAGTCGTTGCCCAGTCGGGTTGTCCATATCATTCCTCGGGCATTGCCACTGCCCTCGATGGTGCGACCTTGTGACATACCTTTGAGTATGTTGCCGGCATAGTCGCTTACATCGGCTTGCGGATATTTACTTAACAACTCCTCGACATTTTCCTTGAACTTGTCGTACTCCTTGTCTCCGATGTATGCCATAGCATCAAGGAAGATAAATTTGTGCATGATTTCGGCCAGTGGGTATTCACTCTTGACATACTCTACATTGCTGTGTACAAGATGGTTGTTGTTGTCGAGGTAGGCTGCATAAGTCTCCCTGTATATCGAGTCTTGCTTAACGGCTGCTGTGCGACGTTTCTCCAAGAAGTCGGCGTCGCTCAGAGCTGTGGCATAGTCGCTCTCGCTGTGTGAGGTGAGTATTTTCTGACGATATATTTCGGCCTGTGTTGGCTCTTCGTTACGCATGTGCATCAAGTAACGATTGTAGTAAGTGTCGGCAAGGTAGGGATTATCGGGAAAGCGTTCTTCCAGTTCGTCAAATGTGGCAGAGGCTGCTTCATAGTCCTCCAAGTCATTTTTCAGTATCAATCCCATGTTGTATAATCCATCGGCAATGATTTCGTTCGATACGGTTATCTCCTCGGGGGTGAGAGGTATCTGTTTGAGATAATACTCTATTTTGTGAGGATCTTCCGAGTTGGCAAGTGCTACACTATCCTCGGGTGTAATCGTCTCTATTTCACCATCGGGTGTCATCTCCTCGCTTGTTGCTTCATTTTCGGCAAGATTGCTGTCCATGCCGAAGTCGCTTGTCGAAAATCCCGATTTGTTGCGACGTCGCCAGTCGTCTTCCAGCTTACGGGAACCCCATTTTTTCTGGAACTCCGATTTTCCGCTGTTGACCAATGTCTGATTGTAGAAGTACCACGACCCGTCGCTGTTCATCACATTGGTGGTGGGACGATTTGCCCCGCCTTGCATCATATCTTGTCCAAGACCTTCGTTCTGAGCAAGATACTCTTCACGAGCCTGATTCTCGGCTTCCTCCTTTTCTTTCTTGATGAGGTCGTCTATAATCTTCTGTATGACGGTATTTCGCTCTTCTTCACTCATAGCCGCCAATACTTGCAAGCTATCTTGCAACTCTACATTCTGTGCATACACGACCAGTTTGTCAAGTACTGTCGAGCGGCGACTGAGTGTTTTGTAATTGGGATAATCTTCTTTCAGTAGAGGTAGAGCCTCGGAGTAACATGGTTGTGCATCGACATATTCGCGACGACCAAAGTGAAGTTCTCCCAATGTAATCTGACACACAGCCTTCTCTATACCGTTGCGTGTACTTCGCGATATGGCACTGCGATAGTTTTGGATGGCTTCGAGTGTATCTTGTCGTGACAGATAGATGTTACCTATGGCATAATATATCTGGTCGAGATAGTCTTTGTTGGCACCTTTGCGTGTCATACGTCGCAAGGCCTTCACCTCCTTCTCAATGTCATCGCCCATGAACACTTCACTCATCTTGATGCGTGCATTGAACTGGGTGCGGTAGGAGGGGTTCATGCTTATTACCTTCTTGTAAGCGTTATAAGCCTCTTGGGGCTTGTTATCGAGAGCATATAGTTGTCCCAACAGGAATGTCAACCTTGCTCGTTGTGCTTTGTTATGTTCGTGTTTAATGGCTGTTTGTAAGTAAGGAATAGCTTTCTTATACTCCTTGTTGTTGATAAGATAATCGGCATTGACCGAGGCAAATTCGCCATTGAGCGATGGTGGCAGACTATCGTTGTTGGCTTTGTACAATACATCCTCGGCTTCATATATCCAGTCCAATGCGATGTAACTGCGAGCTTGCCACAAACGTGCCTCGGCTACTATCTCAGGTAGCCATGTAAAGTGTTGAGCTACATACATGAAGGTTGATGCCGCACCCAAGAAGTCGCCCTTGTTGTATTGAGCTTTACCCATGAGCATCCACGAGTTGTGAATGAATGAGTTATACTCTTCGCGTTGCATAAATGCTTTGTATTTAGGGTCGTTACGCTTACCTTGCTTACGCTTGGGTTTACTCTTGATGCTGTGCTTCTGTATGGCTGTTTCGCACTTTTCGATAGTACGATCGAACGAGCCTTGTGGTTGAGGATCTTTGGGATTGTTGTAGGCTTGTGCCGGCGACATGTATAGAAGGTCGGTAAAGTTGTCCTCATACTTCTCCTGTTGTAATTTAAGTTGTTCTATATAATTCTGCTCGGCATTGAAATGCACATTGTATCGAGTGGTAAGCGACTGATAGAACCTTGTCCAGCCGGTATTCTTGGTAGTGGAGCATGCCGTCAGTAATACTGCTGCCATTAGTAACAGTATCGTGTGTCGATATGTGAGTCGTGTCTTCATCTTTTATATATAACGGCTTGCGTGCCTTTTTATTGTTGTGACGATTGTCTCGCTGTAACGAGATGTCGCAGGGTGAATAATACGATGCGACATAATAGATATACCGCAATGAGTGTCAATACAATACATGCACCTGTGGGTACATTGATAATAGACGAAACAATCAATCCTACTACCCCCGAAAGGATGCATATAGCTCCTGAGAGGTATATCAGATGGTGGTAGCGTGAGGTGAACAACTCGGCGGTAATGTGAGGAATGGTGAGCAGCGATATGAGCAGCATGATACCTACGAGCCTGATAGCGAGTACTACACTGACCGCCACAAATAACATCATGATGGTGTCAATCAATCGGGTATTGATGCCTATGGTGTGTGCAAAATCGCGGTCGAAGATGGTGTATAAAATAGAATGATAGTGGGTGATGGTGTAGGCGATGAGTGTCAGTGTGAAGGCTGCAAAGATGATTATATCGCCATGAGTAATGGTGAGTATATTACCAAACAGAAATTCAGTCAGCCCCGGGGTGTAGCCCGGAGTGAGAAAGATGAAGATAATGCCCACTGCCATGCCCAATGCCCACCACACTGCAATGGCGGAGTCCTCACGCACATGACGGTTGCGAGACATCCATTCGATGCCTACTGCCGAGAGTGTGGCAAATATCAGTGCCGACAGCGTTGGCGAAATGCCTGTAAAGTAACCTATACCCAGCCCACCGAATGAGGCATGTGTGATACCTCCTGCCACAAATACCATGCGTCGTGTGACGATGTATGTGCCTATGATTGCCGCTGTCAGTGAGAGGAGTAGGATTCCTATCAGTGCATTTTGAAAAAATGTATATTGCAGTATATCCATTGTTTGTAAAGGTTGGTTAGTGATAACGAGCTAAACGTGTGAGCGACGTTCGCATATAATGAGCAGGACTTCGTCTTTCACCTCGTCGGGAAGTTCTATGCCACGCAGTTGCAGGCTGCGTACCCATCCTGCCACTTCGTCGCTACGCATGGTGTAGAGTATGTTGCGAAAGAGAGTACATTGCTCCTCGTTGTATCCATGCGAGGGTGTGCCTTTCAGGTCGTCCAACTCTTCATCATCGTAGTATTCTATCTCTTTGCTCACAGCACTCAATAGGCTGTCGCGTTCGCACACTTCGTGTTGTCCACAGCACTCGTCGGGTATGTCGGGTGCCGGTTCTTCGGGTGGTAGACCTTTGGCCTCTCGTATGCGACGGTATTGTTGGTCGGTTATGTATAGTATGCAGCCTACAACAGCAGGCAGCCCTATGAAAAAGATGATGAGTTTTATAAGTGACATATGGTTATCTCCTTTCCTTGTTGATCGGTAATACAAAATCCGGCTTTTATTAAGTCCTGCCAGTAACTTGGGTAAGACTTGTCGACGACCTGCGGATTGTCAATCCACACTTCACCATGTGTGATGGCTGCCGGAGCAAAAGCCATTGCCATGCGGTGGTCGTTGTGTGTATCAATAACGATGGGGTAGTGGATGGGACAACTTTCGCCCAACCATTGCAGAGTACCTTCGACCGGTTGCGTTAGTATAACACCCAATTTGGCCGTTTCGCTTATCAATGCCTCTATGCGGTTGGTCTCTTTGAGAGGTAAATTGTGCAACCCGCTTA
Source organism: Bacteroidaceae bacterium (assembly GCA_017531985.1). Lineage (GTDB taxonomy): Bacteria > Bacteroidota > Bacteroidia > Bacteroidales > Barnesiellaceae_A > Barnesiella_A. The sequence continues at coordinate 73,619 of JAFXJY010000033.1, forward strand.
TTATGAAAAACTGTTTTTTTAGTACGCAGCTCACTATGATGGTCTGAGCCAAGTCGGGTGTATCTTGCAAGTCGAGTCTCAGAATATCCGGTGCCGGGGTTCTATCGTTGGGGGCTATGACAATATGCGACTCTTCGTGTATTGTCTCGACACTTAGTAATCCGAACATTTGTGTTACCTTTTCATCTCCTTGTAATGCGAGAGACGAACCGGTAAAATAGTCTGCCGTACTACTATCGTAGTTTGATTGGCTATTATTATGGCATGATGTACCAATATCATGGTCTAATATACCAACTTCATGGTTTTTTAAACTATTATCATAGTCTAACATATTACCAAGGAAGTCTTTTGTACTATTATAATAGTCTATCAAACCATCGTCTTTGCGAGATATACTATTATCACAGTCCGGAGAATTGTTGTAATTATGCGAACTATTATCGTAGTCTATTTTATCATTATTACCACATTTGAGACTAATATCATAGTATGAAATGGGGTAATCTTGGTTTAGAGAACTATTAAAATAGTCTGTTAATTCACCTGTATTGCGATATGACCTATTTAAATAGTATATCGACCTATTAAGATAGGCTATTTCATACCAATAAGAAGCAGCCGACCAGTCGAATGGGATGGAATAATGCTTGTTGCAGTTATATTGTCCCGGGTAAACATCTATCCTGTTATAATAGTTTGCAATGTGAATATCGTAGTATTTCATCATTGCAATGGTCATGTCGATGTAAGGGCGAGACAAAATGTTTCCTTCAATGGTAAGCGACAATCCCTCTTGCATGTACGGTGCAATGAGTAACAAAGCCGAAATAAATTGAGAACTAATATCGCCACGAATAGTAATCTTCCCCCCACGAATAGTTCCTCCCTCTATTCTGAGAGGAGGGGACCCCACCTTACCGAGGTATGAAACAGATGCACCGGCTTGTTGCAAAGCATCGACCAACGGAGCGATGGGGCGTTGTAGCATACGAGCCGAGCCGGTAATGACTTTCTCACCCGGAGTGATGGCATAGTAGGCCGTGAGAAATCGCATGGCAGTTCCGGCCTCGCCCACATCGATGGTGTGATGGGTCGACGAGAGAGCCTCTATCATCACGCGAGTGTCGTTGCATGAGGCCAGATTGTCAATGTTGTGCATGAAGCCACCTAATGCATCAATAATGAGTGCTCGATTGCTGATACTCTTCGATGCTGGCAGTTCGATGTGACAGGAGAGAGCCTGAGGGGCAGTAATGCGATATTTCACTGTGTCGATGTTTGTAACTATCCTTTATTGAAGGTGTGTTCTATAAATTAGTGAATAAGTTCTCGTTGTCGGTAGCTTCTATTTCGGTCGATTTTGAATTTATTGTAGTATATCTCTAATTATCATTCAGTTACAATGCTTGCATTGAGCCTTTATGAGAAATTAGAAATCTCCACACATTAAGTTTATCAATCAACTCGACCCAATTTATTGAACCTACCTATACATTGTTATTGTCGGCACGTCGTGTACCCAGTAGTTCCATCGAGTCAGCTACGATTTCGGTGCGTTGATGTGTAACACCATTTGCATCATTCCATTGGCTTGTACGCAACTTACCTTCGATGTAGAGTTGAGAACCTTTACGCACATATTTTTCGGCTATTTCAGCCAGTCCACGCCACAGTACAATACTGTGCCATTCCACACGCTCGGGAACTTGCGTACCATTGGCAGCGGTGTAGGCACGTTCGGTAGTAGCTAATCGAAGTCGAGCCACGCAAGAGCCTTTTTCGAGGTATCGTACCTCCGGGTCGGCACCTACATGACCCACTAATATTACTTTGTTGACAGACATAGTTGTTGTAATTAAGGGAACTTCTATCAAGTTCGTCTATTATAAGTTACAAAGATACGCATAAGCGAGCGAGAAATATCAAGCTTGCTTGAATATTTTTCACAGCGAGCGAAAGTATCTTCGCGGTTTACCGCAAAGGTACAAAAAGGAGAGCGAGAAATATCAAGCTTGCTTGAATATTTTTCACAGCGAGCGAAAGTATCTTCGCGGTTTACCGCAAAGGTACAAAAAGGAGAGCGAAAAACAATCGGTCGAGGTGTTAAATTGCAAGGTAATATCATGACGTTTCAAACCATTGTACCGGAGGCCATACTGACATGTTATGAGCGAATCTTAGAAAGATGCTTCGCTGATGGGTATTTTGGGTGGTCGGCGGTGGTTGTGAATGGGTGTTGCACTCTCTTGCGAGGCGATGTAGAACCCAATGCAGCGAGTGATGAGAATGTCGTCGTGTTCGCCATCTTTGGCACCATAGCTGCCGTTGCTTTTACGTTCGAAAACGTCGAATTCATGGCATGCCTCTATGTCACGTTCGATGTATAGTTGGTTGCGAAGTGCATTTATCATAGTGTTGATAATGATAGACTTGGTGCTTCGGTTCATGTGGAAACCCCATCGAGTGGGAGCTGAGGGTGTAATGGTGTCGCCTCCTGCTTGACGGGCGTAGAGGTTGTTGTAACGAGAGGCTATGGTGTCGAGGATGTATTGCGAACTTGTATCGTCGCACTCGGTTTCGAGTGTGTTGCTTTCGATTACCAACAGAGCGTTGTTGTAGAACGATGCTATTTGAGCAGCCTTCCAAGCCAGCAAGTCGTGGTCGATGTGTCCACGCCATTGGGCTGCCAACTTGATGGTGTTGTCGCTGAGCAGTCCTGCTCGGTCGAATACGGCAATGACCGAGTAGTCGGCACGTTGCGAACGACCGCCTACATCTACTACGGTAATGTAACGATTACGCATTACCTTCTCATGATGGGGCATCTCCCAGATGTGTAACAGTCCGAGTGGATTGTCTACCCAGTGAATGTCCCGCAGAGCCTTATCGCCTGTGATGTCGGCACCAGCCAAGTCGCCGACTGCCATTGGTGCGTAGCATAGCGAACGGAGGTGCTGTACAGCCGCAGGGTCAAAGACTCGTTCACCCGAATGAGAGAAGGCTTCGGTCTCGTCCGAGGGGTACTCCGCCATCATGTCGGTGTGTCGAGTGTATTCGCGACGTTTGGTTCGATACCATGCAATGGCTTCGAGAGTAGCCCCTTGTTGCCACAGCCAACTTTCGTACTTGTCGAACGATGCGATGAGTTGTCGCGGATTGTCGACGGGCATGGTGTAGATTTCGATTTCGTACCAAGGGACGAAGATGGCTCGTTTGTCACTTTCGCCTCGGCAAGCCCGCATGTATTCGCGATGGAAGTAGGTACCGGTACCGTTGGCAGTACTCTCGATGACAACCATCGATAACGGCAAGATGGCAATACTACCGTAGATGGAGCGGATGAGTCCCTCGGGAGTGTGAGCCGGAGTATTGCTCCAAAAGGCAGCCTCGCTGAGGTGAGCCATTACGGCATCGTTGCCACGAACAGCCTCGGGCGACTCTGATGAGCAGATTGTGACCTTGCATCCGCGTGAGGCTATTATTGAAGTGTTGGCAGTGCGTTCAAAGGGTTGAAATCGAGGTTGCTCACTGCTGTTGAGTAACCAAGCAGGATAGTTTTCGAGCAACTTGGTGTACATGCCTTTGATGTTGGCAGCAGCGTCTTTGAGATGGGCACAAATGATACTGTTCCAATTGCGACGATGCACCAATTGAATCCAAGCCATGTAGACTTGCGTGATGGTAGAGCCACCCCATTGTCGGGCTTTGAGCATAATGACTCGGATGGGAGTTGCGGATGTGCGTTGTTGTTCGAGCAGGGAGAGGTATCGTCGTTGGGGACGATTGAGTATGAAGGGGATGTCGTCAGTACCTATCTTATCCTTGATGCGAATAAACATGGCTGCCCAAAACTCAAAGTCGTGTCGTATGCGTTCCTTGATCCATAAAGACCAGATGTCGTTGCAGAGTGTAGCGTTAGGTGAGGAGTGTAGCCTATTGACAATAAAATCCTTGATACTGCCGGCTTGTGCCAATAGTTGCACCCAATGGCATTCGTCGAGCATAGCCTGTGGAACATATTGTGTGGCAATGGGTGCATCGGATAGATGCACGATGGTACGTTCTCCGCAGCACCCCTCGCCAGTGGCAGGGTTGTAGGCTCTTTTCAAGTCGTCGTGTCGACGCTTGTTTTCGATGATAAGTTCATCGATGTAGTCATGAGTGGTGTTCATGTTGCTAAGAATTTGTTTCCATTTTTTATTAAGGCTTGTTCTGAGTCTCTTTGGGTCATCTATCCATTTCGGGAGCCTGAAAATAGCAAGCTATAACCAGTCATCCCCCAATGGATAGATGCTCGAAAAGAGTCCTCCGATAACCTCGAAATAAACTCAAACGACTACTTAGAGTTTTTTGAGTTGTTTTTCGATTTCGAGCAGTCGTTCGCAAGTGTCACTCATAGCATCCCGTTTGCCCGAAACGGCATGTAGAGCTGCCGGCATGTCCTTGCGAATGATTTCGAGGCTTTTGATAATGACCGACTCATTGTCGGTAACTCGCAGGATGTCGCGTAGACGATCGTAGCAGATGTCGAGAAGCTCAATCTGCTTGGCGAGAATGTTTAATTCTTCCTTGTTTGAGATTTCCTCCATAATTTTTTCTTTTTTATACATTTATAATAAGGGTTGTTCAGCGTGGCAACTTCTATAAATTACACTGTTTAATCATTCATTCGTTAAGGGTGAGATTCTTATAAAAGCTCCCAATAAAGATGCGGATGTCCTTCTATCGCATCGGAATGCAAAGGTAGAGTGCGATATTTGCATCGCGATGTTATAGAATGATATTGTTAACCCTTAAAGAAAATTTAGTTAGAATGGTAGGAAATTTTTTAAATTCGGTATTTGATTATATCGCTAAGCAGAATGAGCGAAATAATCAGCATGCAATGATTGAACATGAGTACGATCTACGCAAAAAAGATTACAATCGACGACTTGCCGAAGCCGAGTCGCTCTTTGATCGCAATTATTATCGTAACTACATGGACGATGTGGAGACACGCCATCTCATCGACCGCACCCAGCAGCAGTTGCAGGAGCGTACAAGAGCCATGTATAACAGTGCGGTAGTAACCGGCGACAATACGTCGTCGATAGGAGCGATGCACCGTCGCAACAACGCAGCGATGCAGCAACTGGATGCAGGTTTCGGGCAGTCGCAGCAGCAACAGCGAAAGCAAGTAAAGGAGGGATACGACAACACAAAGCGTACGCTGATGGATTACATTCGCGATGCTAAGAATGATCGTACCAAGAAGCATTATGCCGTCAATCAGAGTGACTATAATGATGAGTTATCTTTTCTTCGTACGATAACTAATCGCATAGGTTCGACTATTGGTAGCGGTGTGTCGCAAATGTTGTTTACATAATGTATGACAAAATGAAAAGTATGAAAGAAAAAACAAGTGTATGGGATGTATTGCCGCAGTGGCATAAATGGATGCGAGAAAATGAAGTAACCGAAGATAACAGTGATGTGCGACGCTCGTTGCGAATGATGTGCGATTGTGTGCATAAGAGTAGTGTTCGCAATAGAGATGGTGACGTGTATAACTTGTTGTATTCGTGGTATATGCCTCGCAATGAGAGTGATGTGGATTGTTTTAAGCAGCGATATGCTGTGTTGTGCCGACTTCCACAGTGTGTGAATGAATTATTAACTTCAACTTCCAAGAATGAATGAGTATGAGTGAAAAGAGAGAACAATCCTACGCCAATACCGATGTTGCGGCGGAAGGAGAGAGTAGACAAGATGCTGCCATTGAGGATATTCTGTGGCAAATAAAGCAGAGCGATAGAAAGCAACGAATGGAGAGGATGCAAACATCCGAACCGCTATACAGGGCTGATGAAAAAAGTGTCTCCAATCTGTTGTTCACACCTCGCAAGCTACCGGCCGACCGCAGTAGCATGGAGAAGAAAATCAATAAAGAGAGCCGAGGAAGAACAGACAATGCGATGTATCAAAACTATGCTACCCCGATAGACCATGAAGTAAAGCCTCATGTGGCCGAAAATGATAATATTGTGATGCCTCCGGTGATGACCGAGCCGGGTAGCCGTCCCGATGTGGTGAGCGACTTTATGGGTGGCATGGATGTGGCATCGGAGCAAGTCGATCTGACATGGAAGAATATCTTAAAGAACTTTGAAAAAATGACGACCCGCGATGAGGAAAAACGTCGAAAGATAGATGCCGAACTGGATTCGATAAGCAAGGAGTACGAAGAACTGCCACAAACACGCGGCATGGCAACGGCCTCGGCTGTTGCATCCAATGTGTTGGGAGTGGGACTCCCTATGCTCATAGCCGGTATAATGGGAGGACCCCAAATAGCATCTGTTGTGGGTGGAGGCGTTGTGATGTCGGATATTCTATCCACGCTGTCGCAGGCCGACATGGAGATGGATGCCTATGAGCGATCGACCGGCAAGCAGTTGTCGAAGCAACAGCGAGCCTCCTATACCACAGCATTGACAGCAACTGACTTGATAATGAACACATTGTTGAGTAGAGGCTTGTTGAAAGGGGTTACCAAGTCGCAGCGACGAGAGTTGTCGAAACAGTTGACTCAGCAGATATATGAAAATCCGGTTGCACAACAGGAGTTCAACACGATGACCCGTCGGGTGCTTGATAGAGAGCGAAAAGATCGTGCCAAAGAAGTTCTGCGTTCGGGTGTAGATGGCGGCTTGTCATCGGCAGCCATGGAGGCCGAGAAGAGCATCTACACAGAGGAGGCTCCGGAGTTGGAAAATATCTTATCGGCAGCGTTGGGCGGCTCGTTGTCGGCTGCGGGACAGAGTGGTGTATCGATGAAAATCAATGCCAAAAACTTGCATGATAGTCGCATGAATAGCGATCAGATATACTATGCAAGCAATGTCGATTACAAAGGAAAATCGGCTGAACCTATACGCGAAATATTGCCCACCAATGTAAGGAGAAGTGCCGACGGTAAGATGATAAATGTAGATGCCGAAGTCGTGCAACCCGGACGAAATGATGGCCGAAAGAGTGAGTTCGACCGTGAGAATGTGGTGAGTGGTTCGTATGCCCGAGCCATGGACGACCCTATGGTGCATGAGATGTATGAAGATATGCAGATAACTCCCGAGCGGTCGGAAATGTATGATAAGCAATGGGATAAGACCAAAAACAAAGATGGAGAACCTGACTACCAAAAGCAGAATGAGATAGTGCAACAGATGGCTGCCGAAATGGGACTGCCCATACAAGTGTATGCCCGCATCGATGACTTGCCGCCTAAATATGCCAAAATTGTAAGAAAGAATGGTTATGCAGGTATTACTACTGAAGATGGTGGAACGGCTATCATACTGGAATTGTGTCAGAAAACAACGGCACATAATATTGAGGCTCTTATACGACATGAAAATCTGGGGCATAAGGGTATGCGACGGTTATATAGCGACCAAGAAAAGTATCAAAACGAGTTGTACAAAGCCGGACTCGAACTTATTCCCGAGTATATGCGTTCGCCCCGAGTGAATATACCGGCTTTTCGTGCCAATGTAGAAGAACGAGGATCGCTAAAAGCCGAAAATCGACCCTATTCCATTCATGGAACACCCAATCCCGATGAGAAACCCTATGAAAATTATGACTTGTTATATCGATTGCTCGAACGTAGTGAAGAAGCATCGCGGAAGAGTACGACCAATGAATTGCGTAAGCACAACAAGAATATAGGCGGTAATCCGATGCCACAACTTTATGAATTTTAGGGAAAGAGTGGAAAACCCTTGTATGATGAAAAGAGAGCCAATAGAAGTAGAACTTACGAGAAGTTGACCGTGCCTCAAAAGAGTGGCAAGGTAAAAAACAAAATAAGTAGGCTCAAAAACAGCAGCAGTCGTTTAATGGGCGATTGATGATTGTAGAGAGGTTGTGTTCGAAAGTATCATTTCGAATGCAACCTCATTGTTTGTAAGCAAGGTATATGAGGTAGTATCCATCGGCATGGATAGTGCATGAACTATCGGTCGCTTCGTTGAGAGTGCCTTGCCACCAGCTGTCGAAGGGGCGAATGGGGTATTTCAATCCCGTAGCCGATAATTGTGTAGAGCCGAAGTTGAAAATGGATATTTGTTGTCGGGGTTGTGTGACAAAGGTGTTGTCGCAATAAGCCGGAATGAAGATGCCATGATCGGTGTAAATGTAGGCTGTTATACCACGAGAAAGATAGTCGATGAGCAGGCTGATATTGCCAATGGTGTGGTCGTCGCGTCGACCGGTAGCACCAACAATGGCGATGTGGGTGATGCCCTGTTGAGCTAAGTAGTTGACAGCTTTGGTCTGGTCGTTGGTCTCTTGACAAGATGAGAGAATGATGCGAGAGGCGTATTGTTGACGCACATCGTCACTCATTGAGTCGCCATCACCAATGATGATGTCAAATGCACGTCCGGTGGTGACATAGTGGTTGGCAGCACCATCGCAGATGATGACAGAGCGGGCATTGTCAAGCACATGACAGGGTGTGTCGTTGAGAGGAAACTCACCGTTTCCGACGATGACGGTTGAGGGGAAGATATAAGGGTCAATTTTGTTCATGTCGCATGATTTTCAGCCAGTTGTAGTATCCTGCAATGGCTATAATGATGTAAAGTGCGTAAAGTCCGGCATAGAAATGTATGCCTTTATATAGGTAAAGTCCCACCGATACAGCATCGACAACAATCCACACCCACCATTGCTCGATGTACTTGCGGGCAAGCATCCACATGCCCGTTATGCTTAATGCCGTTGAGAAGGCGTCCCAGCCGGGTACGGTGCTGTTGGTGTAGTAGTGAAGGATGTAGTATATGATGGCGTGTATGCATATAGTAATGGCAATGGTGTAGATGTAGGCACGGCGAGGCATGTGTGTGATGGGTAGTTCTTTGTCCCGTTGTCGGTTGCCGCGAAATGTCCACACTATATATCCGTATATACCGGCAAGTATATAGTAGATATTGATACCCATGTCGGCATAGAGTCCGGCGTTGTAATATACACCAATGGATACAGCCGGCATGATAATGCCCATGATCCACAATAATCGGTGAGCCTTATACTCGTAGTAGAGGTATAGAAGCCCTATGATTGTACCTATTATTTCGAGTGCCAGATTCCAGTCCATAATCTTCTTATAAATTGAATAATGATAGCGTGTTGTGAGTAGTAATGTTGTCAATCGTAGTAGGGTCAGAGTCGAGAATGGATGCTATGCGAGCTGCCATATAGGGGATGTAGGCCGGCTCGTTGCGTTTGCCTCGGTGGGGTGTGGGGGCGAGGTAAGGAGCATCGGTTTCGAGCAGTATGCGGTCATGCCCGATGGCTGTAACGAGCGACTCTAAATGAGCATTCTTGAATGTGACAATGCCGTTGATACCAAAGTACATATCGCCCACATCGCGACGGATGCGAGCCACGTCGTCGGGTGTGCCGGTGAAACTGTGAAATACACCTCGAATGGTGTTGTAGGGGAATTGTTGAAGGACTTCGATGGTCGTATCGAGGGCTTCGCGACAATGGATGATGATGGGTAGGTCAAGCTCTCTTGCCCAAGTAATCTGAGTGGAGAAGGCATCGCATTGTTGTTGCTTGTAAGTCTTGTCCCAGTAGAGGTCGATACCTATCTCGCCCACAGCGATGTAGTGGTGTGAGTTGAATAGTTGTCGTATGCGAGATAGTTGCGAGAGGTATTGCTCGTCGACCGATGTGGGATGTAATCCCATAGCTGCATGGCATTGAGTAGGGTATTGAAGGATGGTGTCATGCAGTGCATCGATGGATAGTGCATCGACGTTGGGAAGTATCATTGAGGTGACACCGGCCGTCATGGCACGCTTGATGACGTCGTCGCGGTCGCTGTCAAACTCGGGCATGTATATGTGTGTGTGGCTGTCAATCATTGTGGACGGGTCTCATTCTTGCGATAATAGTATATAACACCGTATTCGCGACACTTGTTGAGTCGTTGTTCGTTGGGATAGTTGTTGTAGAATTTTTCAACTTGGTTCCATATTTCGAGGATGATGGCATCAATCTCCGTCCGTAGAGCGTTGAGTTGTTCGAGCGAGCGTTCCATCTGTTTTTTGTATCGGTCGCGAGTGAAACGAGCTTCAACAAAGATGTCGTAGTGAACCTTAACCTTGGCTATGGTGGGGTTGTATATGGGTGTACCGCCACGACGTGACAGCCGTTCGTTCTCGCCATTGATGATGTGTTGTCCCCAGTCGACGATGGCCTGTTCGGTAGCGAGGTCGGGGAGTGTGAAGTCGTCGGGTTGAAGGTTGTATAACAGTTTGTACTCGGCTTTGATCTCGTTGCGAATGACAGTCATGTTGAGTACTTGAATGAAATGCGATGTGTAGAGTCGAGCCATTTTGGTCAATGGATGAAATTGCTTGTTGCACTTGGCAAGTTCATCGTAGTGAAACCTGAATTGCTTGACAGCAGTCTTGAAGCGATTGAGAGCCACACGAGCCTCATTGAGGATGCGGAATGAGGCAGGTTGGCAATCGGGAGTCTGTCGCAACTCCATGTTTAATGCTTTCTCGAGCGTTGCGATGCGTGCGGCATCGGTGTTGGGAAGTCGACGGTAGGGCATATTAGTGGTTGCGATTCATCAGTGATTGTGCTAATGCGATAAGTGGCATTTTTCGTTCTTCGGGGACGAGGATTTCTTCGATGCAAGTAAGAGCAGCGTTGTAGTATTCTTCCATCTTGTTGCGACACACGATGTCGATGCCAATGTTGTCGTAAACCTGACGGACAGCATCGATTTTCTCGCGAGGTTCAACGTCGTTGTTGCCGATGTAGTGTTGCAAGGTCTCGAGGTCGCTGCCTTGTGCCAGTCGTTGAGCTTCGATGAGCATGAATGTTTTCTTATCGTTGAGAATGTCACCGCCTAAGTTTTTGCCGAATATGATGGGGTCGCCATATACATCGAGGTAGTCGTCTTGCAGCTGGAAGGCGAGTCCCAGATTTTCGCCGAAGCGGTATATGGCATCGGCTTGTGCAACGGGAGCTCCGGCAATAATGGCACCAACTTTGAGGGCACATCCGAGCAGGACGGCAGTTTTGAGTCGAATCATTTCGATGTATTCGTCGGTCGAGACGTCGGAACGAGTCTCAAACTCCATATCGAATTGTTGTCCTTCGCATATTTCGAGCGAAGTTTTGAGGAAAACATCGAGAATGGCAGGCATCAGTCGCGGTGGTACTTGTGTCATCTGCTGTGTAGCCATGATTTGCATGGCATCGCCCGAGAGGATAGCATGGTTTTCGTCCCACACATGGTGTACTGTGGGTTTGCCTCTACGCAACTCGGACTTGTCCATGACATCGTCATGAAGGAGCGTGAAATTGTGAAAAATTTCGAGACCGATGGCTGGTTTGAGAGCTTGGTTGATGTCGCCGGCAAATAGGTCGCAGGCCATGAGTGTGAGTATGGGACGAATGCGTTTGCCTCCGAGCGAAAGTTCGTATCGAATGGGGGCGTAGAGTTCGTCGGGAGTTTGTGGATAATTGATTCGATCTAATGTCTCGTTGATGAGATCTAAATATTGAGAGATGTATTTTTCCATATATGAGAGATTGAATTTGTGAATATAAAAATCTTACCAGAGGCTCATTTGAGAAGAAGATTCTTCTCGACCGGCACGACGCTCTTTCTCGGCTTGTCGTTGTTGTTCTTCTTCTTCGCGTTGCATGCGTTCTTCTTCTTCGCGACGACGAGCTTCTTCTTCAAGGCTGTCGGGTTGAACAGGAACCATCCAGTTGATAAACTGGTCGAGCTCGGCTTCCATTTCGTTGTCGTTGTCGAATGAGATGTCGGCAGGAGTGTCGATGTTGTTGAGTTTGTTTTCGAGGGCTGCAATGCGATTTTCGTAGGTTTTGTTCTGCGAACGAAGAGTAGCCGTTTGTGATACAAGCTCTTTGCGTTGTTGTTTGAGAGCCTCAATCATGGCATTGGCCTTGTTGAGAGCTTCGCTGTCGACCGAAGTGGCCGGAGAGGAGGCAACTTCGTTGCGAACTTGCAGGAGTTGCTCTCGTAACGCATCGTTATCGCGAGAGAGATTTTCGAGTTTTTTAGATAATTTTTTGTTCTCGCTATCGATGAGGTTGTACTCTTGTGAGGCTTGATGTTGTTCTTCAATAAGTCGCTCTTTCTCTTGCGAGAGTTGTTTGTTTTCTTGTGATAGGGTGTTGTGGCTTGTGCGATAATGTTCGAGTTCTTGTTGACATTTTTCGAGTTGCGATGTTGTGTCCTCAATCTTCTCGAGGTGTGTGTGGATTTTTTCGTTGGCAGCATCAAGTCTACTCTGCATGGAGTGGAGCTTGTCTTGTAGTTCTTTGTTCTGTGATTGAGCAGTATCGGCAGTTTCGCTCAGTCGGGCGTTGGCTGCATCGAGTTGTTGTTTCAGCTCGCTGTAAGCGACAGCTTTTTCATCGAGTTGTTGTTTCAGCTCGTTGTAAGCTAAGATCTTTTCGTCAACTTGCAGTTGCAGCTCACTGTAAGCGGCAGCCTTCGCGTCGAGTTGTTGTGCGAGTTGGTTATTCTTCTCTTTTACTTCTTCTTGTTGCTTGGTGAGGGTGTCTATTAGTGAGGCATTCTCGGAGTCGGCTGTGGCGATGCGTTCTCGGCTTTCATCGAGTTGTTGTTTCAGCTCGTTGTAAGCTAAGATCTTTTCGTCAACTTGCAGTTGCAGCTCACTGTAAGCGGCAGTTTTTGCGTCGAGTTGTTGTCGAGTTTCATCGAACTGTTGTCGGACTTCACCAAGCTGTTGTTGAGTTTCGCCAAGTTGTTGTTGGAGGTTCTGTGACGAGGAGTTCAGGTCACTGAGTTGTTGTTGAAGAGAATCGATGAGTTTGTTTTTCTCATTGATTTCTTGTTCAATTTGTGGCGATGGAGTGTTGTTGTTGCGTAGTTCTTGAACGACTTGTAGCAGGCGTTTAATCTCTTCGTTGGCATTGTCGAGTTCTTCTTGCTTGACACCCGAAACTTTGAGTTTATTGATGAGGCTTTTGTTCTCAATTTCGTATTGTTCTTTCTCGGCTTCGAGTGTGGCAATGCGAGAGTCCATGTCGTGAACTTTCTCGTTCAAGGCACGTTTTTGACGCTCGGCACTGAGTTGTTGGTTTTTTATTTCGGTCTTTTGTTCTTCGAGTTCGATCGTGCGACGTTTCAGGGCTTGCATGTCCTCTTCGATTTTGCGTCGCGAAGCGGCAATGGCATTTTCCGATTGTTGTCGAGCTTCGTGGTTGAGCTTTTCGACATATTGGGTAAATGAGTCGCCGAGATGTTGGTATATGTATTTCTTTTCGCTTTCGATATCGATGCAGTTACGCACGAAGTCGGGGAAAGAGGCATTGATAAGTTCTACGACCTTGTCGAGCAGCGTATCGGGGAGTATGGGAGTGTCGGTTGTTGTTTTGCTGTCGGGAGTAGAGTTGTTGACAGAGGTATTGTTTGTGTTGTTTTTATTGTCGGACGATGATTGATTAAGCTCTTTGTCGGAGCCGGAGCCGTTTAGACCGGTAGCATAGGTTATGTCTTTGGCAGTATAGATGTGGTCATCTTCTTCGTTGTCATTGCCGAAGCCGAGAGCTCTGAGTGATTTTTTTAAAAATGACATATTATATAATGTATAATGTGAATAAATAGTATTGTTATCCTTTCGGGTCGGTAAAGGTACGATTTATTTTTGCTATTTCCTTGATAAAAGTCACATAATTTATGCGAATGTGATTTTTATGTTTGATAACAGGTGTGCGTAGCAGGGGGTGTATGAGGTGTGTTGTTTGGTGTATTGCGTTGATAGATAGGTAGTTGGTGTGTTTTTGGGAGTGCGGACGGATGGTCGTGTTTGATGTGAGTGTAGTAGAGCGATTGCACGACAAATTGTGGTGAGAGACAGCTGTGTTGATAAGAAAAGTAGAATGTTGTAGAGGTGTAAAAAAAGGTGTAAAACGGGAGTGGAAAATTTTTATTGGTCAAAATTATTAAAAAAATTTGTTTTTTCAATAATGTCTCCGTACATTTGTGGTAGATTTGTAGCAAGAATAATTTTAAGCACAAACCTCAATATTAATCTAATAAAATTAGTACAATGGACATTAAAAAGATCCTTGCCAATCTCGAGGCAAAACACCCTGGTGAAAACGAGTATATCCAGGCAGTAACAGAAGTTCTTCACTCAATCGAAGAAGTTTACAATCAACATCCTGAATTCGAGAAGGCTCGCATTATCGAGCGTATGGTAGAGCCTGATCGTATCTTCACATTCCGTGTAACATGGGTAGATGACAATGGTGAAGTGCAAACTAACCTCGGTTATCGTGTACAATTCAACGGTGCAATCGGTCCGTACAAAGGCGGTCTCCGTTTCCACAAAGCCGTTAACCCTTCAATGTTGAAGTTCCTCGGTTTCGAGCAAACATTCAAAAACGCCCTTACTACACTTCCTATGGGTGGTGGTAAAGGTGGTTCTGACTTCGACCCCGTTGGTAAATCAGATGCTGAAATCATGCGTTTCTGCCAAGCATTCATGCTCGAATTGTGGAACAACATCGGTCCTGACACAGACGTACCTGCCGGTGACGTAGGTGTAGGTGGTCGTGAGATCGGTTACCTCTTCGGTATGTATACCAAACTTGCTCGTGAGTACAACGTAGGTGTATTGACAGGTAAGGGTGCAACATGGGGTGGTTCAATCCTCCGTCCCGAAGCAACAGGTTTCGGTGCACTTTACTTTACAGAGCACGTACTCAAGACAGCCGGTAAAGATATCAAGGGTTGCACAGTAGCTCTCTCAGGTTTCGGTAACGTAGCATGGGGTGCTGCCTTGAAAGTAACAGAACTCGGTGCTAAGGTAGTAGCTATCTCAGGTCCCGACGGTGTATGCGAAATACCCGGTGGTATCACAGCAGAGATGATTGACTACATGCTCGAAATGCGTGCATCAAACCGCAACAAAGTAGAGGATATGGCTACTAAATATCCCGAGGCAACTAAGTTTACAGCCGGTAAGAAAGCATGGAGCGTTAAGTGTGACATCGCACTTCCTTGTGCATTCCAAAACGAGCTTAACGAGGCCGACGCAAAAGAACTTCTTGCCAACGGTACATGGTGCTGCTGCGAGGTATCGAACATGGGTTGTACTCCCGAAGCTATCGCTGCATTCCAAAACGCAGGTATCCTCTTCGCTCCCGGTAAGGCAGTGAACGCAGGTGGTGTATCAGTATCAGGTCTTGAGATGACACAAAATGCTATGCACATCAGCTGGTCAGGTGCAGAGGTTGATGAGAAACTCCACTACATCATGGAGAGCATCCACGCACAATGTGTTAAGTACGGTAAGAAAGCAGACGGTACTATCGACTATGTTAAGGGTGCAAACATTGCCGGCTTCATGAAGGTAGCTCAAGCAATGTTGGAGCAAGGTATTGTATAATAAATACGACCTATACACACAGACATATCGAGGCTTTGGCCTCGGTATGTCTGCTACTATAAATAGAGATTATAAATATAGTCTTGACTAAAAAACAACAAATAAAATAAAAAAGGAACATTTATGAAAAAACACAATTTTAACGCAGGACCCTGCGTATTGCCCAGACAAGCTGTAGAGTCTGCCATCGAGGCTATCCGTGATTTTGACGGAACCGGTATCGGTCTTTTGGAAATTTCACACCGTACACCCGGATGGGAGCGCATCATGGCTGAGACTGAGCAATTGTGGCGCGAGTTGTTGAACATCCCCGAGGAGTATGCAGTATTCTTTGTAGGTGGTGGTGCATCAACACAATTCTTCCAAGTTCCCGCTAACTTGTTGAAAAACAAAGCTGCTTATTTGCAAACAGGTGTTTGGGCTAAGAAAGCTGCCAAAGAGGCAAAATATTATGGAGATGTAGAGATTGTAGCTTCATCGGAAGACAAGAACTACACTTACATACCCAAAGATTATACTATCCCCGCTGATGCCGATTACTTCCACATCACAACCAACAACACAATCTACGGTACAGAGATTCACGAAGATATCGACTGCCCCATCACATTGGTAGCTGATATGTCATCGGATATCATGTCTCGTCCTGTTGATGTGAAGAAATATGGTATGATCTATGGTGGTGCTCAAAAGAACGTAGGTCCCGCTGGTGTAACATTTGTAATCATCCGCAAAGACCTTCTCGGTAGCTCAGAGCGCAAATTGCAAACTATGGTTGACTATTCAACACACTATCCCGAAGAGGCTCGCAACCGTTCAATGTTCAATACACCTCCCGTATTGCCTATCTTCGTTATGCACGAAACATTGAAGTGGGTGAAAGAACTCGGTGGTGTTGAGGTAATGTACAAGATGAACAAAGAGAAAGCCGAGTTGCTCTACAACGAGATCGACCGCAACTCAATGTTTGTAGGTACAGCTGTTAAGGAAGACCGTTCATTGATGAACGTATGCTTCGTAATGGCTCCCGGTAAAGAGGCCTTGCAAGACGAGTTCTTTGCATTTGCCAAAGAGCGCGGTATGGTAGGTATCAAGGGTCACCGCTCGGTAGGTGGTTTCCGTGCTTCACTCTACAACGCATGTCCCAAAGAGTCGGTTGAGGCATTGGTAGCTTGCATGCAAGAGTTTGAAAACCTCCACAAATAATAAACCTGTATAATACAGAAAAAATATTTTTGCGTCGCCATGCGGGCCACTGCGTGGTGGCGCATTTAACCAAATAAAAAAGCAATTTTTTGTAATGAAAATTCTTGTTGCCACCGAAAAACCCTTTGCAGCAGTAGCTGTTAAAGGTATTCGTGAAGTGATTGAGGCTGCCGGTGCAGAACTCGTATTGCTCGAAAAGTACACAGAGAAGGCTCAACTCCTTGCAGCTGTAGCCGATGTAGATGGTATCATTATCCGCAGTGATAAAGTTGATGCAGAGGTATTGGATGCTGCTAAGAACTTGAAGATTGTAGTACGTGCAGGTGCAGGTTACGATAACGTAGACCTCGAGGCTGCAACAGCACACAATGTGTGTGTAATGAACACACCCGGTCAAAACTCTAACGCTGTTGCCGAGCTCGCACTCGGTATGATGGTGATGATGGCTCGTAACCAATACGATGGTACATCGGGTACAGAGTTGAAGGGCAAAACATTGGGTATCCACGCTTTCGGTCAAGTAGGTCGTAACGTGGCTCGTATAGCTCAAGGTTTCGGTATGGATGTGTATGCATTTGACCCCTTCTGCCCCGCAGAGGCAATTGCTGCTGCAGGTGTTAAGCCCGTAGAGAGCGTAGAGGAGTTGTATCGCAATTGCCAATATGTTTCGTTGCACATTCCTGCAACTGCCGAGACTAAAAACTCTATCAACTACTCACTTACTTCTATCATGCCCAAGGGTGCTATGCTCGTGAATACTGCTCGTAAAGAGGTTATCAACGAGGCAGACCTTGTGCGCATTATGGAAGAGCGTGCCGACTTCCGTTACACATCGGATATCGCTCCCGCTAACCTTGATGAGTTGAAGGAGAAATTTGGCAATCGCGTGTTTGCTACACCTAAGAAAATGGGTGCTCAAACAGCCGAGGCTAATATCAACGCCGGTATTGCTGCCGCTCACCAAACTATCGGTTTCTTGCGCGATGGTATTGAGAAATTCCGCGTAAACAAGTAATTGAGCGTACAGAAGGCCAAAAACAAAATCGCACTGCCCGGTGAAGGGTGGTGCGATTATTTTTTGTGATGGTGTGTATAGGGTGTGATAAGTTGTTAAAGGAGTTTTTCGATATCTTCTTGGATTTTGTTCATATCGGCTGTGGGTTCGTATCGGGCTATGACATTGCCATTGCGATCGATGAGGAACTTGGTAAAGTTCCATTTGATGTCGGGCTTGGATGCGTATAGAGAGTCTTGTTGTAGAAGTCTTGCGTGCAGAATATGGGCTTTTTCATGAGAGAAATCAAATCCATTGAAACCTTGTTGGCTCTTGAGCCATGTGTATAGAGGGTGTTCGTTTACGCCGTTTACTTCAATCTCTTGCAGTTGTGCAAAATGAGTGTCGTAGTTGAGTTGGCAGAAAGCAGTAGTCTCTTCGTCGCTTTCGGGTGATTGTCCTCCAAATTGGTTGCATGGGAAATCAAGAATTTCAAGACCTTTACGGTTGTATTGCTTGTGAAGATTTTCGAGTTGTGAGTATTGAGGGGTAAAACCACACCGAGTAGCTGTGTTGACGATGAGAACGACTTTTCCTTTGTAAGTGTCGAGAGGAAGAGTTGTGTTGTCTTGTTGAGTTATTTGAAAGTCGTAGAGGTTGGTTGTATCTTGCTTATTGGAGCATGATAGTATAGATAGTGCCATGAGGGCAATGGTGATGATACGTGTATACATGATTGTATGGTGTTAAAGAGTATGTTTTATAATAGGATGTCGCGTATGAGTTTTTCAAATTCATCGGCCGAGTATGCACCAATAGTTCCTTGAGGCTCGCCGTCGGTGGGACAGAATAGGAATGCGGGGATGGATGATACTCTGAATAGAGCGGCCAATTCTTTTTCTTTATCGACATCGACTTTGTAAATAATGATTTTTCCTTTGTACTTAGAAGCCAAATTCTTGAGTATGGGTTCCATTTTACGGCAAGGAGCGCACCACTTGGCGTTGAAGTCTATAACGCATGGGATGGTGTCGTTGTAGGTCCATGATTGGGGGTTTTTCTCGTAGTTCCATATTTTTTCGAGAAATTGTTGCTTGTTGAGTTCAATGACTGATTGTGCATGTGAGAAAGATGCACACATTGCTATAAATAAAGATGTAATAATAAGTGCTGTTCTTTTCATTTTTTGATATTTTATATGTTGTTTTATGTACTAAATTGTTTCAAAGATATATTATTCTTTGTCAAAAATCAAATAATTTAATATTTATTACAAGAATGGGTGTGTTTGTTTGTAAATTTTTTCTGTTTTTTGTATCTTCGCCCAAAACATGGTACAAAAGAGCGAAAATGAGATATATTTTTAAACCAAAAAACATAAAAGTATGAAAAAAATTACCTTAATTCTATTTGCTGTTATGGCCATCTTGCCAATGATGGCACAGCCTATGCATGGCCGATGGAACACACGAGCAAGTGCTGCAAATGACGAGAGTATTGAGTGTGGAGCTATGCAGAGTGAACCAATTGTTGTGATAGACGAGGACTTCTCGCTGTTTACAGCAGGAAGTGAGACAGCTCCTGACGATGAGGACATCACGACAAGTAATTATTATGTAAAGGATGAGTATACACACTTGCCCAAATGGATAGGATATAATGTGCATCAGGCCGGAGGCGTGTGTGCATTGTTGGCATGGACTGACGTGATGTATGGCTCGGGTTATGGACATATATCTACCCCCGAAAAGGAGTTGTATGGCGAGGTGACACTCACATTCAAGGCTCGTAGGGCGCATAGTAACCCCACTTCGGGACGTATGTGGATAGCGTTGTGTAATAATTCTTATGGTATTATACAGGATACGACCTTTGCGCTGAAGGATGAGTGGCAAGAGTATGAGTGGGTGTTGACGAATACCGACTTTTCGGATCGCTGTATATTCCAGTTTACACCCCAACAGGGAGAGGCATTGGTGGATGATATAAAAGTGGTGCGCAACCGCACTATTATCCCTCCCGTAGAGGTGCTAAATCCGTTGAATAACTCGGAAACAGAGTTTATCGCACGCTGGAGAAAATCGGATTTGCCGGAGATAGATGGCTACTTGATGAATGTTTATTATAAAGATTTTCCGGCTGAAGAAATAGAGTCGGGCAGTCTTGAGATAGACTTTGAGAGCATTAATGTGCTTGCCGATGGCAAGAGTATCGATACCGCCAATCCCGGTTATCCCGAGGGCTGGACTATAGATGTATCGACACATGGCGATGTAGATGTGCGTACCGATGAGGGATACTATAACTCGGGCAAGCAGGCAATCTTCTTTGATGCCCCCGGTGATATTATAAGAACACCTGTAACACCTGCACCGATAAGCTGTATATCGTTCTGGGTGCGTCCTACCAATATGGAGCCTGAGAGTTATGAGTTCTCGCTTGTGGGTATTCAGGTGAAGCATACCGATGGTGATTGGGAGCGTATAGCCAATGTCCCCAACTACTGGATGGAGGAGAAAGGAGGCTACTATGTGCTGGATGGCGAAGTGGTAGGCGAGCAGATATATCAAGTGGAGATACTATGTGAGACATCGTATAAGGTAGATTTTGCCATCGATGATATACGTATAGACTATGAAGTACAACCTGTTCCGTTCCCGTTGATAACCGATAAGTTCGTTACAGATACATTCTGTGTAGTGCAAGATATAGACCCCACGAAGGAGCATTTCTATAATGTGCGAGTGAAGGAGGGTGATATCGAATCGAAAAAGTCGAGTGATATGTGGGTAGATGGTCTTATAGGAGTTGTACCTACAGCCTTGCCTGCAACAGATGTAACAGAAACAAGCTTTACAGCCAATTGGGAGGCTATCAATACAGCCTCGGAGTATAAGCTGAGTGTAGACCAGACCATGTATACCACCAAGAATGATGAGAATGTGGTGATGGTACATGAGGACTTCTCGGAATTGACAGAGGGTACAGTATTGTCGCCTCATGATGAGTGGACTATGGTGTATAATATCAATGATATAGGCCGTACCGAGCTTGAGTGGTTGCTCACATCGCCCCAATGGATAAATGGCATGGCAGGTAGTAGAGGAACACACTCGACAGGTCTTGCCGGCTTGGTGTTGGGTCCCAAAATGAAGTTGGATGATTATGAAATAGAGGTTGTATTCTCGGCACGTAATACCAAGCGCGATGATGTGCTGTGGGTAATGTTGATGGAGGAGTATTACTCGACCAATGCTGTGGCAGCTCTATCGGTGCCTATGGCAAAAGTGGCCTTGATGACCGATACAGTGGTATTCCCGGCACAAGATTGGGGTGACGCACCGTTGCGTATAGCATTTATGTGCGAAAAGGGCGGTAGTTTCTATATAGACGAAGTGAAAGTGTCGTGTAGAGTGCCTCATAAAGGAACGCCGGTAGTGCGTCCGTATAAGTCGCTTATCAAGGCTGAGACTTCGCAAACCTTTACCGATATACCCGATTATGCGCCTACATATACTTATTGTGTAACAGCACGTCGCACTAAGAACTTTGTGGAGTATGTGTCGGAACCGTCGGAGCCTATAGTAGTGACATTGCCTACTGAGCTTGAGGCGGTAGAAGGCAACAACAATCGTGTATATGTGAGTGGTGAGGTCTTGCATGTGCAAGTGGCCAATGATGCACGAGTGGAGGTGTATAACTTGCAGGGTATGGTTGTAGCCTCGTTCAAAGCCATGGCCGGAGAAAATACCTATAGTGTGGCATCGGGTATGTATCTTGTCAAGATAGATGATAGCGTGTACAAGGTAGTAGTACGATAACGTATTATTGTTATATACTCAAAAGGGGGTGCGCCAAACAGGCGCACCCCCTTGTATTATAGAGTTGTATGGGACTTAGATAATGCCCAACCCCTTGACAAAGATGTAAAGGATGATAACGGGCGCAACGTAGCGAACAAGAATGAAGAGTATGGGCAAAATCTTAACGGGAAGTTTGCCATAGTTGTTTATTTCGTTCTTGAAGAAATCGGGTTTCATGAACCAGCCTACAAAGATACAGGTAAAGAAACCACCCAAAGGCAATAGAATGTTGGCAGAGCCGAAGTCGTAGATGTCGAATGTAGATGTGAATGTGCGACCGAATATCTCGATATTGAAGCCAACAAGGAGTGTAACCAGACTGAGTACAATGGTGATGCCTGTGGTGATGTAGGTAGCAACCTTGCGAGATATTTTATGTTCTTCGCTGAGGTATGCTGTGAGCACCTCGTGGAATGATATAGTAGATGTGAGAGCAGCCAATGCGATGAGGATGAAGAAGATGGCCGACCACACAGGAGCTAAAGGCATACCTTTGAAAATCTCGGGCAGGGTGATAAAGATGAGGCTGGGGCCTTCGGTGGGTTGCAAACCGGCACTGAAAACAGCGGGGAAGATAACCAGACCGGCCAATGTAGCCACAAAGAGAGTGAGCAGAGATACGCTCAATGAAGTGCCAATGAGGTTGGTCTTCTCATTGAAATAAGAGGCGTATGTAATCATACAACCCATGCCCACCGACAGCGAGAAGAAAGCTTGTCCGGCAGCTTGGAAGAGTGTGTCGCTTGAGAATGCTTCCTTGAAGTCGGGTGTGAGGAAGAATCGATAACCCTCGGCAGCACCGGGCATGAACGCTACGCGGATGGCCATGAAGATGAGGATGATGAAAAGGATGGGCATCATGATGTTGGATGCTTTCTCGATACCTTTCTCTACGCCACGAGCGATGATGAAGTGTGTGAGCAGGATGAATGCGATGGTGTATACAATGGGCCAATAAGAAGCTTGGAATGTTGCATATTGCTCGGCAAAAGGTATGCCACTGTTGTATAGCGAACCATTGATAGAGTTGACAAGGTAGTCGAGCGACCAACCGGCAATGACGTAGTAGTATCCCGAGATGAATAGGGCGCAAAGGATGCCGTTGAAACCGAGTATCTGCCAAGGCTTGGAAAGCTCACGAAAACCGCCTACAGCGTTTTTGTGAGTTTTGCGACCAATGGCAAATTCGCACAGCATAACCGGGATGGCAATGATGAGAACGCACAGTAGATAAACAAGGAGGAATGCCGCACCGCCATTTTCGCCGGCGAGGTAGGGGAAACGCCATATACTGCCCAATCCGATAGCACTACCGGCGGCAACGAGAATGGCACTGAGTTTGCCTCCAAAAGAGGCACGTTTTTCGGTACTCATAGGGAATTTAGATTGTTTGGATTATTTGTTATATTTTTGGTTGCTAAGTTAGTTAAATCTATTCTCTTTTTGATGATTTAGATTTATGATTTAATGGTGAGAGGCATTATTTTTCAGCCAAGCTCTTTAATTCATTAATCAATACTGATGCAATTTCTTCGTGCGAATCGGGGTATATGAGATGAATAATAAATGTAGTTTCGGGGGTTTCGATGTGTATAGGCATATTCGTGAAGTTGCTTATAGATTCTTTCTTGCAGATTCTCTCAAATAATATTGAAAAGATTTTACTTCGATATTCCTGTGGTAAAAGATGCGGCTTGTTGTTTTTGTTAAATTCTATATTGTTTTTGTCGTCGCAGAAAAAATATAGTATTGCATTGGGGTTTTCGCTCAGGAAGTTGAATAAAAAATTAGCAATCTTAGTGAGAGAACTAATGGAAATAGGATTGATGCCACTTATGCGTTCTAATACAACATCGTAAATGTTAATCTGATTGATATGTTCAATTACCGAGTCGGGTAATATGTTTTTAGCAAAAACACTAAGGGCGACTCTTAAGTGGTCGCCCTTATCGGTATTTAGGTCAAATGAAATATTCATTTATTATATGTTCATTGTTACGGTACACTTCTTTGTTTGCTTAAGCGATTCTACTTTTTCCTGTTTCAAATCTCGAAGAAAGTTACAGAAATCAGTAGTCTTTTGAGAATTACTTTTGATAGTTGTAACTTTTGTTTTCATATCTATACATCTTTACATTTATAACGCAAAAATAGTGATTATAATGAAGATAAAAAAGGAATGGAGTGTGAATTGTGAGAGGTTTAATATAAATTAACCTTTCGGGTGGGCGTAAAAAATAGGATGGTCTCGGTTGAAACCATCCTAAATAAATGATGCTAAGTTGTTGATTTATTTGAGGTTTTTTAGTTTTTTGTCGGCATTGGTAGCGGGTCGGATGCTGATGGCAAAACCACCACCGCGAGCCATCTTAACCTTGATGCTCGACTTGCTTGTAACGATACCTGTTGTAATCTTGTACGAGTCGGGGTTTGTGGCGTAATCGGCATCTTTGCCGTCGGCGTAGAGTGTTGCAACATATCGTTTGTTGTTGTCGAGGAAGTCGAAGTTGACCTCCAACGTGCGTTGCTCTTCGTTTGTAACAGCACCTACGAACCAATTTTCGGCACCTTTCTCTTTGCGAGCGGCAAGGATGTATTGTCCGGGCTCGGCGGCGAGGTATCGAGAGTCGTCCCAGTCAACAGCTACGTCTTTGATAAATTGGAAAGCGTCCATGTACATCTCGTAGTGTTCGGGGAGGTCGGCAGCCATTTGCAACGGAGAGTATAATGTGACGTATAGAGCCAATTGGTTGCAGATGGTGCTGTTGCAGTAAGATTGGTTGTCGGGGTTGATCTTGGTAATATCCATTACAAATATACCGGGGGTATAGTCCATGGGACCACCTTGCAGGCGGGTGAAGGGGAGGATGGTGACGTGGTGGGGATGAGTTCCGCCGAAAGCTTGGTACTCGGTACCGCGAGCCGACTCGTTACCAATCAAGTTGGGGTATGTACGGCAAAGACCGGTGGGGCGAACAGCCTCGTGAGCGTTAACCATGACTTTGTGCTTGGCGGCCTCGGTGATGGCGTATAGGTAGTGGTTGTTGCACCATTGTCCGTAGTGATATTCTCCGCGGGGGAGCATGTCGCCAACATAACCGCTCTTGATAGAGTTGTATCCATATTTTTCCATCAAGTCGAATGCTGCATCCATGTGACGCTCGTAGTTGCGAGTAGAGCCTGATGTTTCGTGGTGCATCATGAGGCGCACACCTTTGCTGTGGGCGTAGTCGTTGAGCATTTGGATGTCGAAGTCGGGGTAGGGAGTAACGAAGTCAAAAACGTAGTCTTTGGTCTTACCGGCCCAATCTTCCCAACCGATGTTCCAGCCTTCGACGAGAACTTGGTCGAAGCCATGCTCGGCGGCAAAGTCGATGTATCGCATAACGTTTTCGTTGTTGGCACCGTGACGGCCGTTGGGCTTGGCAGTAGCGTAGTCGATCTTGTCGATTTGTACTTGGGGCAGGTCGGTGTAAGCCCAAGAGCTCTTACCGGTAATCATTTCCCACCACACACCTACATACTTAACGGGTTTGATCCAAGAAGTATCTTCGATTTTGCAGGGTTCGTTGAGGTTGAGAATGAGGTTGGAAGCCAATATGTCGCATGCGTTGTCGCTTACCATGACAGTGCGCCAAGGCGATTTGCAAGGAGCTTGCAAGTATCCTTTGTGTCCGCGAGCATCGGGAGTGAGCCAAGAGCGGAACACGAGAGTCTTCTCGTTGAGGTCGAGGTGCATACAGGCATAATCGACGAGAGCAGCCTCGTGGATGTTGATGTATAGACCTTCGTCGGTTTTGAGTTGGAGAGAGGTTTGTACACCGGTCTTAGAGAAGGCAGTTTGCGAAGAGTTGCCTGTGTAAGCCTTGTCGAAAAGGTCGTTGATCTGCGTGAGTCGCGAGATGGTGTAGTCATACTCTTGCGTGTCGTAGTCGCCCGGAATCCAGTAGGCAGTGTGGTTGCCAGTCATGGCAAACTCGGTGTATTCTTCCTTGATGGTGAAGTATGTGAGGTTGTCTTGCTCGGGAAATTCGTATCGGAAACCTACGCCATCGTCGTATACTCTGAAACGGATGGTGAGCAAACGGCGAGATGATTTAGGGTCTTTTCCGGGGATGTTTTGTTGGAGTTGTACCTCCATTTCGTTGTAGTTGTTGCGAATGGTGCTGGTTTCGCCCCAGACGGGAGTCCAAGTCTCGTCGAAAGAAGAGTGACTGACATTGACAATGCTGAAGTTGTCGATGAGCGAGTAGTCGTTGATGAGTTCAAGACCCATTCGGCTGGGGTTGATAACAGGTTGATTCTTGTACTCAACAGCGTAGTAGGGTATACCGTCAACGATGTTGAACTCTACGGCAACATTGCCGTTGGGGGAGGCTTGCTTTTCTTGGGCGTAAGATATGCTTGTGCAGCATACAAGAGCCATGAGTAAGATAGCAGTTTTTTTCATCACTGTTTTGTTTTTAGATATTATTGTTTTTTGTATTTGCTTGAATGTGTGTTATTGCGCGATTTTGGCCAAATATATGATAACGGGGAAGTGGTCGCTGTATCCGTTAAGGTAACGGCCCGATGCGTGAGTGCGCTTGGGGTAGCCTTTGTACTTGCCACTGCTCTGCTTGAGGAAGTCTTTGTTGAAAATCTCGGATTTGAAGTATTTGAGTGTCGATCGATCATTGCCTACGAGGTTGGCCGAAACGATGATTTGGTCGAACAAGTTCCACTTACCTTGGTATCCGAGTGTACCAAATCCTTTTTCGTGCAGTCGCCACATGGTGTTGAAGTATCCACCATCGGCAACCTCTTCGGGATTCATTACAGCACCGAGAACAGATGCGCAACTCTTGTTGTCGGGGTCGTCGTTGAGGTCGCCCATGATGATAACTTTAGAGTCGGGGTCGGCAGCCAATACCGAGTCGGCTAAGTGGCGCGAAAGGGCAGCTGCGGCTTCACGACGGCATCTTGATTGTTCTTCACCACCGAGTCGCGAAGGCCAGTGGTTGACGATGACGTGTATGCGCTCGCCGGCCATGCGACCACTGACGAGGAGCTGGTCGCGTGTGAGAGTGTTTGGCGAACATTCGATGTGAAGGCGTACGCTGATAGCCGTATCGACCTCAAATTGGTCACGGTCGTATATCATACCCACATCGACACCGCGGCGGTCGGGGCTGTCGAAGTGAACGATGTCGTAGTTGCGGAGTGCAAGGTCGTCGGTTTTGATAAGGTCTTCGAGGACTTGACGGTTTTCTATTTCACTTACACCGATAAGAGCCGGTCCGTTGGGGCAGAACTTGTCGGTTGCAAGTTTGCTTATAGCGTATGCCAGGTTTTTGAGTTTGTTGGTATATTTGAGAGATCCCCAACGATAGTTTCCGTCGGGGAGGAACTCCTCGTCGTTAGTATCGGGGTTGTTGATGGTGTCAAAAAGATTTTCGAGATTGTAGAAAGCAACTGAGTATACAGCAACTTTGTTTTGTTGAGCAAATGTCAAAGTTGAAAATAAGATGCTCACAATGAGTAAGATTGTTGTTCTTTTCATGTTATGTATGTTTTGGCAATATATTTTGGGGTGTAAATATACATTATAATTATGACAAAATGGAAGTTTGTGATGTTAAAAATGCAGTGTTTAGTGTATAGAATTATGTATATAGTGGAGTAATGAATGGATAGGGCGTGTTGTTGTTGAAAAATAAGCCGTATAAAATAGGAAAAGTGGAAAAAAATTCTTTAATTTGCAATTCTGATTTATATGCAAAGGAGTGCTTGTGCGTATAGAATTGAAATGAATAGAATGTAAAAAGAGAAAATTAATAAAGAAAATAAAATATAAGAATCAAAAAATTAAAAGCTTTTCTTATGAAGAGAAAATTGTTGACAGCAGGATGTTTGGCGATTGTGCTTGCATTACCTGTAGAAGCAGGCATCGTGAGAGGCACTGTTACCGATAGTGCAACGAAAAAGCCTGTGTCGGGGGTCGTTGTTTCGGCCGCCGGAGGTAGTAAAGTTGCAATAACAGCCGCTGATGGTACTTATGTACTGCAAGACGTGGAAGAGGGTAATGGAGTGATAGCCTTTGCAGGCGATCAATATGCAACTCAAGCGGTAGATGTGACCGTAATGCAAACCCCTACAACAGTGAATGTAGAGGTAGAGCCAATATCAGATGCTCAGAAGGTGGTGTTGGAGGATGCTCAAGTGTCGCGAGAGGATAATACCTTGCTCTTTGACGAGTCGATGCTTGAGGATGAGGGTGCGACATCGAGCCAATCGGTAGCGTATCTGTCAGGTTCGTCGGATGATGTGTTTGTGAGTGCATCGAGTTATGTTTTCAGTCCGATGCGATTTTCGATACGTGGATATGACCAGCGCGATCAAGCAACCTATATCAATGGTATAAACTTTACCGACACGGAGCGAGGCCGATTTAACTATTCGAGCCTTGGTGGTCTTAATAATGCCACACGCAACAAGGATGTTGTGCATGGCTTGGATGCGATAGAATTTGGTTATGGTTCGCTTTCGGGTGCAACCAATATCAATACCTTGGCGGCCGACTATGCAGCGGGTTCGCAAGTAGGCTTGTCATATACCAATAGAGCCTATAACCTGCGTGCGCAGGCAACCTATGCGACCGGCTTGATGAACAACGGATGGGCCTTTACCGGCTCGATAGTGTATCGTTGGGCCGAAAAGGGTAGAGCCGAGGGAACGTCGTACAATTCGTTGGCCTATTTCTTTGCCGCACAAAAGGTGTGGAACAATCATAGCCTGGCGTTGACGGCCTGGAACAATCACACCGAGCGCGGACAGTCGAGTGCATCGACACAGGAGGTTTATGACTATCGCGGTATATATTACAACTCATATTGGGGTTATCAAGATGGCAAGGTGCGCAACTCGCGTATTGTGCAGACAATGGATCCCACCGTGTTGTTGAATTATATATGGGATATCGATAATGAGAGTAGCTTGAAGGTGGGTGCGGCCTATCACTATAATATGTATAGCAACAGTGCATTGTCGTTCTACAATGCCCCCGACCCACGTCCCGACTACTATCGCAACCTGCCCGGTTTTCAATTTACCAATTTGGGGGTAAATGGTCCTACCGATACCGAAGATCCCAATTATGGTAATGTAAACCAGAAGTTGTATGGTTTCTTGGACGAGCAATGGCGCGAAAACAATACGGATTTTACACAAATCAATTGGGATGCCTTGTATAGAGCCAACTACTTGAATAATGTTGCTACGCCCAATTCAAGTGCGCATTATATGATAGAGCGTAGACATAATGACTTGATGGAGGCAGCGATGAATGCGTTGTATACCAATCAGCTAACCGATAAGTTAAAATTGACTGCCGGTGTGTCGGCCAAGTATGGCTTGGGCATGCACTACAAGACGGTGGATGACTTGTTGGGAGGCAATCAATGGATAGATATTGACCAATTTGCCGAGCGCGACTTTGCCAACAATGCAATAATCGTGCAGAATGACCTTGACAATCCCAATAGGGTAGTGAAGGAGGGAGATAAATTTGGCTACAACTACAACATGCACGTAGTGAAGGGTTCGGCGTTTATCGACAACTTCTGGAACACCCGTTTGTTTGATATCTACTATGCCGTAGCCTTGAACTATACACAATTTCAACGTGAGGGTTTGATGCGTAACGGTCGTGCCGAGGTTATAGGAGCGCAATCGAAGGGATATGGATTCAGAGCGATGTTTATAGACCCCAGCATCAAGGCCGGCTTGACCTGGAAAGCCGATGCTCACAACCGTGTGTATGCCAATGTGTTGGCCGAGAGTCGTGCGCCACTGCCTTCGTACAGCTATGTGGCACCTCGTGTGAAGGACAACCTTATACCGGGCTTGCAATCGGAGAAGGTGTTGTCGTATGACTTGAACTGGATGTTTAACTATCCCGGTGTGAAGGGTCGTGTAACAGTGTTCCAAACGCACATGATAGATGGAACGGAGAGTACCGGTTACTATAACGACGAGTTCCGTACGTATGTCAACCATACGCTATTTGGTGTAGACCGCATCTTCCGCGGAGTAGAGTTGGGTGTAGATGTAGAGTTGGGAGCAGGCTTCTCGATAGAGGTAGCAGCCAATGTAGGCGACTATCGTTATACCGACAATAGTATGGGTGTAATGAGTGCCGAGAATGGATGTAATCTCTTTACCGGAGAGTTGCCTACCGACTTGTCGGAGACAACCGATATTGTAGAGAAGGTATATACCAAGGGTATGATGGTATCGAATGGTCCGCAAATAGCATCGAGTATAACGCTTGACTACTTCCACCCGTCGATGTGGTTTGCCGACATAACCTTGTCGTACTACGACAAGAATTATCTTGACTTCTCACCTGCGCGTCGTACACAAATGAATATGTATGGCGGTACATATCCCGATAAGCTGGGCAATAATATGGTATATGATGGCTATACCAATGAGACCTATCGCATATTGGGTAAACAAGAGCGACTGAAAGGCGGTTTCTTGTTGGATGCATCGGTAGGTAAGGTGTTGTACTTCAACAATCGTGCTCAGTCGTTGAATATCAACTTGAGCTTGAACAACTTGCTTAATAATACCAGCATGGTGACAGGTGGCTATCAGCAATCACGTTTGAGCCGCGATACCAAAAGCTATGGCAAGCCTATCCAGGCTGTTGATAAGTTCCCCAATCGTTACTACTATGCGTGGGGTTTCAATATGTTCTTGAATGTAGCGTATAAATTCTAATCGAGTGATACCTTCAAAAAAAAAACAGAAAGCAATATGATACAGAAAAAATATATATGGGTAGCGGCCACTGTACTTGCCATGGGCTTGAGTGGCTGTGCCGAGTATGAGGCCGTTCCGGCAGATAAAGGAATATTGACAGAGGCCGAGGCCGATGCACTGACACCGACCGTGTCGATAGCCGAATTTAAGTCGACCTTTGACTTGGAAGATTTGCTCTTCACTATCAACTATGTTGATACCGAGAGTGATATATATGTGCGCGGCCGAGTGATAACAACCGACGAGAGTGGTAATATCTACAAATATCTTATCATACAAGATACCGAGACGGGCGATGCCCTGAAAGTGAGTGTAGATGCCGGCAGCTTGTCGGGCGCAATACCTATGGGACAAGAGATAGTGATAAATTGCAAAGGTCTTGTGATGGGACGTTATGCCAGCATGGTGCAACTGGGTGTAGAGACATATAATACCTCAAAGAGTCGCATAGAGCCAGGTCGTATACCCTATACCGAGTTTATGTCGCGCGTGCAATATGTAGGGTATCCCGATGTAAGTAAAATAAAGTGTGAAGAGATAACCATCAGCGAACTGAACTCGCGAATAGATGATGAGAGTATGTATGGTCGCTTGGTGCGCATCAATGATGTTCACTTTACCGGCTTGGGCGATGAGGGAGAGAAACTCAAGCCGGCCGATAAAATCTTTGCGCCATCGACCTACAACGGAACGTATAACGTGGGTTATCCGCAAGCACGCGAAATAGCCGATGCCAACAACAACAAGGCATATATATCGACCAGCGAGTATGCCCGTTTTGCCGACTATCCATTGCCCGAAACGTCTAAATGGGGCGATGTGGTGGCTATAGTAGGTTACTATAAGGACAAGGCCGACCGAGCCGGAGAGTTGCAACTGACTATACGCACACTCAATGACCTTGACGGCTTTTTTGGTACCGAGGAGTAAAAAAGAGAACGTAAAACAATAACCAATTAAATATAGATGAAGATGAGAAAATTAGGATTATTCATGATGTTTGCAGCCACCATGCTATTGGGTGCGTGTAACAATTTGGGTGACGACTGGGAAGATAACTTTGGTGACGATGACAACACCGGAGATGACAATGGAACAGAGCAGTTGGATCCCGTCGGCTCGGGTACAGAAGCCGACCCTTATAACGTGATAAAAGCCCTTACCGTGCAAGATGGCTCGATGGCCTGGGTGAAGGGTTACATAGTAGGTCAAGTAGCCGGCTCAAGCATTAGTGAGGAGTCGCAATTTGATGCCCCCTTTACCGGTGCAGTGTATGATGATGGTACAGTAGCAACAGCCGGAACGAATATTCTTATCGCAGCCAAGGCTGATGAAAAGAGCATCTCGGCTTGCTTGGTAGTACAATTGCCTAAGGGCGATGTTCGTACAACTCTTGAGCTTGTAAACAACCCCGATAACGATGGCAAGCCTGTAGAGTTGTATGGCAAGTTGACCAAATACTTCGGCGTAGCCGGTATGAAAGAGACCGCAGCAGCCAAGTTTGACGGAACAACTATCGGTCAAGTACCCGAAGATCCTACTACACCTCCTGCCGATGCAGAGGGTGATGGCTCGGAAAACAATCCTTATAACATAGCAGCTGCGACAGCCAACCAAAACGGTGCATTGGCCTGGGTGAAAGGTTTTATTGTGGGACATGTGGCCGGCTCAAGCATCAGCAGCGATTCGCAATTTGATGCCCCCTTTACCGGTGCTGTGTATGATGACGGTACAGTAGCCACACAAGGTACTAACATCCTTATTGCTGCAACAGCTACCGAGAATAACCCCTCGGCATGCTTTGTAGTACAATTGCCTAAGGGCGATGTACGTACAGCCCTTGACGTGTTGGCACATCCCGAGATTGACGGCAAGGAGGTTGTAGTGTATGGTAAGTTGACTAAATACTTCGGCGAAGCCGGTATGAAAGAGACTTCAGCTGCCAAGCTCGACGGCCAAACAATAGGTGAAGGTGGTAATACCAATCCCGACACACCCGTAAATCCTGAAGTAGGTGAGGGTAACGGTACGAAGGAAGCACCCTACAATGTGTCGGCTGTAATCAGCTTGAACAACAGCGGTGCAAAGGCATGGGTAAAGGCTTATATCGTAGGTCAAATAAACGGTAAGAGCATCAGTAACGTAGAGTGGGAAGCACCCTTTGGTGTAGCCGATGGCTCGACACAAGGTACTAATGTTGTTATTGCCGACAATGTAGACGATAAAGATAATATAGTGCCTGTACAACTTCCTGCAGGAGCAGTACGCAACGCATTGAGCTTGCCCGATCACCCCGAAATGGATGGTAAAGAGGTGTTGCTCTATGGTGAGTTGGTAAAATACTTCGGTGCATGCGGTATAAAGAATACTACATGTGCTATTGTAGATGGTACTGTGTATGGTATAGAGCCTGTTGATGCCGAAGGTGCAATACTTGAGATACCTTTTACAGCCGGTTTGGGCGATTTCGTTACTTATAGTGTATTGGGCGACCAAGTATGGCAGTCGGATAAGACTTATGGTGCAAAGATGTCGGGTTATGCCGATGGTGCAAGTCATGCCAATGAGGACTGGCTCATTTCACCCGCACTCAACCTCAGTGGTAAGAGTAGCGTGACCATTACTTATGAGCATGCCATCAACAAGGGCGACTTGAACAACCTTACAACCAACCACACCATGTGGGTAAGTGACAACTATAGCGACGGTGATCCTGCAGCAGCAACATGGGAGCAAGTAGAAATTACTACATATCCCGATGGAAAGAGCTGGACTTATGTGTCGTCGGGCGATATAGCTGTGCCTGCCGCATACTTGAAGGATAATGTACGTTTTGCCTTCAAATACTTGTGTAGCGATGCCGAGTCGGCTACATGGGAGGTGAGAAATCTTGTTGTTAAGTAATAGCCTGTATGAGTTATATGAGTGCGTCATCCTATGTAGGGTGGCGCATTTTTTTTGTTAAATATATGTGTCGTAAGTGTTAAAATTTTGCAAATAAGCGAGTGGAATTAAACCGAGGCAGAAGATGTAAGTCTTAACAACAAACGCACAAACAAGCGGAAATAAATTAAGTATAACAAATAAAAAAACGAAAGAGTATGAAAAAAGTAATGTTAATGTTGGTGGCCGTGTGTGCCATGTCGATGAGTACTGTAGTGAGTGCACAAGAACAAAAGCTTGAGGCAAAACGCTTGGATAGAAAAGAGATGAAAGAGCGACAGGTGTCGATGATGAAGCAAGAGCTGAACCTTAGCGATGAGCAACTCATGCAAATAAAGGCCGCCAAGGAAGAGTTGGATGCTTCGCGCCAAGGAAGTCGTGAAAATATGAAGACTGCTCATGACAAATATCGTGCTACCGTAGATAAGGTGCTTACTCCCGAGCAAAAAGTGAAATTTGAAGAGATGAAGAAAAATCATCACGGCAAGAAGGAGTTTCGTGCTCAAGCCCGAGAGATAAAAAAAGGAGCTCACAAGCACATGAAATGTGATAGTGTGTGCGGAAAACATCACAAAGGTCATGGGCAAAAGGGAGAATGCCAAGGTGAAATGAGATGCGACTCAAAGCATCAGAAAGATTGTAAAGGAGAGTGCCCTCAAGTGAAGGATTGCGATAAGAAGCAAGATTGCAAGGGCGATTGCAAGGATGGAAAAGCCTGTGAAAAGAAAAATAGAGAATGTGCTAAGTCGAAGGACTGCAATAAAGATTGTAATAAGAAGTAATATTGGTTGAAAATGCAGCAAGCGAGAAGCACCGAGGTGAGTGTTTCTCGCTTTTTTTTATGTGTGGTTGTTAGGGGGTGTTGAAAAGGTTGCTACGGAGTGGTGTTGCAACCGGAAGGCCTAAAAGGACCATAAGGCCGTGGAGATGAAAAGGGGTATTAATAACTAAAATCATGTGATTTCTTGCTTAATAAATAAAATTATTTATATCTTTGCACTATCGTAATTTCTGTTACGGTAATGAGTGTTACGATAAAAAATACCGAGTATGAGATTTTTTGATAGAGAAGCTGAATTTGAAAAGCTAAGAGAAATTGAAGATATTTCTCACGAGGTAGCTCAGTTTACCATTATTACCGGAAGGCGTCGTATTGGTAAGACAGAGATGGTTAAGAAGTTTTATGAAAACAAAACCATTCTCTACTTCTTTGTTGCCCGTAAGGCTGAAGCCGATTTGTGTGATATCTTCATTGATGAGATTCGTACAAAACTCAATATCCCGATGCTTGATGCGAAGGGGATGACATTTGCTGCAATCTTTAAGTATATCATGGAACTGTCGCTAACCCGGCATATCACTCTCTTTATTGATGAGTTCCAAGACTTCTACAGGGTAAATTCCTCTATCTATTCAGATATGCAGAATATCTGGGATAGCTACAAGAGTAAGGCTCATATCAACCTTGTTGTAGCTGGCTCGGTGAATACCTTGATGAATAAGATATTCAAGGATAAGAAACAACCATTATTTGGCAGACAGACCGACACTATTCATGTTAGACCTTTCAGACCATCAGTCCTAAAGGAGATAATGGCAGAATATTGCCCCGGTTACAAGAAGTCCGACTTGTTGGCACTCTATGCCTTGACAGGAGGAGTGGCTAAATATGTTGAGTTACTCATCGATAGGAAGAAGTTTACCGAGAAGAAGATGCTCGATATGTTCTTTGAGCGAGACTCCTATTTCTTGCCCGAGGGTAAAAATATGCTTGTTGATGAATTTGGCAAAGACTACGGTATATACTTCTCAATATTGACCCTGATAGCGCAAGGTAGAAATACGCGCTCGGAGTTGGAGAATGCACTCAATATAAAAGAGTTGTCGGGCTACTTGAAAAACCTAAGCGAGGAGTATGGCTTGATAAGTAAGATGCAACCTATCTACGAAAAGTCAAACAATAAGAATGTCCATTATTCGATTAACGACCAGTTCTTGAAATTCTGGTTCCGCTTTATATACAAATATACACACATCATCGAGGCCGGTGGTAATGACAGATTGAGAACGATAGTCGAGCGTGACTTTTCGACATTCAGCGGGAAGTCTCTCGAAAGCTACTTTATTGAAGAGTTGAAAGAGTCGGGCGAATATACACATATTGGATATTGGCATGACCGCAAGGGTGAAAATGAAATAGATATAGTTGCCGAAGATGAATTGGAAAACAAGATAGAATTCATCGAAGTTAAACGTCAAGAAAAGAACTTTGACGAAGCGGTATTAAGAGCCAAATCGGAGTTGTTCTTCAAAGCAGTTGGTACATTCAAGGACTATGAGTTTATTTATAGAGGACTCTCAATAGAGGATATGTAGTCAAATTAATCAACATACTGACTGATACAACAAGAGGGTGTCTCAAAAAACGAG